>JBMOHM010000004.1:0-111452 GCA_049317845.1 Nodosilinea sp. | reverse complement strand
CGGTTTGATCCGATGGAGCCGATGCTGACCAGGGGGTATCTATGGATAGTCTCGGTCGATCGCGCTTCGCATTGGTCTCAGCCTGTAGACCTGGGTGGGGTGGGGAGAAATTTCCTGTGGGTGAGGGAGTCGGTGGCCAGGACTCCTGATCACCTTCCATCTCCGGTGGGGGGCGGGAAGCGCTGCCCAACTATGGGGGAATCAACCCAAACCCTGGCCTTTGTCGGTCTCTCCTAAGCCAGGTAAGTCACCAGGGCCTGGAGCTTATCCCAGGCCGCTCCACTGGCTAGAATATCGCGGGCCAGGCTAAGCCCCTGGGCCAATTCTTCCTCTAGGGAGGAGCCGCTCAGCCGCTCTCCAACTTTCAAGGCCAAGGCCACGTTTAAGGCTACCCCATCTCGTTGGGCCACAGTGCCTTTGCCCTGCAGCACCGCCGTCAGAATAGCGGCGTTTTCCTCGATGTCTCCCCCCCGTAGGGCACTGACGGGGGCCCTGGCCAAGCCTAGGGATTGGGGATCGAGCACCACTGAAGTAACCATACCTTCCTGCAGGACCGCCAGGTCGGTTTTATCCCCCAGACCCGCTTCATCTAAGTGCTCGCGACCATGGAGAACAATTGCCCGAGGACGGCCCAGTTGGTTAAGGGCAGCGGCCATAATGGGAACTACAGCCGGATCGTAAACACCAATCACCTGACCCGTAGGCTGTAGGGGATTGACGAGAGGTCCTAACAGGTTAAACACGGTACGGATCTTCAAGTCACTGCGGAGGGGCGCAACGGCCTTCATTGCCGGATGCCAGCCTCGGGCAAAAAGAAAGGTAATGCCCACTTCCTCCAGAGCCCCTCTGACCCGCTCTGGGCTGGCGGCCAGATCAATTCCCAGACTTTCCAGAACATCGGCGGAACCCACCTTGCTGGAGGCAGAACGATTACCGTGCTTGGCCACCCGAATACCGGCAGCGGCGGCCACAAACGCCACCGCCGTAGAAATGTTAAAGGTATGGGAACCATCGCCACCGGTACCACAGGTATCAATACAGGGAGTAGGGTGGAGAATAGTACCCTCCCCTCCCAGGGACTGTCCCTGCAGCACCCGGGCCATCCCCGCCAGCTCATCCGCCACCACTCCCTTCATCTGCAGGGCCACCAGCAAGGCTCCTGAGACCGATGCCGGAATCGATTCCCCCAGCCATCCCCGCATCAGGACCTCAGCCTCAGCCTGACTGAGGGATTGCCCCGCCATCAATTGCTGGAGCAAAACAGACCAATCTTGAGGGTGGACAGAGGCAGGTGAAGATAGGGGTAAAGACACGGGTATAGTCCCAATATTGCCAGTAGTAGTCACCTGCCAAAAGCGTCGATTCAGAGCTTTCACCCCAAACCAGAGAGCAACCGCAGGGCTATAGACAATGTATCAGAGCCGGGAAAATAGCAAAACCTTTAAACAGATGCCACAGCCTGGAGTTTTCTACTACGGCATAGCAATTTCCGGCTACATTGCGTCATCAAGGCAATAGCGGAGAGCCAGCCTTAACCTAGGACTTCCCATTAGTCCCTGAAGCCGGATTTGGATTTGCCCATTAAGCCTAGCAGGGGGCCAATTATAATACCGGCCAGAAAACCGCTGGAATGGGCCCAATAGGCAATTCCGCTAGAGGCCGCATTGAGGTGGTTACTGAGGGTGAATAGGCTGAACAGGGCTTGCTGTAGGAACCAAAAACCCAGGAAAAAAACTGCCGGTATACGTACGGTAGTAAAGAAAAATAGTAGGGGAATCAGGGTAACGATGTAGGCTCTGGGAAATCTCAGGATATAGGCCCCCATCACCCCAGCGATCGCCCCACTGGCACCAATTGTCGGTACCGTCGAGAAGGGGTCGAAAAACCACTGGGTTAGCCCGGCGATCGCACCACAGGTTAAATAGAAGACTAGAAACTTAAAATGGCCGAGTTGGTCCTCAATGTTATTGCCAAATACCCAGAGATAGAGCATATTGCCGCCAATATGCAAAAAACCCCCATGGAGAAACTGGGATGAAATTAGGGTAACCCATTCAGATTGAGGGGATTTAAGGATACCCTGAAAACTGCTGGTCAGCTCAATCGGTACAATTGCCCAGGTATCCAGAAAAATATCTAATCCCTTGGGGGTCAGGATACGTTGAAATAGAAAAACAACAATATTCAGGCCAATAATACCGTAGGTGACCGTGGGCGTTGAACGGATGGGATTTTCATCACGGAGGGGAACCACAGCTTACCTCAGAACGGAATAGTCATTATTCGATATAGATCTTTGAGATAAATTTCCCGTAAATTTTATTCTAAAAGCTATGGGGATCGTATGAGATTAACTGTTAGCGTTATAAAGTAAGGATCTTTAACCGATCAAATGCCCCATGAGCTACCCCAGCTTCCACAGCTATATTAAAACGCTGCGAGGCTTGCTTAAGCGCAAGCAAAGGTGGCTGCTGGAGGAATCAACCTTACTGGCCGACCTATGCCTTGCCTACGGCACCCTTGCCGGTCTTTCAGATCGGGAAAAACGGACCTTATTCCTAGCCGCCCACTTTAAGAATTTAGGGGCAATTTTTCTGGATGATAGCAGTCTGAGTCAAGCCTTTAGTGACCGCAGTCAGGTGCTGGAGGAAATGGAGAGTTTATTTAAAGAAAGCGCCCAACTGGCCAGGGAGGCAGGCCTTAGGGATGTGGCTCTGGTACTGGATCAGTACTACCGGCGAGCGATTCCAGATGATTACCTGGCACGGATCTTCCAGGTCCTGAATGTTTGGGTCTCCTGCCGCCAGCGTAAGGGTTGGCGGAGTTCCATGAGTGATAAAGAGGCGCTGGTGGTTTTGCAGCAACGGGCCCAGATGAAATGGTCCGATCCCAAGGTGGTAGCCCATTTTATTAAGCATCTCTGTAGTTACTCATCCCGATTGGACTTTATCGATACCTCCTCTAGCACTGACCTGGAAGTTCTGAATAACCCCCAGCAGGCTGGCTTACAAGAGTTCGATACCCTCGAGCAAGATATCTGGCGGCTGGATAGGGCCATGGGAAGCAGCGATCGCTGAGGTGTCCCTGTAGCCAGGGCATAAAATTGACCCCTCAAGGGTGTCCTCACCGTTCTGGCCAGAGCTATAAGTGGCTACAGAACCAACGCCCAGAAAAAACTCAGGAATAATTACCGCGCCCAGTATGGTCCCTACTGGCCTAACCTGAAGAGAGTAGGTTAGGAGAGTTCTGAGGCAGGAGTCGGTTCGATTTCCTTCCACCCATTGCCATCCTGGGCTTCTCTCCGTTCCAGGTACACTTCAAAGGGCCGGCTTTGCCGCTGTTGTGATCGACTGAGGCCAGCTCCCTTGAGTTGGTAGGTTCCCTGCACCTGCACCACTCTGTGATGCTCCAGGGTGGTCCAGTGATAATGGGCAATAATCACCTGGTCAACCCTGGGATTGGTCAGAGTCCCCTCGGTTAGGGCCAACTGGCGGGACAGGAGGGACTGGGTCCGCTCTAATTTTTGGGCGATCGCTGCCGTTACTGCTGCCTCAGGGGGTTTAGCATCAACCCCAGCACAACTCCACAACCCCAGACAGAGCAATGCCACCAGCAAAAATTGAAGGGGTAGCATAGTAGTCAGTCTAGCCATTTCCTTGGTACCCCCTTAGCCCGCCCAGCTTACTGTCTTAGAATACGAGGGTCTAGGGCATCTCGTAAACCATCCCCCAACAGGTTAAAGGCCAAGGATGTAACCACAATTAAAATTGCAGGAGGCCAGATTAACCAGGGTTGTAACACCAGAATTGAGGCATTGGTAGCCAGAGTTAGCATATTACCCCAGGAGGCATCGGGCTGCTGAATCCCCAGACCAATAAAACTCAGGACTGCCTCCGCCAGAATAAAGCCAGGAATGGCTAAAGTGGCAGAGATAATGCCATAGGTGGCGGTTTGGGGTAAAACATGACGAACAATAATATAAAGGGGCCTTGCTCCCATTACTTGGCTCGCCTGAACAAAGGTTTGTTCCTTAATGGCCAGCACCTGTCCCCGAATCACCCGGGCTTGCCCCGCCCAGCTTACCAAGGAGGTAATGGCAACAATCAAGAGAAAGCGTTGGGCGCTACTTAATCCCGCCGGTAACACCGCCGCCAGAGCCACCAGCAGGTAAATGCTGGGAATGGTCATCAGGACTTCCACCAAGCGCATTAAGACAGCGTCTATGGCTCCTCCCAGGTAACCGGCAATGCCACCCATTAGCATACCTAGGGGAAAGGAGATGAGAATCCCGATCAGCCCGACACTGAGACTAACCCGACTGCCATGGATGAGGCGACTGAATTGGTCTCGGGCCTGCTCATCCGTACCTAGCAGGTTGATTTTACCGGGACCGTCAGCATCAAACAGATGCAGATGACCCTGTTGATCGCGATGCAACAGACGAATGGCGGAAGGCTGAGTATAGTCGACCTGGAGTTGGCGATCGCCGGTTTTGAGATCAATAGGTCCCTGGGTTGTGGGGTAAACATGGAAAAACACCTTACCCGTATCCCGATGGCGCCAGTGGATCTGGGTGGGGGGCAGAAGAGAACCGTTGGCCTGAGTATCGTAGGGACTATAGGGAGCGAAAAAGTCCGCTCCTAGAGATAGGCTATAGAGAACGATTAACAAAGCCGCACCCCAGCGAGCCAGGGGATTATTTTTTAACTTGCGCCACCAATTCATAGGGTCTCAGGCATAGATTAGGGTTTCTTGATTTTCTACCATAAATACATTGGAGTACAGGTTAGCCAGAATCTGGTTACCTTGCTGGGTCAGAGAAAGATAACGCAAACCATCTTGAATAAAGGGATGGACTCGACTCCAATAAAATTGAGGATAGTTAGCACGCAAATCCCCAGGATTGTTATAGCCTAATTGCCGATTTAAACCTGTTTCCTCCAACTCATAGAATATGGCCGCTACCTTTTTGAGGTAACGGGGATCACTCAATTGACCAATTAAATCTGCTGCCCGCACTAGGGCTGGAAAACTTTCGGTATCTTGCTGGTCTTCCTCGTGAGGCACGGGAAAGCGGGTTAGCTCGATATTTTGCTTAATCAGATTGGCATCAATCAAGTCATTGTTGCCAAAACGCTCTTCGATAAATTGCTTACCCCGATCCACATGATAGGGGTTAAGGGCAGCGTCAGAGTTTCCAGACGCCAGCATGACCATTTCCTCTCCCCGACCGGTGGCATAAAGATTGTTCCTGGTCTGGTCACTCCGACAAACCCCCTTAATGTAGCCAATGTCATGGCACACCAGGGAAAGAATAACGTGCAACCAGTCCTTACCACTGACGCCACCTTCGCGAATATGCTTTCCCCGCAGCATTTCCTGCCCGACCAAGGTGACTAAAATCGTATGTTCAACGTTGTGGTATAGGGCGTCACTGTTGGCAATATTCTCCAGAGCCATGCTACCAGCCCAACCAATGATCTCTTGGTACTGAGGATTTTGACTGCCATAACTACCCTGGTAACCAGCTTTTAGATGGGCAACAAAGCTATTAATCAAAATTTCGGTGGTATTAAACATTTTTCTCCCTCAGCGACATACCAGGGAAAGAGGGTAGGGCGGCAAACCGGAATTTAATCATAAAGAATAGTAACGAGAATCAGGTAGTTTAGGCTGCCCAGATCAGCAGGAGGAATAACCTCTCTCCCATTACTACCAGAGGTTTTTCTTCCTGGCTGTGATATCAGTCAACTAAAGTTAAAGTTAACTCACAAAAATATACAAACCCATTTCTGGCGATGGCGACGGATCCGTTATCGCCAATTCAGTTATCCTACCGGCGGGCTACTCCATCAACCCGGGCCGCCTGTTTAACCGCTGAGGCAACCGCATTGGCAACCCGAGTATCAAACACCGAGGGAATGATGTGGTGGGGATTAAGTTCCTGGGGACTCACCAGAGCTGCGATCGCAAAGGCGGCCTGCATATACATGGTGGGGGTGATTTCCCGGGCCCGACAATCAATGGCGCCCCGCAAAACCCCAGGAAAGGCCAGCACATTATTGATCTGGTTAGGGTAGTCGCTGCGGCCCGTAGCCATGACCGCCACCTGATCCCTAACTAGTTCGGGTTGGATTTCGGGAATGGGGTTAGCCATGGCAAAGACAATGGGATCGGCGGCCATAGACCGTACCATCTCTACGGAGACCACTCCAGGGGCACTAACCCCCAGAAAAACATCGCTGTCCACCATGGCATCGGCTAGAGTTCCCGACTGGGAAACGGCAAATTCTTGCTTTTGGGGATTCAAATCAGCGCGACTATGGGACAAAATCCCCTTGGAGTCGCAGATCACAATTTGATGGGCTCCGGCCTTATGGAGCAGTTTGGCGATGGCGATACCCGCGGCCCCTGCCCCGTTAATCACAATTTTCACCTGGGCGAGGGTCTTATTCACCAGCTTCAGCGCATTCATCAAGGCAGCCAGACTGACAATGGCGGTGCCGTGCTGATCGTCATGGAAAACGGGGATATCCAGTTCCTGCCGGAGTTGGGCCTCGATATCAAAACAACGGGGAGCGCTGATGTCCTCCAGATTGACCCCACCAAAGACGGGAGCCAGTTGCTTCACCGCTGTGATAATTGCTTGACTATCCTGGGTATCCAGACAAATGGGAAAGGCATCCAGGCCCGCAAATTTCTTAAACAGCAGGGCCTTACCTTCCATCACCGGCAAAGCCGCCTCTGGACCCAAGTTACCCAACCCCAGCACCGCACTACCATCGGTGACGATGGCTACGGTATTGCCCTTAATGGTGAGGTCAAAGACCCGGTCAGGATGCTCGGCAATCTCCAGGCAGATGCGACCCACACCGGGGGTGTAGGCCATCGCCAGATCCTCCTGATTATTTAATGCCAGCTTACTCTCAACGCTGATTTTACCCCCCTCATGGAGTTGAAAGGTGCGATCGCGAATTTCCAGGATTTCAATATCTCTCAAGCCTTTGACAGCGTTGACAATGGCCTGAATATGATCGGCACTAGAGGCATCGATATTGACCAATCGAATCAGTTCAGAGCGATTCCGGCTGATTAAGGAGAAATCCCCCAGGTTACCCCCTGCTTCGGCGATAGCCTGAGTAACCCGGGCCAGCATACCCGCCCGGTTGGGAATCTTCAGGCGTAGGCTAAAGCTATAGCTGGAACTGGGAGTTAGTTGGGCCATGGCAAAACCTGTAAAAGTGGTTGTCCTTGCGGAATAGTATAGCTTTGGCTAGAACGCTGAGGACCGGGTTGATTGGTCAATTTCATGGCCCGTAACTGCCAGGCCTGTCCCATGTTACGAACCATGGAAAAGCCCGTACTGGGTAGGCTTTCTGGCGTACCTCCGCCCCCTTACCGGTGGCTACGGCTATACAGCCAATGGAGGTACTACCGAGATCGGAGCATAGTTCAAGCAAATAGGAAAGAGTGGTGCGACGGTCCCGACAAACATCCTGCAGTCAGAATGCTGAGAGGCCTCAGGGTATATCTGCGGACTTTCCCCGACTCTGTGGACCCTACTCTTAAGAAGGTATCAGCTTGTGGGAATATAAAAACATAAATATATATTAATAATTTGTTACTGGTATAGGGTTTGCTCCCATGGCCAGCCTCTACAGCGCAATCACCATTGACGCCCCCCGTTTCGCCGTCTGGGACGCCCTCATTCGCAAGGAAGAGTGGCATCGCTGGAATACCTTTCTCTACGATTGCGATCCTAACCGACCGATTCGTCAGGGACAAGAGATTGCCCTGGCCCTACGCCGTCTGGAGGGAGAAGCCGGTACGGAGTTTCAACCCTGCATCCTAGTAGTACAGCCCAACCATTGCCTGCAGTGGATCTTTCGAGGGCCAGGTTTTAGTAGTGAACATGTGTTCGAATTGCAGGATGTGGGCCCTAACCGCACCCAGTATGTCCATCAGGAACGACTATCGGGCTGGTTCTCAAAACTTTCCATGCCCTTTATTCGCCAGGATGAGAAGACGGGCATGCGGCGAATGAGCTATCAGCTTAAACACTATGTTGAGAATGGGTTTCACCACCAGTGGTAGGTGAAGCGGAGAGCAAAAGGAAGGGCGACACAACCAAGGGACTCACCGGGCTAACCATCCCCTAAAAGGCTGCTGGCTGGTTGTAGCCCTGCTTAGGCCTGGTCCAATCCTTTGGATTAATCCGTCTGACACCAGGATAAATCGGGCCCAGCGGGGATAATGCCGCCGGGATTCAGGGGGAATAGGTTACCGTAGTAGTCTCGCTTTACCCTGGCCAGGTTGCAGGTGGCTGCTATTCCGGGTAGGTGGTATAGCTGGGATAGGTACCGACTGAGGGCAGGATAGTCCTGGATGCGGCGGCGATTGCACTTGAACAGACCGTAGTAGACGGCATCAAACCGAAATAGGGTGGGGAAAAGGCATACATCCGCCAGGGTAAGGGTTTCTCCCCATAGATAGGGCTGCTGAGCGAGGCGGGTCTCTAACTCATCGAGGGTGTCAAAGAGTTCCCCACAGGCTTGGTCGTAGGCCGCCTGGGTTTGGGCAAAACCACAACGGTAAACTCCATTGTTAACGGTGTGGTAAAGGCGATCGCTACAGCCATCAATAGAAGACCGCAGAGGTTCGGGATAGAGATCTACTTGGGTCTGGGTGGCAAATTCCTGCCATGCCCCATTTAGGAGTCGAATGATATCGGCGCTTTCGTTGTTTACCAGGGTGGCCTGTTGTCGATCCCATAGCACCGGTATGGTAGCCCGCCCCGTATAGTCAGGATAGGCCTGGCGGTAGAGTTCGGCCAGGGTATGGCAACCGCGAAAGGGGGTGGTAAAGACCCACCCCCCCCGTTCAGGAGAGGGCTCTACCCAGATCAGAGAAATGGCTTCCTCAAGACCTTTTAAGACCCGGGTAATCAGGGTACGGTGGGCCCAGGGGCAACCGTAGCTAACGATCAAGCTATAGCGCTGAGAAGCAGGAGGATAGGGACTAGCGGGAGCAATTGGGTGACGGAACTGACTGGCGGGACGCAGGTAATCACCAGCTTGACTGGGGGGAGCCATCTTAGCCATCATCTGCTGCCAGAGGGTGGTCCAAACCCATCGACCAGAACGAATGATCAAGCCTGGTGGTAGAGCTCCTTTTGCCGATGTCATGGCTCCTTCCCTGTCGATGACCAACCTAATCGCTGCCAGATTTCCCAATTCACCCGTAGGTTAACCGGCTACTTAAAAATCCCCCGCCAGGGCTGGCACACACCGATCGCAGAGCAGCGGATGCAGGCTGCTGTGTCCTACGTGGATAGAGTAGTTCCAGCAGCGATCGCACTTCTGCCCCGCCGCCCCCGTCACCCCCACCGCCAGGCTATCGGTCTGGCTATGGTAGGGCAGGTCCGCCAGGGAGTCCGGGCTATCCAGCAGCTCCACCTGGGACACCAACAGTAGATAGCGCAGTTCATCCACATGGTTGGCCCCGGCGGCAACGGCATCGCCAGGGTTGAGGACTGCCAGTTGCTGGCGCAAATTAGCATCGGCCCCGTAGATCAGGGCCCTGGCCTCCAGGGAAGATCCGATCGCCTTGGCGGTACGGGCCTGCTCCAGCACCCGGTTGACCTCCTGACGTAGGCTGCGCAGCGGCATCCAACGCTGGGCCAGGGCCGGTTGGTGCCATTGGGGGTCAAGATCCACCCAACCGGCCTGAAACACAGAGTTATAACCGCTGGGGTAGGGGAGATTCTGCCAGATATCCTCCGCCATGTGGGAGATCACCGGGGCGATGGCCCGGGCCAGGTTCTCCATGGCGATCGCCAGCACCGTCTGGCAACTACGCCGCCGGAGGGAATCGGGGGCGCTGATGTAGAGCCGGTCCTTGGCAATGTCCAGGTAAAAGTTGGAGAGATCCACCACGCAGAAGTTCTGCACCGTCTGGAAGAACCGGAAAAACTCGTAGGTTTCAAAGGCGTCGGTGATGTCGGTAAACACCTCGGTGATGCGGTGCAGCATGTAGCGATCCAACTCCGGCAGTTGATCGTAGGGCACCGCCTGGCGGGCTGGGTCAAAGTCGTGTAGATTGCCCAACAGGAAGCGGGCGGTGTTGCGAATCTTGCGGTAGACATCCGCCATTTGCTTGAGGATGGTGTTGCCCAGGGGCACATCGGCGGAGTAATCCACCGAGGATACCCATAGCCGCAGCACATCGGCCCCGTAGGGTGGGTCCTGCTTCTGGTTTTTGCCCCCCTCAATCACCACCGAGGGGTCCACCACATTGCCCACGGATTTACTCATCTTGCGACCCTGTTCATCCAGGGTGAAGCCGTGGGTAAGGACGGTTTTGTAGGGGGCGTGGCCATTCACCGCCACACTGGTCAGCAAACTGGACTGGAACCAGCCCCGGTGTTGGTCCGAACCCTCCAGGTACATCTCCACCGGGTAGTGGAGCTCCGGCCGCTGCTGGGCCACCGCCGCCCAGGAGGAGCCGGAGTCAAACCACACATCCATGGTGTCGGTGCCCTTCCGGTAGGTGCGGCCATTGTCGCGGTAGGCGGGGGGCAACAGATCCGCCTCCGGCAGTTCCCACCAGACATCGGAGCCCTTTTCGGCAAATAGGGCCTGGATGTGGGCCAGGGTGTCGGCGTTGATCAGGGGCTCGCCGGTTTCCAGGTCGTAGAACACCGGAATCGGCACCCCCCAGGTGCGCTGGCGGGAGATGCACCAGTCGGAGCGATCGCCCACCATGGCGGTAATCCGGTTTTCCCCCTGGGCCGGAATCCACCGGACCTGGCGAATCGCCTCCAGGGCCGCCTCGCGGAAGCCCGCCACCGAGGCAAACCACTGCTCCGTAGCCCGGTAAATGGTGGGTTTTTTGGTGCGCCAGTCGTAGGGGTACTTGTGGACGTAGGGCTCCTGCTTGAGCAGGGCGCCGGCCCTGGCCAGGGCCTCGATCACCGCCGGATTGGCGTCCTTTAACACATTCAGGCCGGCGAAGGGACCGGCTTCAGCGGTCATATCCCCCCGCTCGTCCACCGGGCAGAGGATGGGCAGGCCGTAGCGCTGCCCCACTTTGAAGTCCTCGTCCCCATGGCCGGGGGCGGTGTGCACCAGGCCGGTGCCCGACTCGGTGGTGACGTAGTCGCCGCCAATTAAAATCGAGCTTTCCCGATCAAACAGGGGATGGCGGTAGGTGCAGTGCTCCAGGGCCGATCCGCGGATCTCGGCTTTGACGGTGAGGGCGGTGCCCAGGGTTTGGGCCAGGCGATCGCAGAGGTCCCTGGCGATCAGCAGGTAGGGGAAGGGTTGCCCGGTTCCCACCGCCACCACCGCGTAGGTGAGCTCAGGGTTGACCGCCACC
This sequence comes from Nodosilinea sp., assembly GCA_049317845.1. Lineage (GTDB taxonomy): Bacteria > Cyanobacteriota > Cyanobacteriia > Phormidesmidales > Phormidesmidaceae > Nodosilinea. The sequence goes on along the minus strand of JBMOHM010000004.1, from coordinate 100,076 downwards.
CCCAGGTTGGCGGGAATGGTCCAGGGGGTGGTGGTCCAGATTGCCACCCCCAGTTCTCCCAGGTAGGGCTTGAGCACCGCCGCCCCAGGACTGAGACTCACCAGGGGGAAGGCGGCGTAAATACTGGGGGAGGTATGGCCCTCAGGGTACTCCAACTCCGCCTCCGCCAGGGCGGTTTGGGAGGTGGGGCTCCAGTGCACCGACTTCAGCCCCCGATAGATGTAGCCCTTCAGGTACATCTGGCCAAACACCCCAATCTGGGCCGCCTCGTAGGCGGGGGTCAGGGTCATGTAGGGGTGGTCCCAATCCCCCCAAACCCCGTAGCGCTTAAACCCCTGGCGTTGCCGATCAATGGTTTTGAGGGCAAAGTCCCGGGCTTTCTGGCGTAGTTGCAGGGGGGTGAGGCTAGCCCGTTCCTTGGCCTCTAGCGTCTGGAGCACCTTCAACTCGATCGGTAGACCGTGGCAATCCCAACCGGGGACATAGCGCACCCGCCGCCCCTTGAGCAATTGATACTTATTGACAATATCCTTGAGGATCTTGTTCAGGGCATGGCCGATGTGCAGGTCCCCATTGGCGTAGGGCGGCCCATCGTGGAGCACAAACACCTCGCCGGGGTTCTCCTGGGCCAGGGTTTCATAAATTTGGTGCTCCGCCCAGAAGGCCTGGATTTCAGGCTCCCGCTGGGTGGCATTGGCTCGCATTTCAAAGCCCGTTTGGGGCAAAAGCACCGTATCTTTGTAGCCTTTTGTGTCTGTCACAGCCTGGAAACCCTGGGAATGGCAAAGGAGATTGCTTATTATAGCTTTGGCCAGAACCCTTAGGACAGGATAAATCGGTCAAAGCGAATGCTAGATAGGCACTCTGACGGGCTTTCACCGTGTTATTTGGGACTACAGCCATATAGCATAAATAGCGAAGTGATGACCCTCGTCATTGCCTTCCATGGGTTGGGCTATCGGCCCTTCAAAGATTTCTACAAGCAAAAAGTCCTGGCTGATTGGCGAAACCCTTTCCCCAACTTGGTCACCTACGGATAGTTCGTAGAGCTGATACCCTTGAGGTTGATGGCCTTAGTGGGCTTTCTTAATACCCGTTATTTGGGTGAGGTCACCGGCATCAGTGTTCTTTACCGGGGGAATGGCGGTTTCCCCCGGACCCCCTCGCCCAGGGCGTGCCGCCGCCCCGGACCTCGCGGAAGGGGTGAAGGGTGGGCGGTCGATCGCGCTAAACACGCCACCACTCCCCTGCAGGTGGCTACGACTATTTTTGCTTTTCTCCATTGCCCACTTCGTTGCCCCGATCCCTGATTACCCTGTTGCCCTCGAAACCCCAATGATATGATCCAGGAGGCTCGGGCTCAGGCATAACTGGAGAAAGATCACTTCTATGAACAGACAAGATTTTTTAAACTACATGGGTTTGGCCGCAGGGGGAGGGCTGGTTTCTGCCTGTTTTCAAGCCTGCAAAGCCAGTACCACTAACCAAACGGTTAATTTCACTCTGGATTTGAATAGCGCCGCCAATGCCGCCCTTAGAACTCCAGGCGGTTCAGTGGTAGCGAATGGGGTGATTGTGGCTAAAACGTCCAGTGGTGGTTACACAGCTTTAGCGGCTGCCTGTACCCACGAGGGAGCCACCGTTAACTACTCAGGCAATGGTAACCAGTTTATCTGCCCCCGCCATGGAGCTCAATTTTCAGCCTCAGGAGCTGTGCTCAAGGGACCTGCCAGAACCCCCCTGACTCAATACAAAACCGAACTTCGGGGTAACTCTCTGAAAGTTTATAGCTTGAGCTAGAGCGGTTAGAACCGAGTTGATCAGTCAAAGCGCTGGGTCGGCGTTCTGGCTCGGCTTCGCTCTGTCAACTGTGGCTACGGCTATAAATCCTTAAGCGTCCAGTGTTGTTAGGAATAGTCTAGGGTTCCATGGTAATTCCATTGGACTGTCCAGCCATAGTTTCTTTTTGGGCCTGGTATTTTTGTTTAAAAAGAGCTTGCTGAAGTTTATGATCCACCAGGGGAGGAGGATAGCCCGTGCGATCGCGCTCTTCTGGTGGAATTTTACCCGTTACTAACCACTCGGTCTCCAGGGACCGAAGCTCTGGCAACCACTGACGAATATAATCTGCTTCGGCATCAAATTTCTGGGCCTGGGTAGCGGGGTTAAAGATACGCAGAGGCTTAGGGTCCATACCGCTGGACGCGCTCCACTGCCAGCCGCCGTTATTGGCCGCCAAATCCCCATCCACCAGGTGCTGCATAAAGTATTTTTCCCCCCATTGCCAGTTAATGATCAAGTCTTTGGTTAAAAAGCTGGCCACAATCATGCGGCAACGGTTGTGCATCCACCCCGTCTGGTTGAGCTGGCGCATGGCGGCATCCACAATGGGATAGCCCGTGGCACCAGCACACCAGGCCTCAAAGTGGTCCGGGTTGTTAATCCAGGGAAAATTCCGCCATTGGGGACGGTAGGGCCCGGTGGCCAAATCTGGAAAGAAGTAAAGACAGTGCTGGTAAAATTCCCGCCAGGCCAGCTCTTGTTGCCAGGTTTGAATAGCCTGGCGGGTCTCTGCCCCATTAGCCTGCTGGTAGGCAAGGGTCGCGCTTGCCCAAACTGTACGAATACCGATCGCCCCAAATTTAAGGGCTGCACTTAGGCGTGAGGTACCCTCCAACCAGGGAAAATTCCGCTGCTGGTCGTAACTCTCCAGGCCCTGGGCGTTCTGGCAAAATTCCTGCAGGCGCTGGCGAGCAGCGATTTCTCCTGGCTGAATGGGAAACCCACCCTGCCAGACAAACCCTAAATCCTCAGCGGTAGGCAGATTAACTGCTCCGACTTCCACTGCAGCAGCTAATTGCCCAGGACTGAGGCCCACCAGGCCCTGGGGGGAAGGCCGGGGAGCAGCCTTAGGCTTTTGGACCCAGTTACGCCAAAAGGGGGTGTATACCGTGTAGGGATCCCCGGCTCCAGTTTTAACTTCCCCAGGAGCATGGAGTAACTGGTCCCAAAAACTGGCGTGACTTTCAATACCGAGGGTTTTGAGGGCAGTGGCAACGGCGGGGTCCCGCTGGCGAGCGTAGGGTTCAACATCCTGGTTCCAGTAGACCGCAATTGCGCCCAGGGCCTCGGCCAGGGCTGGTAGCTGTTGGCGGGGATCGCCCTGGAGAATCAGTAAATCTCCTCCAGCTCGCCGGTAGCTTTCCTGTAGCACTTGCAAACAGCCAAGCAGATAGGCCACCCGTGCTGGAGCCAGATCTTCGGCAGCCAGAATGGTCGGGTCGAAACAAAAGACTCCCACCGTCTGGGATCTGCGATCGCAGGCCATCGCCAGTCCCAGATTATCCCCCAGTCGCAGGTCACGCCGATGCCAAAACAGGATTACATCAGTCATAGTCAGGCCCAAAGCCCCATCCCAATCATAAGTAAAGTAACCAGCAATCTATCGCTTTGATTACGAATCCCATTCATCCAAGCCAAAAAAAAGGCAGACAGGCTAAAGGTTTTCCCGTAGGATCAAAATGTGATGAATCCATGGGTGTGAAATTCAGAAGAGTGACTTCTAGGATATCCCGTGGAGCGACGTTGAACTGATATTTGAGGAGGCAATAGTGCTATGGCAAGCTATAAGGTAACGCTGATAAACGAAGCTGAAGGACTCAATAAAACCATTGAAGTTCCAGACGATGTATACATTCTTGATCAGGCCGAAGAGCAGGGTATTGATCTCCCTTACTCCTGCCGGGCCGGAGCCTGCTCCACCTGTGCTGGCAAAATCACTGCAGGTACTGTTGATCAATCTGACCAGTCTTTCCTGGATGATGATCAAATTGAAGCAGGCTATGTATTAACCTGTGTGGCCTATCCTACTTCTGATTGCACCATTCAGACCCATCGAGAAGAAGAACTTTACTAAGTCCTAGCTATTGTAAGGATCGGGTGTCCTGGTAGAAACCAGGACACTATTTTTTTGACTAAGTCAGGGCATATAGCTTTAGCCATAACCCTTAGGACCCGGTTGACCGGTCAATGCCATGGACGGAACCGTCTCTGCCCCCTATGCCGCTACAATGGGGACATCTTGACAAACCAGTCTATGCCCCTTGGACAAGAGCCTCCCCAATTACTAAAACAACGCCTGTTTTATGGGGGACGTAAATTTAACTTTGAAGTCAACCGTCTGCGCCTACCCAACCGGGCTGAGGGCACCTGGGAATGTGTTCGCCACCCTGGCGGTGCCCTGGCCGTACCCCTAACCACCGACGGCAATCTGGTGATGGTGCGCCAGTATCGTTTTGCCGTCATGGGTCGGTTACTTGAGTTTCCTGCTGGCACCCTTGAGTTGGGTGAAGCCCCGGTTGATACTATTCGCCGGGAACTTCAAGAAGAAGCGGGCTATAGCGCCGCCACCTGGTTGCCCCTGGGTAACTTTCCCCTCGCTCCCGGCTACTCCGATGAAATCATCTATGCTTTTTTAGCTACCGATCTAGAATCGGTTCAATCTCCTGGTATGGATCCAGACGAGGATCTAGAAGTTGTGCTTATCACCCCAGCCCAATTACAAAAGACTATTCTGGCTGGAGAAGCGGTAGATGCCAAGTCCATCGCCAGCTTTTTCCTGGCAAAACCCTTTATTGATAAGCTAGGGATGGCGGCCCCAGTCTAGGTTCTGTCTTAGTACAGACTGGAAACTGGGCGATCGCATTGCAGTTTATGGTGGGGATCGGGTCATGCGCATACTGGTGATGGGGGGTACTCGCTTTATTGGGGTGTCCTTGACTAAACAACTGGTGGCCCAAGGGCACCAGGTAGTACTGTTTAATCGCGGTCATCGACCTGCACCAGTAGCGGGGGTAGAAACGATTGTGGGCGATCGCACCCAGGCCGATGACCTCAAGGCTAAGCTCAAGGGTGAGCGCTTCGACGCTATTTTTGATAACAATGGCCGCGAGTTAGGGGATACCCAACCCCTGATTGAGATTCTAGGCGATCGGCTACAGCAGTTTATCTATGTAAGCTCCGCTGGGGTCTACCAGAAGGCCGACCAGATGCCCCACATCGAGGGGGATGGGATTGATCCCAACAGTCGTCATCGGGGTAAATTTGAAACCGAAGCCTACTTGCAGGCTCAGGGGGTGCCCTTCACTTCGGTGCGGCCAGTCTATATCTACGGTCCTCACAACTATAATCCCCTGGAATCCTGGTTTTTTGATCGGGTGGTGCGCGATCGCCCCCTACCGATTCCCGGTAATGGCATGCACCTCACCCAACTGGGTCACGTAGAGGATCTGGCCCGGGCGATGGTGGCAATACTGGGTAATTCCAGGGCAATCGGACAAATTTATAACATATCTGGCACCAAGGCCGTCACCTTCGACGGCCTGGCCAGGGCCTGTGCCCAGGCTGCTGGTAAAAATCCTCAGCATCTCACCATTGTCCATTACGACCCCAAGGTCTTTGACTTCGGCAAGGCTAAGGCCTTTCCCATGCGTGTACAGCATTTCTTTACCGCTATCCACAATGCCCAATCTGAACTGAGCTGGACCCCCAGCTTTGATCTGGTGAGTGGCCTCAAAGATTCCTTTGACCGAGACTACCTGGCAACGGGTCAGGTGGAAAAAATCATAGACTTTAGTTTAGACGAGCAAATCCTCAAGGCCGTTTCCCCGGCTCCTCCCCTCTCCTAGTGGCTATCTTTTTTCCCTATGGCCCCCCTCCTCACTCCCACCGGTAATACCCCTACTCCAGGTTCTGCCTCTTCCGGTTTGGGATCGAAACTGAAAATCCTGGTACCCCTACTGCTACTCATCATTGGCTTTGGAGTGGGGCTACGTTATTGGAACCACCGCTCCCGCGCCACCGATATCGCCCTTAGTGGTCGAATCGAGGGCCATGAAACCGATCTGGCCGCTAAAACCAGCGGACGAGTAGTCAAGATTAGTGTAGAAGAGGGCGATCGGGTTCAAACCGGGACGGTGGTAGCTCGTCTGGAGGACGCCCAACTTCAGGCCCAACTGGCGGCGGCTAAGGCCCAGGTGGGGGCAGCCCAACAGCAGGTGAACCAGGCCCAATTACAGGTAGCGGTATTAACCAACCAGATTGGGGAAGCTCGCCTCGTTCTGCAGCAGTCCCAGGGGGATAGCAGTGGTCGGATTGATCAAGCCAAGGCGGCAGTGGCAGCGGCCCAGGCCCAATTGGTGGAAGCCCAAGCCCAGGTTGGGGAAGCCGAGTCAGCCCTAACCCTAGCCCACGCCGATCGCGATCGGCTCGCCAGTCTGGTGGATCAGGGGGCGGTTCCCCGGCAACAGTTTGATCAGGCGGAAACTCGCTTCCAAACAGCTACAAAGGCTCTGGCAGCCCGTCAGGCGGCAGTCACGGCGGCCCAGCAACAGGTGACCGCGGCCCGAGGTACCCTGACCCAGGCCCAGAGCGGGGGGCTTACCCCCGAGCTGCGGTCTGTCCAGGTGGGCCGACTGACGACCCAACGACAGCAGGCCCAGGCCCAACTGGCCGCCAGCCAGGCTAACCTCAAACAGGCCCAGGCAGTGGAGCAGGAGGTGATAGCCCGATTGGCGGATCTGACCATCACCAGCCCCATTAATGGTGTGGTGGTGACCCGTACCGCTGAACCAGGGGAGGTGGTGGCAGCAGGAGCTCCCCTATTAACAGTGGTAGATTTGGCATCGGTTTACCTGCGGGGCTATATTCCCGAGGCCCAGGTAGGTTTGGTGCGGGTAGGCCAGCAGGCCCAGGTGTTTCTCGACTCGGCCCCCGACCAGCCCCTGGCGGCCACGGTGGCGGCCATCGATACAGAAGCGTCCTTTACTCCAGAAAATATTTACTTTAAGGAAGACCGGGTAACCCAGGTGTTTGGTTTGAAGCTGGCCCTGACCAATCCCCAGGGTCTGGCTAAGCCCGGCATGCCCGCCGATGGCAAAATTGTGCTGACCTCTGAACAGGCCAGGCCATGACCATGGCAAATCCAGGGGGACTGGAGCCACCGGCGATCGCCGTAACCAGACTGGGCAAAACCTATAAAGGCCTGGAAGCCCTCAAGGGCATTACCTTCAGTGTCCAACCAGGGGAAATTTTTGGCCTCATTGGTCCCGATGGAGCTGGTAAAACCACTACCTTTCAAATTTTGGCCGGGGTGATGGCGGCCACCACCGGGGAGGTCAAGATATTGGGCACCGATCCGCGCCAGGCTCGGCTGCATCTGGGTTACGTCACCCAACGGTTTTCCCTCTATCCGGACCTGAGTGTGGCCGAGAACCTGCGTTACGTGGCGGGACTGAGACGGTTACCAGCCGCCGTTTTTGAGCAGCGAGCCGCTCACCTGCTGGAGCGGGTAGGATTGGATCGGTTCGGTCAGCGTCTAGCCGCCAACCTATCCGGCGGCATGCGCCAGAAGCTGGCCCTCTGCTGCGCCCTGGTAACCCGGCCCCAGGTACTCCTGTTAGATGAACCCACCACGGGCGTTGATCCAGTATCGCGACGCGAGTTTTGGGATCTACTGGCGTCCGTCGCAGCCGAGGGGGTAGCGGTGGTGTCCGCCACTCCCTACCTGGATGAGGCAGAACGCTGCCATCGCCTGGCTCTGATCTATGGTGGGGAAATTCAGCAAATTGGGACTCTGGGAGAACTGCGCCAGAGCCTCGGCCTGGAACGGATTGAGCTGTGGGCAGCTCCCCTAGGGGCGGCGGAACAGGTATTAACGGCGGCCATGGGAGGCCAGGGGGAGTCTTCTTCGGCGGCGATGGTGGATATTCAAACCTTTGGCGATCGCCTGGATGTGCTGGTCACAACGGCAGACCGAGGGGAGCAGCAAATTCGTGACAGCCTGGCCCGAGGGGGAGTAACCCTTGGGGCCCTGCGTCACGACCAACCTACTCTAGAAAACGTCTTTGTCCATCGGCTCCGGCAGCAGGGCCATGACCTGGCTTACCCGGTCTTTCCGGCCTATCGACCGGGTAAGGAAAGGGATAAAACCGCCATTGTTACCCAGGCGCTAAGCAAGTCCTTTGGGGATTTTGAGGCGGTCAAGGGAGTGGACATCACCGTTCACTACGGAGAGATCTATGGGTTGCTGGGGGCCAACGGTGCCGGTAAAACCACCACCATTAAAATGCTCTGTGGTCTTTTGCCCGCCACAGGTGGCGCTATAGAGCTGGCCGGGTCGCGAGATAACCTGGATCGGCCTGAGGTGCGATCGCGAATTGGCTACATGAGCCAGAAATTTACCCTCTACGACGACCTCACCATTCGCCAGAATCTGGAGTTCTACTGTGGGGTCTACGGCGTTCCCCGGTCCCTGCGCCGGGAGAAAATTGACTGGGTGCTGGAAACCTGTGGCTTAGTTGGTCGGGAAAATCTCTCCACCGGTAGCCTCCCGGGGGGATGGAAACAACGGGTTGCCTTTGGTGCCTCGGTCATGCACGAACCCGATATTCTCTTTCTTGACGAGCCCACCTCCGGAGTTGATCCCCTGGCCCGCCGCCAATTCTGGCACTTAATCCGGGACTTTGCCCAGCGGGGGGCAGCCATTCTGGTCACCACCCACTACCTGGAGGAGGCGGAAAATTGTAACCAGATGGCCTTGATGGTCGGGGGAGCAATTTTTACCCAGGGTACCCCCAGCCAGATTAAGGCCAGCCAACCGGGCCAATTAATTGAGCTGCTATCCCCCCAAGTTCAGGCCGCCTCTGACCACCTGAAGGATTATCTGGATGCCTGGCGAGTGGCGATCTTTGGCGATCGACTCCACCTTGTCCTAGACCAACCCGACCAGGATCTCGAGTCGGTGTACCGCTGGTTGGCGGAGGCCGCAATTCCAGTGACAGCAGTGCGCCCCATTCCCTTTTCCCTGGAGGATGCCTTTATTGGAATTGTGCAGCGAGCGGAGGCCCCATGAAACGAGTCTGGACCCAGTGCGGTAAGGAACTCAACCAGTTTCGCCGCGATCGCCTGACCCTGGCTCTGGCCTTTATTCTGCCCCTGGCGGTGCTGCTGATCTACGGCTACGCCATTCGCCTGGAGTCGAAGAACATCCCCCTGGCCATCCAGGACCTTGATCATAGTTTTCTCAGCCGTACCTACGAGGAGAGGTTGTTTGCTACGGGACAGTTTGTCCCCGTAGCCGGGACCGACTTCCAGCCCGCTAGCCCCCTGGACCAGGGTAAGGCCAGGGCTACGGTGGTGATTCCCCCCCACTTTGAGGAATACATCAAGGCCCATAAACCAGTCACCCTGCAGGCCCTGGTGGATGGCACCGATGTCAACAATGCTCGGGTGATTCAGAACAGTCTGCAAGCCACCACCCAGTTTTTCCTCCGCAGTTCTGGACTGGTGCCAGAAGGGCGGCGATCGCCCTTTAACCTGCGCCTGCGGCTCTGGTTTAACCCGGGGCGGCAGGAATCTCTATACATTGTGCCTGGCATCTTTGGAGTCATTTTTTGGGTATTCCCCTCCATGCTGGCGGCTATTTGTCTGGTGCGGGAAAAGGAACAGGGCACCATCCTGCAGGTCTATGCCTCGGACTTAACCGCTACGGAATGGTTACTCGGTAAACACCTGGCCTATGTGATCATTGGCCTGGGGGAAGCCCTGGTGGTAATTGGGGCGGCCATGGTGTTGTTTGGGCTGCGGGTGCGGGGCGATCCCACCCTGCTGATTCTAGGAGTAGGGGTTTACCTGGCTGCCAGTGTGGCCTTTGGCCTGTTTGTCGGGGCCCGGGCTGGAAACCAGACCGGCGCGGTGCAGGGAACGGCGATCGTTGGTTTCCTGACCGCCCTGCTGTTATCGGGGTTTATCTACCGTTTGGAAAATATTCCCTTTCCCCTCTCCCTGGTGTCGAAACTGATTCCAGCCCGCTACTTTATTGCCATCACCCGGGATGCATTTGTGCGAGGCACCGGTTGGTCAGGAGTTTGGTATGCTCCCCTGATGATCGCCCTGATTGGCGCCCTATTCTTTCGTCTGGCCACGCGAATTCTAAGCCGAATGCAATTTTCGGATTAACCTATGCCCTTACTCTCTGGTTTCCTCAGTTCCCGTCTATGGTCGCTGATCTTGAAGGAGGTCCGGCAGATCCTGAAAAATCGCCAGATCATCTTTCTATTGTTGTTTCCCCCCACGGTGCAGTTACTGGTGTTTGGGCTGGTGCTGAGCCCGGAGGTCAACCACCTCAGTTTGGGGGTCGTTGACCATAGTCATAGCCCCGCCAGTCGGGAGTTTGTGGCTAACCTGACCGCTAATGATGTGTTTGATCTACAAGCCCTTTATGCCCGTAGCGCCGATTTAGGTCAGCAGGTACGGACCGGTCAGATTTCGACGGGAGTGGTGATTCCCCCTGATTTTGCCGATCGCCTGGCTACCCACCAGCGGGTCAATGTACAGGTCTTGCTGGATGGGGTCGATGCCAATACCGCCGGAATTGCCAGCGGTTACCTGGGGCAGATCGTCAACCACTACGGCCAGAGCCTGGTGGGGGGAGCAACCAGGCCGGTGACGATGGCGGTCCGTTTTCTGTATAACCCGGGTTTGATCAGTAGTTGGTTTTTTGTGCCGGGGGTGATGGGGGTGGTGTTAACCCTGACCGGATCCCTGGTTTCCTCCAGCACCCTGATTCGGGAAAAGGATGGGGGTACTTTAGAGCAGTTGTTGATGACCCCGGCCCTGGGCTGGGAGGTGCTGGTGGCTAAAATTGTGCCTCTATTTGGGCTGCTGATGGGGGATGTACTCCTGGCCTCAGCCCTGGGACGACTGGTGTTTGGGCTACCCTTTCGAGGCAACTACGGCCTATTTCTAGCTCTGTCGGGGGTATATGTGTTTGTTTGTATTGGCATTGGTATGCTGCTGGCCACCCTGGCCCGCAACCAGCAGCAGGTGGTGTTGATTTCCTTTTTTTTCAACGTACCCCTAATTCAGCTATCGGGGGCGATCGCCCCGATCGAAAGCATGCCCGCCTTCTTTCAGGTACTCTCCTTCTTCGACCCCCTACGCCACTACGTCACCATTGCCCGCAGCCTCATTCTCAAGGGAGTCGGGCTGGAGGTGCTGGGTAGCGAAGGGCTGATTCTCATCGGTTTTGCTGTTATCTTACTGGGGGTGAGTATCCATCAATTTCGGGCCCAGTTGAACTAGTCTATAGGTGGCCAGTCCTCAGTAGGGATTACGGTTAGCTCTCCCTCACAGTTACCCCTCATTGCCATGCATCCTTCCTATCATGCCCTCGCCAGCTCCCTGCTCACCGCTACCCTGTTGATAGGTTCCTGGCCCTTGCCCGTGGGCCCAGTTCAGGCCCAGGAAGCGGTGCAGTCCCGGGTCACCAAACTACCCCATGCCCCGGATCAGGTGGTGGAATGCGAGATTTTAATTGTGGGAGGTGGGTTAGCCGGTACCGCTGCCGCCTACGAATCCCTGCGGATGGGCCATACCGTTTGTATGATCGAGTTGACCGACTGGGTAGGGGGGCAACTTTCCTCCCAGGGAACCACCGCTCTGGATGAATCAAAGGAGCAGCGCAACCAGTTGTTTTACTCCCGAGGTTACAAGGAACTGCGGGATCGGGTAGGGCAAAGGTATGGTGAACTCAACCCCGGCCAGTGTTGGGTTAGCGCCTCCTGCTTTATGCCCTACGACGCCAATGCTATTTTGATGGACATGCTCAAGGAGGCGGCGGCCAAGGGCAACGGTAAGCTCAAGTGGTTTCCCCATACCGTCGTTAAGGATTTGAGCCTGAGCGGAGATGGTAAACAAATCCAGAACGTAGTGGCGATTCAGCACAGTCCTGCTGCCGGTACTCCGCCCCTGAATACGGAGCCTTTGTCGGCGATTATTGAAGATGCCTATACTTACCAGAACTCTTCCCGCCTGACTAAATCGGTGATTCAGTTTGTCCCGCCCCAGTTCCCTGCCGCAGCGGGCAATCCCCTTCCCCATCCGGTTGATTGGTACGTGGTGGAAGCGACGGAAACCGGGGAAATCGTGGCTCTGGCAGATATTCCCTACCAACTGGGGTTAGATCCGCGATCGCCCCTAAACCCTTCCTCACCCGTTACCCAGCGGGACCCCTACTGCACCCAGGGCTTCACCTACACCTTTGCCATGGAGCGTACCGCCGAACCCCAGACCTACCAGGTGCCTCCCTTCTATAACCGGTACGCCCCCTACTACAGTTGGGAGAAGACCCGTGACAGTCTTAAAACCCCTCAGGACTACTTTGACTTCGTATTTACCTACCGACGCCTGTTCAATGCCAACCCCCGTTCGGATCAGAAAATTGTCGGCGTACCCCGTCCCGGGGTGGGGGATATCTCCATGCAAAACTGGACCTGGGGTAACGACTACCGCCCCGGCACCTCCCAGGACAACCTCGTCCTTACCCATGACCAACTGGTAGCCTCGGGCCAGTTGCAGCCAGGGGGCTGGATGGGAGGACTACGCACCGATGCCCTGCGTCAGGGAGAAAAACATGCCCTGGGGTTTTTCTACTGGTTAACCACCGGCAACACCGACTCCCAAATCGATAGTCGCTGGAAAAACCCCGATCCCTACAACATTTTGTTGCATGGATTGGATTCCCCCATGGGAACCGTCCATGGCCTTTCCAAGTACCCCTATATCCGAGAAGGGCGGCGAATCATTGGCCGTCCTTCCTTTGGCTACGAACAGGGCTTTACCATCAGCGAAATTGACTTTTCCTGGAATGATTTTGCCTCCGACTACTACCGGCAAAATCTGAGTAGTAGCACCTACCTCTCTATGCGGCGTTTTTTAGCTGGCCTATTTACGGTACAGACCTTTGCCGATCGCCCCAACCCTGAGGATTTTCCCATTCGGGGGCGATCGCGCATTTACCCGGACGCCGTTGGCATTGCCCAGTATGCCATTGACTTCCACCCCTGCATGGCCCAGTATCCAGTGGAGAAGCCGGGTAATACAGAGCGTCCCGGGGTGCGGCAGGCCCATGGCCAGGCCTATCCCGCCCAAATTCCTCTGCGGGCCATGATTCCCCAAAAAATTGACAACCTGCTGGTTAGCAGCAAGAGTATCGCCACCAGTTATAGTGCCGCCGCTGCCTATCGGGTCCATTCCTTTGAATGGTCGGTGGGGGCGGCGGCGGCCCACACCATCGACCTGTCTCTGCGCCAGGGGGTTCGGCCCTACGAACTGGTAGATAACCTGCCCAACCAGGAGCCCCTCCTGGACGCCCTGCGGATGGATTTGCAAACCAGCGGTAATCCGGTGCAGTTTCCCGGCACCTCCATCTTTAATGAGGATTGGAGCCAGTGGAAACCCTGGTAGGCAACCTCATCAGGTAAGGGCAAACACTGAAGTGGTCAAGGCTGCGTCGGGCTGACGGGTGACTTCCAGGTAAACATGTTCCAGCCCGACCGGATGGCGAGCAATAGAGTCCAGGCGCACTCCATAAAAGCGATCAATTAAGTCTTTTAGATCCAGATCTTCGGGCACCCAAAAGGCCAGATCACCACCGTAATAGCGATGGGTGTAGCCCAGTTGTCGAGCCCGGGCAATGGCATGCTGAGGCTCTGGGGTTTCTACCGTAACAATTTCACGGGCCGGGATCAGCGATCGCAACTGGTCCAGAGTGCCTTCCGCCATGATTTTACCCTGCTTAATAATGCCAATGCGCTGGCAGAGCCGGTCCACCTCATCAAACAGGTGACTGGTGAGCAGGACGGTCACGCCCATGGTTCTGAATTGGCGGATCAATTGCCACACCTCATGGCGGGCTTCGATGTCTAAGCCCGTGGTCGGTTCATCTAAAATCACCAGTCTGGGACGATGCAGCATCGCCGCTGCTAGACTCAGTCGCCGCTGCATACCGCCGCTCAGACCTTCCACAGGGGTATAACGTTGATTCAGCAGGTCTACCGCCTCCAGGCAGACCTGTATACGTTGCTGGCACTGCTGGCGGGAGAGGCCATAGAGACGACCAAAAAAACTGAGATTTTGCTGACAGGTCAGACTGCCGTAGAGCAGGTTACTTTGGGGAACAACGCCAATCCAAGTTTTCATCTGGCGATTAACCGGCTGCCCCTGCATCAGCACCCTGCCCTGATCGGCCCGCAGTAGTCCACAAATAATATTTATGGTGGTGGTTTTACCAGCACCATTCGGTCCCAGTAACCCATAGATTTCCCCCGGCTCCAGAGCTAGATTCAAATCTTGAAGTACAGACTTAGCGCCAAAGTCTTTGCCAATCCGATCAAGTGTCAACATAGGGTTTTGTGGTACAGGCGGGAAAACCAAACGATGGTACAGAAACCGCCTCAGTTCTGGGCACTGAGAAGCTCTATAACACCGATAAGCCAGGTCCCCTGTATCTTACCTGTATCCCTCTGCCCCAACTACACCACTTCGTGGGTGTATTTATGTTGTTTGACGTTATCAGCCCGGGATACCTTATTTTTGGCGTTAAGAATCCGTTTCCTCTCGGTGGAGTAGTTGAGATCACTGCGACTGGTGCCCGCAGGAATCAAAGCTGTGGCTTCTGGGCGGCTTTGGTAGGTGCGGGCCGCCGCCATCAGCCGTTCTTCAAAGTCGGCACAACGTTGCAGGGGGCTATGGTCGGGCACACTAAAGTCGGTCAGTGGAGCTGCCAGAGCCTGGCTCAAGGTGGTTCCCCACACCTGCCGGTAAGAGGTGGGGATACCCTGGAGTAAGGAAGTCAGGTAGGCTGAGGGAATGGGCTCCAGAACATAGACAGCTTCAACCTCTCCCTCTTGCCTGAGATAGCAGGTTGCCAGGCCAATCAGTACGTAGCTGTCGGGAGAGAGATCGGAAATAGAACCTTCAACCAGGGTTTGCATCGTGGGAATGGGAAATACTAGGGTGGAAGCTTTATTCTAGTTGCCTTACCAGGTTTTCCCGAGGCATGAAGGTAAAACCGTCACAAAACAAAAACATCCTAATCTGGGGAGGTATTTTCTATTTCCTCCAGGAGAATAGCGGCGATCGCCAGCGCCAGTTTGGCCTGCTCCACCCGAGACCGGGCTTGCCAATCCACACTATGGGCCGATTCTAAAACCTGAGGCCCCCGACCATCCCGCAGGGCATAGGCTAGGGGCCGAGCCAGTACCATGAGATCGCTGGGGTCCCAACCTGGCAGGGTGGCCCTGACACAACTCACCAGCTGATGCAGCCGTGAATCGCCGCTATGGGTAGCAGTAATCGCCGTGGTAATCAGGGTCTGGAGGAGATCGGCCGGCAGCCGTTCCTGGAAACGACGGATCAGACGTTCTCGCCAAGGGGCTGGCAGGGCCTCAGCATCAAGGGCCTGCCACTGATGGGCTAACTGGGTTGATAATTGCTGCCAGCCAGCGGCGATCGCCTTTTCCATGGATTCATTGCTCTCCAGGTCGTCCCCCAGGTCTGCCCGATGCGCTACGGGCTCAGGATCGCCGGAGTCCCAAGGGTAGGGAGTACCGGGATAACATACAATGGCCAGCAGATCGGCGGCGATCGCTTCAGATCCGTGGGGTAGAGAGGGCCTTGATGCCGGTGGCTGGGTCATAAAAGGTGGTCGAAAAACAGCTACAGAAGAAACTACAAGGGCACCAGCCAAAATTCCGTAGGATTTTAGAATCTATGGCTTTGGCCAGACGGCCAGGGACCGAATTAAAGCCTGAAAGGTAAAGCCGGGTAAGGGTTCTAGTTAGCTGCAAAGGATATTTAAAAGCTTTGACAAAAGCCCTTAATACGACTATTGAATGTCTACCGTAAATTCCATCACCATTCCCTGCGGACTACCAAATCGTAGCAGGGCTCCCAGGGATAGGACCACCTCTTGACGGTGTAAATGGTGCCAGGTCTGGCCATCGAAGTAATAGGTGCCATAGCGGGATAGATCCCGCAGGTAGTAATCCCTGGCTAGCCTGCCCCTATCCCAACTATTACGATGGAAAATCTCCGCATGGTGAGAGGATACCCAGGGCTCTGCTATGACTAGATCGTTGGTGGCTAATCGCCCTATCCTTAAGATTCCCCCTCGAATTGGCCACAGCTGGGAGGGATCTTTCCAGCACCGCACCACCCGGTTCTCGTCGCTGAGGGCAGACCCATCTGGTAAGCGGGTAACAGACTCATCCAGGCTGATTAACGCTCCATCAAACTGGGGATGCTGGTAAAGAACCGGCAGGGTCCAGGCTGGATGATTCAGACCGTAGAGGCTCAGTAGGTGTTGCCGCGATTTAGCCACGGCCCGGGGGACTGACTGCCCTTCCACCAACCCCTGGGCCAGGGTCTGAATAAAACTTAGGGCTTCCTGATCGGCGATGGAGTCCCGCATGGCAATCACGGCTGGTACGCCATGGTGGAGTAGCACCTCCGCCAAGCTGCTGCGGGGGATTACCTGGGCCTGACGGTAGTCGGGTTGGGCTCCCCAGCAGGTATTTAACACAGCCAACTTGACCCCTGCACGCACCAAGCTGTGGGCTAGCTCCGTGCCGCTCAAGGTTACCCCAGGGGAGAGAAGGAGCAGTCCCCCGTCGGCGGCAGGAACGCCATGACCGGCGTAAACCAAGACGTTGAAACGTCCCTGCTGAAGGGTGCGGAGTAGAACCTCTCGGTCAGGTTGGACCAGGGTAGACACCTGACCCGGGGTTACCCCGTAGCCGCTAAGGCGGGGGAGACTTTCTTCTAATAGGGTTTTAAGGATGGTGGCTTCCTGAGAGAGTTGCAGTTCCTGCGGCGATGAGGGATGATCTCCCCCTTCCTCTTCCCCTAAAACCAAAAGAACCTGGAGCGAACTGGAGCGATCTCTGGGAAATAACCCATCAACCGCACTGGTACTGCGACTAAAGAGAATTTTTGGTTCCAGGGCAAGGGGGGGACGACCCGGTTGGGGTTGCATAATTTCCCAGGGCAGGCCAATCAGCTCTGGCGGTCGGACCTCCAGTTGCAGTCGCAGGGGCTCCCCCCGTCCCTCGGCAATACCCAGGCTTCGATCCAGGGTTTGGCCCAGAGGGCCCCTAAAGATCCAATCCCAGAGGCCAATACCTAACCCCTGCATGAGTCGTTCGCTGGTCGTACCGGTCTCAAGGGTTGGTAAAACCAGCGGGTTGAATTCGTCCTCCAGGGCGCCTTGAGGCAGGTAGGCCGTTGGCGGCTGAAGCGCCTGGGGCAGGTAACGCAAGGAGAAAAACTCCTGCCATTGATGCCACAGTTCAGCCATAGTAGTATCCCAAGCCCGATCATGGTGACTATAACCATCTGGGAAGGGACTGCTGACTACCCAAAAGGCGTAATGGTGAACTTCGGTCTGGGAAAGGCGATCAACGACAATCTGGAGAGTCGAGGCCATGGCGGCAAGGAAATATAAGCAGTTAAAGCCCGGATAAACACCGACCCACCTGAGTTCGAGTGGCACTATCCAGGACATCAGCCAACTGATAGAGCACATAGGCCCTTACCCAACCCTGACTGCCCGGTTGGGAAAGGGATGGCTCTAAGGGCACCTGGGAATCCGTTCTGGCGGCTGGCTGGTCAGTCTCCTGGGGAGCTTGTCCGAGGGAAACGCCTGAAGGAATGGAGCAAACCTGTAGCCGTACCCAGCGAGTTTCATCGGCAAGGGCTTGGATACGGGCTACTCTGACAATACTTCCCACAGGGATAGTCGGAGTAGTACTGGCCAGGGCTGGACTGGCTTCCCTCTGGGGAGAAGGGGCAAGGTGCAAACTGGTAGGACCGGTGCCAGGGGATGGAGTCCTCACCTGCCATAGGGAACCCAGGGGTACGGGGGTTATCCTTTCCCGGGCTAGTTGCAATAGAGGTTCGCCCCCCAGCCCGGGGGATAGCAGCCCGATCGCAGCGTGCCAGGGAATGGGGGAAACCATAGACTGTCTCTGGTGATGGTAAAACCAAAGGACTTCTACCAGAAAAACTGCCGTTCCCAACCCTGTCCAAAGGGGCCAGGACCTGAACCAATAGGACCCAGATTTAGCCCGAGATGGCACGGCTGGGGAGGGCACCGGAACAGGAGGTTGGGGGTTAAGCTCTAGAATCGCCGTTAAAGCATGATTCGGCAGGTCGACCCGGGCCTCAGTCTGGGGCCGAAAAGCCATCAGTCCGGCCGTGACATTATCGTGGCCATTCAGACGATTTGCCTGCTGAATCAGGGCTTGACTAAGGCTGGTTAGATCTGCATGCCCGGTGGTGAAGGCCTGAATTGTAGGGCGCCAGAGAGCATCTACCCGATCATTGTCGCTCAGACCATCGGAACACAGTAGCAGTAGACTGGGGTCATCCAACAGCAGGTATTGAATGGACGGACAGAGGGAACTGGCATCGTGAATACCCAGAGCCTGAATCAGGGCTCCCCCACTAGGCATCTGGGCAGCCTCTGGGTAAAGGGCGTAACCCTGCTGTGCCTCGCGGGAGGCGATATCATCATCCAGGGTAATCTGATAGCAGGTCTGGGGAGTAATGCGGTAAGCCCGACTATCGCCCACATGGGCAATATAAACGTAGGGAAAACACACCACAGCCAGTACGACTGTAGTACCCATACGGGCTCGCTCAGAGCGTTGCTCCTTGTTGTTACGACTGGCAATGGCATGATTGGCCAGAGTAACAGCCTGACGGAGGTGCTGGCTGATTACCTCGGGAGTAAGGCTGGGTAGGGTATTTAGCTCACCTAACTCCCTTAGCAAAACCTCGACCGCGGTTTGGGAGGCAACATTGCCCTGTTCATGACCACCAATGCCATCACATACCAATAGCAGAGGTAAGATCTCAGGAGGATCGGCCTGGCTGACCCGGGCTGTACGCAGTAGCCCCTGGGGATAACACGCATCCTCATTACGATTGCGGCTGGGACCCTGATCGGTATGGGCAACCCAGTCAATTTGTAGGGCTAATCCCTGGGCAGCGATTTGAATAGCTTGATCTAACTCGGCTACCAACTCCTGGTTGGTGGTCACCCGATCCTGAACCAGGGCCGTGGTCAGCCAGCCCAGGTAGGCCTGAATGGAAGGTTGGGCTGCCTTCACCAGGGGTTGCCAGGTCAGACCCAGGGCAGCCAGGGTAATCGGGGCTAGATAATCCTGATCTCGAGTCAAGGTAGTGATGCGCAGCAGAGCCCCATCGATCCTTAAGGTATTCACCTGAAGTAGGGTGGAAGCCACATTTTGCTGATGCAGGCGGGGCCAAAGCAGGGCTATTTGCCGCAGCCAGTTAAGTTGTTGCAAGGCAGTACCGGCGCTCCAACCTCCTAATAGGGACGGTAGAAGTTGCACCTGTAACCGGCCATCTTCTCCTTCCCGTATCTGGATGGGGGCGGCATCGAGGAGCAATAGGGGAGCACTCAGTCCCGATAACTCTGGCGTCAGATAAAGATAGGGTCGGGGAATATGCTGGGCCAGGTCGGAAAGCCGCAGGTAGGGAAGGGCGATCGCCGGAACCTTATAGAGCAGCTTAAAGGGTAGTTCTGGCTGGGTATCGAGCCAAATCGGTGGATTCCAGACCTGATAACGATCGCCCACCCAACTATCAGGGCTCACCAGGTTAGGACCGTCCGCCAACAGAAAGCGATACAGCAGGGGAGTTTGACAGTTGGGACAACGACTTACCGGCGGTGCAGTAACAGCTCGGCAGGTCGGATTGGAGCACTGGATCACAATCTCCAAAATACCAATATAGTTTTTACCTAGCCTTAAATTCACCCATCTGACAGATGGTTTCCCTCTGGCCTGAGAAAAATTACTCGCTCACGACCTGGGGTAGACCCATACTGTAATTGAGGGCTCGACTCTTGAGGTTATAGCTAATTGCTCCCTTTTGCAGCAACTGCTTAATAAAGTGTTCCAGATCGGAGCCGATCCGACGCAGGTTGTAGTCGGTGAGGTCTTCCCCACTAGACC
Source organism: Nodosilinea sp. (assembly GCA_049317845.1). Taxonomy (GTDB): domain Bacteria; phylum Cyanobacteriota; class Cyanobacteriia; order Phormidesmidales; family Phormidesmidaceae; genus Nodosilinea. The sequence continues at coordinate 80,193 of JBMOHM010000004.1, read as the reverse complement.
CATCGACCAGACGATCAAACTCGGCATAAACAGCCTTAAGAGCCTCTTCAGACCAGTTGAACTCATTATCGGGATCGACATCGAGAGTCAGCCGATCGTCACTGGGTACTAACTGGTTATCTTTAACCACAGCGGTATAAATATGAACGTGGCGGGTTGTGGATTTCAGCATGATCGACAAGGTGCTTTTACTCAGTTAGCTTAAGGGGTAGTCTTGATCAGAACATCGATGGCAAAAGATATCGGTCCAATGTCTAGCCGGAATCAAGGCCTTGATGTGGCTCCACCATCGTAGTCATGACGACGCCCATACATTTTATTAAAGCCTACCCTATTCCAGAGGGGAAGGGCTAGACACTAGTTATCGCCTTAGTCAGGACCCTGAGGCCATGGCTACAGGGCAAAAGCTAAGGCTGGACCGATGTTCTGACTTTCCCTCGTCCCGTCAAAGGTGGCTAGGGGCATAGAATTGCCTAGGCTGTAACTGGAGTCATGGTTTCTACTGGAAAACCCACCGCTCGCCAAGCGGCGACCCCTCCCCGCAGCACCGAAACACGGGTGTAACCTGTAGCCCGCAGCTGGGCTGCAGCGACCTCAGCCTCTGCATCGGTATTACCGTATAGGTAGAGGTCCCGATCGATCTCAAAGCAGCGCCCTACGGTTTCCAACAGAGTTTCCCTGGGGATAGAAATGGCGCCCATCACATGACTATCATGAAAGTCGCAGCGATCGCGAATATCCACGATGGTGAGGGCGGGCTCACCCCAATCAAGCCGTTGCTTGAGGTCATAGACTCGAGAAAGGGGGCGCAGGGGCGCAGCCTTATAAAACAAATCCAGCCAGCGATTCATGGCAAGGGCCTTAAGCAGCAATACTGGCAATGTAACAAGCCTGGCCTATTTCTGCAAACTTTTATTTAGAAATCTGGACATAGGAACGGGGGTAATGCTCTTAAAGACTTGCTGTAGGGGCTGCTACTGCTGCACCAGGTTATGGCCTTAGCCATAAGCAACGGGACAACGGGACAGAGGTGCCCAATCACCGACCCAGGATCGGCTTCTGGATGTCTCGTAACTGGCCCGATAGTCTCGGGTTACGAGACATCCTATGGAACGCCTAACCCGCTCTCCGGCATTCTGGCCAAAGTTATGGGTTTCGCCTCTGAACCATGGCAACCCTATCTAGCGGCAAGAATGCACTGATCCACCAGATGCTTGACTCGATCAACGTTTTGCCAGCCCAGAATCTGAGTAACCTTCTTTTCTAGGGTCTTGTAAGAACGAAAGAATTCAGCAATTTCGTCCAGGCGATGGGGGGCTACGTCGTCCAGGGACCTGACCTTTGCATAGCGGGGGTCGGCAGTGGGTACGCAGAGAATTTTCTCATCCCGATCGCCGCCATCAATCATTTCCAGCATACCAATGGGGCGAGCTTCAATCACACAACCTGGAAAGGTGGGCTCATCCATTATTACCATGCCATCCAGGGGATCGCCGTCGTCGGCCAGGGTATTGGGGACAAAGCCGTAATCACAGGGATAGTGCACTGAGGAAAACAGCACCCGGTCCAGGATGAAGGCATTCAGGTCCTTATCAAATTCGTACTTATTCTTGCTACCTGCGGGAATTTCAATTAAAACATTGATTAATCCGGGTTTAGGTTGGGGTGGAATACGGGATAGATCTACCATGGTACTCAAGGGATATAAGGTATAGGACGATGGCCTGCAGGCTTAACTATAGCTTTGGCCAGAACCCTTAGGACCGGGTGGAACGATGAAAGCTAAGGCTAGGTAGGCGTTCTGGCTCGCCTCCGCCCCCTTGCAGGTGGCTACGGCTATAGATTGGCCCCAATGTTGTATTTTACGGGTTGGGGGTAGCCTTCTACCAGATCCGGGCAATGAAAGTCCGCCATAGATTTTATGGCTTTGACCAGGCATCTGAGGATGGACTTGCCCGGTCAGGTGGAGGTCTCCACCAACTGAACTGAGCTTTAAATAATCAAACTCACTACTCCAGTATCCAGATCGTAGTATCCCCCCACTAGTTTGAGCTGACCCTGATCAACCAGGTTAGACAGAACAGGGGAAATCGCCAGTCTCCTGACTTGCAACTGCACATTCATTTTGATGGCGTTCTCAAGGCGATCGCCCGGTTGATGTTCAGAACTATGGACAGCCGGTTGGATAGCGTAAACCAGGCTCGCAATCAGGCCAGGTAAGTCTCCACCCGTAAGGGCAGCTTTAACCGCACCACAACGACTATGGCCTAAGACCATTAACACCTTAGCCCCCAGTACTAAGGCACCAAACTCCTGACTGGCAATCTCTTCTATGGTGGCAATATTACCCGCCACCCTGACCACAAACAAATCCCCAATACCTTGATCAAAAATTATTTCTGGGGTCACGCGGGAGTCAGCACAGCTCAGAATTGCCGCAAAAGGCCTTTGATCTTGGGCCACTTCGGTTAATCGAGCCAGATCTTGATGGGGGTTTTGGCGTTTGCGTTGAACAAATCGCTGATTACCATCTACAAGTTTTTGCAGAGCCTGGGTAGGAGTTAGGTCAGGGGTATTCAGCGGTAATTCAGCCGCAATAGCTGAATTACCCCCTTGAACCACGAGTTGGGAGGCAAAGGAACCCAACCAACCGGTGACGGCGCCGACTCCCGCCATTCCGGTACCAGCTTTTAAGAGCGCGCGCCGGGAAACGGGTAATGGTTTAATTTGATCTACCATAGGCTAGGGGTGGAGTTCATAGTTGGTCAAAACTACCCAAACTGACTAGTTTTGAGGGTATCGGTAAGGCCGCCCCTGGTCAGGGTTTGCCCCTACCTAGGGCTTCTCAACGGTCATGGTAATCACGGTTTCCAGGCTATCCCCAGGGGCGATGGTAAGCAGATGGGTACCCGTGTTAAGGGCATTACGAGGCCCGGTCCAGGGTTCTAAACAATAGAAATCCTTACCTTTGACAGCCCAAAACACCAAGGTTGAGTAGTGATGGTCAAAGTCTAGGGTAAGGCGCAGCTGACGAGCCCGATCGCTAACGGTGGCCGATCTCCCGGTCAGGTTAATAAAGGCAAAGTCAATCTCTTCCTCGTCAAAGTCAAAAGGGCCATCAAAAGTATGTATTCTCGGCTCTCCCTTAACCTGGTACTGGGTTGAAGGCAAGTCAATGGCCAGCTGAGATTTGTCATCCACCCTAAAGTAGGGATGAATGCCAGTGGAAAAGGGCATGGGCAGGGAAGAGTGATTGGTATGGCGCTGCCGTAGTTCCAAGCTCGAACCCTTGAGGGTGTAGGTGTAATCCAGGGTAAAGTCGAAGGGATAGACCGAACGGGTGCTGGCGTTGCTGGTCAGGGTAACCGTCAGGCTGGCCCCATCCCCGGCGGCTTGGTGGGTGACGGTCCAGGGCAGGGTGCGAGCGAAACCATGCTGGGGCAGGCGATAGGGTTGCCCCTGGACGGTATAGGTATCGTTAACCAGATTGCCGCAGATGGGGAAAAGCAGGGGAATACCGCCCCGTACCGATAGGTTGGGGTCTTGAAACCGTTCCCCATCCAGATAAAAAATCTCTTCCCCCTGCACCTGCCAATGGGTAACAATGCCACCCCGTTCAGGCACGACCCGGGCCTCGGCGTGATGGCTCTCATCTACCAGGCGGTAGGTTTTGTACTGACCATCCTCAAGGGTAACGGTTGCCATTGCTGCTAGGGTTGAAACAACTCTTTCCAGCTTGCCATAGAACGGCCATCTTAATGGTCAAAAATACCGGTGTACTGGAGTAAATCCAGGTTAACTAGGGTGGGAAGGGCATTAAAGCAATCCTGGGCCAGTTGGCTGCGGCCTTCCCGCTCCAGCATGGCCGCCAGGGTAGCGTGGATCCGGGGGAGATAGCGAACGTCGTTAGCAGCGTACTGCAGTTGCTCTTCAGAAAGCTGCATCGCATTTCCCCAGTCAGAGCTCTGGGCCGTTTTATCCAGTTCAATGCCTTCTAGTTCTTTAATGACATCCTTAAGGCCATGCCTGGAACTGTAGGTACGGGCCAGTTTGCTGGCAATTTTGGTGCAAAATACCGGATTTACCTGAATACCCAGGTGGTGACGCAGGGTGGCCAGATCAAAGCGGGCAAAGTGAAATAATTTAAGGCTATGGGGAGATTCCAGTAATTCCTTGAGGTGGGGAGCATGGCTCTGACCGGCTTGAATGCGGACTACGGCAACATCCCCGTCTGGGTTGGCCAACTGTACCAAACATAGGCGATCGCGGTGGGGCAGCAGACCCATGGTTTCGGTGTCGCAGGCGATCACCCTGGCCCGCCGGTAGTGGTCTAAAAGACCGGCGGAAAGGTCGCGATCGCAAATCTGAAAAGTATCGGTCATCGTTGTCATCTTCCCTGTTGAGCTAGGGGGCCGAGGGGCAAAGGTCGGCCAGTTCACAGCCACTGCAATTAGGGTTACGGGCCATACACACAGCCCTACCATGATAGATCAGGCGAATTGACCAGTTTTCCCAGTCAGCCTGGGGTAACAGTTTGATCAAATCCTGTTCAATTTTACCCGGATCATGGTGTTGGGTTAACCCTAACCGCTGGCTCAGGCGTTTTACATGGGTGTCTACCGTTACCCCAGCGTTAATCCCATAACCGTGGGCCAGAACCACATTAGCGGTTTTGCGAGCTACCCCCGGTAGGGTTAGCAGTGCCGCCATGGTCTGAGGCACCTCTCCCTGAAAATCCACCACTATTTTCTGGCAGGCTCCCCGAATATTTTTTGCCTTGTTACGGTAGAAACCGGTGGACTTGACCAATTTTTCCAGATCACCGAGGTCAGCTTCGGCAAAGCGATAGACATTGGAATAGGCCTGGAATAGGGCTGGGGTTACCTGATTTACCCGTTCATCGGTGCACTGGGCCGAGAGTATGGTAGCCACCAGCAACTCCAGGGTATTGCTGTAGTTGAGGGAGCAGGTAGCATCGGGATAGAGGCGTTTGAGCCGAACCAGGATTTCTAGGGCTCGTTTGGACTTAGAAAGCCGTTGCCGGGCCATCAGGGACGCAGGTGTTGAAAGATTTCCAACTGACTGGTGTCACGCACAATTAAGAACATTCCCAGGCCCAGGAGGAGGACCAAGCCGGTTTGCATGACATTTTCCTGAAGCCGCTCGGGTAGGGGGCGACCCCGGAGGGCTTCCAGCAGTAAAAAGGCCAGCTGGCCCCCATCTAGGGCCGGCAGGGGCAAGATATTAATGATTGCCAGATTAATACTGATGATAGCCGTAAAGGGAAATAACATCGCCAGACTTGACTGGGCCAGGCCAGCCCCCTGCTCTACAATCTTGACAGGACCAGCCACCTGACTGGCCATCTCCTTAAAGTTAGTGGCTAACATGACAAAGCCCCGCAGGGTACGCATCACCATGTCCTGAAACTCCTTAGCTGCCAGGCCAAAAATTTCCAGGAGGTGACGGGGACGGCGGTAGCCAAAGTTCCCGTTGGGCTGAAGCTGCACCCCAATTACGGCCTTACCCTCTGGACCCACCTCAGGGGTCACTGTTACATCAATCTGTCGGTTGCCCCGTTGCAGGGTAATTTGCACGGGTCGGTTAGGGTTGTCTTTAATTACCTGGACAAAATCTGGAATAGTGTTTTGGCTGTTTCCCAGGGTTTTGCCATTGACGGAGGTAAGTAAATCGCCGGGACGTATACCGGCCCGAGCGGCGGGGGAAGTTTCGGCGATAATCTGGGGGACCAGAATACCTGGTTGGGGGTTGAAGGTTTCAGGAATACCGACGGTGGCGAACTGGGCAACAAAAACCAGGTAGGCAAAAATCAGATTGGCGATCACCCCGGCGCTAATCACAATGGCCCGGTCGAGAATGGGGCGGTTCTTTAGCAGGTCGGGGTCATTAGGGGGAATGGGGCTATCGGGATCATCATCGGGAAAACCAACAAATCCCCCCAGGGGAATGGCCCGGAGAGAATACTCGGTTTCCCGTCCCTGATATTTCCACAGGACAGGGCCAAAGCCAAGGGCAAAACGATTAACGTGAATGCCCTGCCAGCGGGCGGCAAGGAAGTGCCCCGCCTCATGGACTGCTACCAGTAAAGCAATGACTGCGATCGCAGCAATAACCGACATAAACCAACCTGACCGTGACAACAGTTTTCCTATTCTAACGCCGTCTACCTTTCCCCGGTTAGTTGTCTTGCCCCTCTCTTCTTCGTTCTCAAGGGCTTGACCTGCTCTCGGGATAGTTGGCGTTCTGGCCAGAGCTATGGAGTAGCCCAGCAATCAGGGCCGTGGCTACGCCGGTCGGAACCCATGCCCATGACTGGATCCGCCTCCCAGCACCCCTTTAACCGGCTTAAACCGCCACGGGGGCATCTACCATCTGTGGCAGATGGGGCGTGATCGGAGCACTTAGAGCCTCCTCCAGGGGGGCGCAACCCAATCGTTCTTCTAGAATATCCATGACTTCGCGACCAAAATCATCGGGGTTGCGCTGCCAGGCCGTCAGACAAACCTCACCAAAGAAAGAGCCCAGAGGCTCAGGATTCCACAGTAGCTTCTTCGATACCCAGGGTAAATGGATATCTAAAGGGTTGTAGTCGGGCTTCAGCAGCTTATGGTCAAAGGCATACTGTTCTAAATGGGTGTGGGGCTGCAACCCAATGAAGAAGATGGCAGGCTCAACCTTATCCCGACCGAAAACAGCCTCCAGAGCACGGTGGTAGGCAATGGTTTGGCGAATGGTCTCAGGCCGTTCGTCAATCACATTAAAGGAGTAATTGACAGAAACCAGGTCATTAAATCCAGCGGCCTTCAGGTCTTTACAATTCTGAAGCACCGTCCGTAGGTTATAGCCCATCCGCATTTTTCGCACCAACTCTTGGGAACCACTGGTGATGCCAATCTCAAAATAGTTCATACCAGTGGCTACCATTAGGCGGCAGAGTTCTGGGGTCAGATTATCGGCACGAATGTAGGCAGCCCAATGAATATCGTCCATGCCAGCAGCCAGAATCTTCTCCAGGAGTTCCTCGGCATCAGCGATAAAACGGCGGGCAGGGATAAACTGGGCATCGGTGAACCAAAAGTTGCGAACACCACGGGTATAAAGTTGCTGCATTTCCGCCACCACTTCATCGGCGGGGTTAATGCGCACCTGTTTGCCCTCCACTACGGTGTAGACACAGTAGCAGCAGTTGTGGGGACAACCTCGCTTGGTTTGGACCCCAATGTAAAAGTCCCGGTCTTGTAAATAGTAGGAAAACTCAGGCCATATGGTTTCGATATAGCCGTAGTTGCACGCGGTTTTTTCCAGTGGGATGGGTTCTTCGTGAATCAGGCGATCGCGGGGCTGGGTTTGACCCACTACGTAACATCGCTGATCAGCAAAGTTCTCCCCTCGCAGGAGTCGTTCCAGCAGGATTTCGCCCTCTCCCACAGAAATAATGGCACCCTGAGGTAAACGACTATTGAGTTGTTCGTAAAACACACTCACGGCCCCACCGCCCACCACCAGCCTGACCTGGGGACTATAGCGTTGAGCCCGCCTGAAACCCCGCTTAATTAAGCCCTGGTTACGCCACAGCTCCGCCAGATAGGTGGTGGCCATACGCAGGCCTCCCAGAGCCCCCCGTAACTTCAATAGGGGATTGCGGGCGTAGAAAAATTCAAAGGCATTTTGTAAGGGGTTACCACCCCGTCCCCCCACTGGAGCAAAGATTTGAATGTCGCGCCAGGAGAAAACCAGCAGGGTTGGCTGAAACTCATCAATGCACCGATCCAGGGCTACCCCATAGTCAAGGGGCGGCACCGCCCCCAGATCGAAAATGCGCTGTTCTACCTGGGGAAAGAGCTTATGCACGTGGTCGGCCAGATACACAACCCCAATCGGGAAAATTGGGTTACAGGGAAGACGCACGTAGAGCAGGCGATCGGTAACTACTGTCTGAAATATCATAGTCAATCTGTCACTCTTCCAACCAGGCACGACCAGGCAATGTAACTCCGACAGTCAAAAAGACCAGGAGGGAGTGGGAAAACCTTCAACCCTGGATCAATCATGAGACGAAGGTTTGCATATCTTTACAATAGCACTGCTGCTGAGACCCGGGCACTAATTAATCAAGATGGATAGCCAACCCCTGATACCTAGCTGCGGTTAAGCGGCTACGAGGATAGGGTTAACCGGGGGAGAGGCGAGTCAGAACGCCTGCCCCCCGATGTTTAGATGTGTCAAAGCTTAGAGGTCTGGGAAAGCAGTCCCAACTCCCCCATGGGCTCCTTAACAAATCGAATGTAGAGATGCTTAAAGGTAGAACGCACCACCCGCGGCATACCAAAGTCAATGGGCATCAGTTGGCCAGGAACTTGCCAATCAGCAACAGCAAGGTCCTCGGGTCTGAGGAGAGGGAAGGCGATATCAGCCAGGGCGGGGCAGTAGCCTAGGCGAATTGACTGGGCTACCGTTGGTACCCGATGGGGATCTACCCCTACAACTTCTACCATGGCCCGATCCAGGGCAAAAACATCAGGGGAGGCAGCCAGAACCCCCAGGGGGCGAGGTTCGCCATTGCTGGGACCATTGCCTTCGTGGCCCACAATGCCATCCATAATGGTTAGGCTGGGGGCAATCATGCGAGCGGTTTCCACCAGCATGGCACCGAAGCGATGCACATCTTTGCCAGCTTCCATGTGCCACCAGGCTTTCATTTTACCGGGCACACAGCCAAAGAGATTTTTAACCCCCAGGGTGATGGTGAGCTGGATGTGGGATTTAAGCTTGGGCAGGTTAATCACCCCGTCAGCTTCCATAGCCTCCTTAGACAGACGCAGGTGACCAAAATCGGCGCTGGAGGTGGGATAACGGTGGCTGTGCAGTTCTACAATCGGCAGGTCCAGTGCCTGGGCCAGGGGCAGCAGACCGTTAGCTTTAGCTACACCATAGGCGGTGCCAAAGGCTGGACTATCTCCCAGAAAGGGTTTGCCTCCCGCTGCCTGCACCAATCGGGCAACACAGTAAACCATCTCTGGTCGGGTGGTACACTCTTTGGTCGGGCGGGCCCCTGTGAGCAGGTTGGGTTTGAGCAAAATGCGATCGCCGGGGTTGACGAAGGCAGCCATCCCCCCCAGGGGTTCCAACAATTGCACCAGCTTTTGCTCTAATTCATCAACCTGGTAAGAGTGGGCGCGGGTCAGACTAACGGTAGTAACCATGGGCTAAACTCTGGTGACTAGGGAAACAAGCTGTTGGCAGCGTAACTCGAAACCGCGGTGAAGGGATACTGGAAAGACCTGGTGATGGAGCCAGCCCTACCACTAAGATTTGGGTTGCAAGCCCACCGATCGCTGTTTATCTTCCGTTAATACCTGTTGTCGCCGGCTCCAGATGCGATCAGGAATAGGGGGTGCCTCATCGGCCAGGCGATCAAGTTTCTGGCGCAGGGTATTTACCACCTCCCTATCGGGTTGGGGATGGGTGGCTAGAATCTCCTCTATTTCGCGGCGCAGGGCACCGTATTTCGCTGCGGAAATACGATGTCGTTCAGATTTTTCAGAAAATTTAAAGAAGGTTTGTAGGCTAGCCAGTACAGCAGCCAGAAAACTGGTCAGGCCAATCCCCACTTGAAACCAATGCTCAATTGACTGACCCATTTGGGAAAACACCGAACTTCCCACCAAGGTAGATAGGCCTATAACGGGAATGCCCAGGGCATAGTTGAGGTGATCGTACAACTTGGCCGCTTCATAATGGCAAAACTGAACAAAGCGAATGCGCTGATACCAGTCCGCCAAAAGTTGATCGACAGAAATTACCATGGCAGGTTGGAGCGGCGAAAAGGACGGCTGGGTCGGCGTTCTAGATAGCCTTAAAGGGTGTTTACAACCTTGGGCAAAAAGCCCTTAGCTTTTCCAAACACCCTTTCTGACCCGTGAGCCGGGGCTACCGTCATACCAGAACATCAGACCTGAGAATAGCCAGGGCCTAGCGATAGTCCTGGGTTTGAATATCCCGCAGGCGAGCCTCAGGCCTCAGAAAGCGATCCATCTGTCCCTCGAAAAACTTACGGTTAGTCAGGCGATGACGGGGGTTAGGATCATCTAAGGGGTACAGCAAGGCGGTGCGCAGGGCCTGAATAACCGCCGAGGTAACATTGTACATCGATCGCTGGAAGGTAATTCCCAATTGAATTAAAATATCGTCCTCCCCCCGACAGTGTTGATGGTAGTAGTCCAGCAGGTAGGGGGGTAAAAAGTGTAACATATCCTGCATCAAGAGAGTCGGGGGAATACCAGCACTGCCCACAGGAAAGACATCGGCGTAGAGAATGCCGTAGTGAAAGTCCCCTTGAGCGGCGGGCACTTGACCCGCCTGGGCATTGTAGGACTTGGTGCCCCGGAAGGGAGCGGTACGATAGAAAACTGCCTCCACGTAGGGCAAGGCCGCTTCGTAGAGCCAGGTAAAACCCTCGGACTTGGGAATTAACTCAAAACATTGATCGCCAATATAGACATGGTGGTAGATGGGCCGACCAGCCACAGCAAAGATACCATTGACCAAAAAGTCCATGGCATCGGGCACCCCCTTAAAGCCGCCCTCGTCGTAAATATCCGACATTTCAAAAAACACCGGCGCCATCACCTCCCAGAACAGACCCAGGTTGGCGTAGTAGGAGAGTTCTCGACACTTTTCGTAGAACATCTCCGGGAATAGTTTATGTAGCCCCAACATCAGGGGATTATGCTTAAAGTAGGCGCGGATGGCGCGATCGCAGTTCTGTCGGTAGGTATCGGTGTAGAGATAATCGTTGAACCGCCCCCCCATCTCCAGGTGCCAGAGCATGGCCTGCATACAGGCTTCAGCAAATTCCATATTCACCCGATCGTGCCAGAGATGATGGAACAGTTTGGGTAACTTCATTTTTAGTTCCCCTCTGGCCATAAACTCCAGCAATTCTGGATGGGCGGTGGCCTCCCCCCGCCAGATCCGCAGGTCGGCGCCCTCGCCGGCGTAGTGGTTAGGTAAATCCAGGTACTGCTGGGGTAAGAAGTACTTAAAGGCTGGTAGAGGGTTGAGAAAGACCCGCTCAGCAATGTAGAGCAAATCTCGCCAGTAGAAATCCATCGGTACGGCATAGGCCTTATAAATACCAATGATTTGCATCAGGTTTTCTGGTGTGTCCGGCAGCATAGAACCGCCGGCCTCGAGACGATGGATAACATCGGCATGGGGATGGGTGGAAGGGGGAATGGGAGTAGAGGTGAGGGTAGGCATAGGAGTGTTGAGTTTTGATGTTTGAGTGCGGATACTTAAGAATCAAAGGCAGCCAGAACGCAGTAATTCAGCCAGGACTTGAACGCAATGGGAAAAAAACAACGGATTCGGGCGATCGCCCTCTGTTTGCTCCGACGGGGTAACCAGATCCTGGTGCACGAGGGCTACGATTCCATTAGCCAGCAGTCCTTTGCTCGGCCCTTGGGGGGTGGCATTGACTTTGGAGAAACTAGTCAGCAGGCGGTGATCCGGGAAATTCGGGAGGAATTGGGGGCCGCCATTACCGCCGTAAAACTGCTGGGCATAGTGGAATCGATCTTTGACTACGAAGGACAGCCGGGGCATGAGCTGGTGTTTGTCTATGATGGGGAGTTTGTAGACAGCAGCCTCTATGGGCAGGAGGCGCTGATGGTGGTGGAAGGCAAGCGGCAGTTTACAGCCCACTGGCGATCGCCGGAGGATCTGCAGCGGGCGGGGGTGCGCTTGGTACCCGAAGCGATCCTGAACCTGCTATAAACCCTCTTGGGTTAGGGCTCCTAGGGATGGTGGGAGGCACTAGCCAGGGCATAGGTGGGGGCCAGATCGGGGCTCACCGGATCGGTAGTCCCATCCATCATCACCTGGGGCTGTATGGGTAGGGGAATTGCCGCGATCATGGCCGTTGCCGTAGGTTCAGCCCATTTCACCAACCAGTTGGGTTGGATGCCGAAAAAAAGAATCAACACCGCCAGCACATAGGCGGGCAACTTTTCTGCAAAGGTCACCCTGGGAAAGTAGGCGATGGCGTTGTCCAGCTTGCCAAAGCAGGTACGGTTAAGCAAAATCACAAAGTAAACTGCTGTCAAGCCTGTACCGATTACCCCCAACAGAGTTTGTAGGGGATAGGTGGCATAGCTACCCTGAAACACTAGAAACTCGGTAACAAAGCCAACCAGACCGGGAATACCGGCACTGGCCATGCCCCCCAACACCAGCAGGGCACTCACCATGGGTAACCCCCGAATGGGATTCATCAGGCCGTTCAGGACATCTAGTTCCCGGGTACCCGCCTTGGCTTCGATGATGCCCACCAGATGGAATAAAATCGCCAAAATTAAGCCATGGGAAACCATCTGGGTCACTGAACCGGTGAGGGCCAGGTCAGTCATAGCCGCCCCTCCCAGGAGCACGTAGCCCATGTGCCCAATGGAACTGTAGGCCACCATGCGTTTGATGTCCTTTTGGGCGATCGCCGTAATCGCCCCGTAGATCAAGCTAATCGCCGCCCATACTGCCAGATAGGGAGAAATCTGAGCCCACATATCGGGAAACAATCCCAGGCCAAAGCGAAATAGCCCATAGGTACCCAGCTTAGCCAGCACTCCCCCCAACATCATCGCAACTGGCGTCGATGCCGATACATAGGTATCGGGTAACCAGGTGTGGAAGGGCACCAGGGGAATTTTGATGCCAAAGGCCACCAGCAATAATCCCAGTAATATCAGTTGCCAGCTATCTGGCAGATTGTGGTTGAGTACGGCTTGGTAACTAAAGTCGGGAGCCCCGCTGAGCCAGGCAATACCCAAAAAGCTGGCCAGCATTAGAGCGCCCGAGAGGGCGGTATAAATTAGGAATTTGGTGGCAGCATAGGTCTTCTTATCACCACCCCAAATGGCAATCAGCAGGTAAAGGGGAATCAGCTCAATTTCATAGAGTAAAAAGAATAGCAATAGATTTTGAGCTAGAAAGGCTCCGGCTACCCCAGCACTGACCAACAGCAGCAAACTATAAAATAATCGGGGTCGGCTAATATCAAGCGGGCTACTTAAAACTGCAATCAGGGTAATCAGGCTATTCAAAGCCACCATCAGCAGAGCTAGGCCATCCAAACTGAGTTCGTAACTCAGGCCCAGCAGCGGTAGCCAGGGCAAAAACTCATGGAATTGAAAATCCCCCAGGGATAAATCAAACTGGGTGAATAGCCAGAGCGTCCAGAGAAACGCCAAGGCCGAACTGAGGGTGGCACCGGTACGGGCCTGCTGCCCAGAGAGGGAGCCTGGCCAGCAGCCAATCACCAGAGCACCCAAAAGAGGAAGGAGAATCAGGGAAGTGAGCATGGTTAAAAGGGAAATTAATAAGTAAGAAAATGGGTAAATAAAGCCTTTTTCCGTTGTAAATGAATAGCACCAGGCTTAGGGCCCAGGGAAATTTAGAGAGAAGATCCCAAGTACTGCCAGGTCATGAGCATGGCTAACAGGGCTACTCCTAGGGCAATGGTCAAAACATAGAATTGTAGGCGCCCCGTATTACCGTATTTAAGAGTTTCACCACTAAATAGGGAGGCTACACCTACAGCATTGACCAAACCATCGATGACGTAGCGATCTAACCAGTCCGTCAGTTTAGAGAGCAGATCAACACCCAAAACGAAGGTGTTACGGTAGATTTTGGGTGTATAAAAATCGTAGGCCAGCAGGTTTTGCAGGGGCTTTTGTACTAACTTGGCGGGATTTTCTACTAATCGATTGACGTAGAACAATGTGCCAATGCCTGCCCCCAAGATACTAGACCAAGCCAGTAATAGTGCCATATCCTGATTAATCTCAGCCCAAATAGGTAATAAATGGAACTGATCCATAACCAGAGGAAGATGGAGGGTGAATCCAGCTGTAATCGCCATGGGAACGACAATCAACCAGATCGGCTCGGGAGCGCGGGTAGTCATAGCCTGGGTCTTACCAGCAAAGATCAGACCAATCAGTCGAGCTAGACTAAAGGCCGCCATCCAATTCACCAGTATTACTATTAGTGCCAGGCCAACTTGATGACTTTGCCACAGACCTGAAACCAAGGACAGCATTGCCCAAAAACCGCCCAGGGGAGGAAGGGCAACCAGGCCAAAGGCTCCAATCACCATGGCCAACCCGGTAATGGGTCGCCGACTAGCTAGCCCCCCCATTTGGGTTACATCCTGGGTTATGACAGTGAAAACAATTGATCCAGAGCTCATCACCAAAGCTGCCATCGCTAACCCATAGGTCAAGGCCAATAGCAGGGCTGTGTGGGGCTGCTGGGCACCAATGGCGATAAACATTAATCCCATATAAGCGCTGCCTAGATAGGACAGCACCCGTTTAATATCTACCTGAGCAGCAGAAATTAAAGTTGCCCCGATGGCCGTTACGGCACCCACGGCAATAGTAAAACTCAGGGCGGTAGAGGAAAGGGAAATAATCGGTTCCAGCTTGAATAACATCCAAATACCAGTGCTGATCACCACACTGTTACGCAGAATCGTACTGGGAAGAGGACCTTCCATGGCTTCATCCAGCCATAGGTGGAGGGGAAACTGGGCACACTTACTCATGGGGCCAGCTACCAGGGCCATACCAATTAGGGCCATCAGGGCAGGGTTAACCTCAGCATCCTGAGCCCAGGCAGCCAACTCCCGAAAGTCCCAGGTATGGGCTAGGGGATAGATAGCCAAAACTCCCATGAGCAGCACCAGATCCCCCACCCGCTTGGTTAAGAAGGCATCCCGGGCACCGGTAACCACCAGTGACTGGTTATACCAGAAGCCCACCAGCAAATAGGTACCCAGAGTCAGAATCTCCAACAGCATGTAGGCAAATAGCAGGGAGTTGCACAGGGCTAGGGCGCACATGCCGGCCTCAAAAAGGGCCATCATGGCGAAAAATCGACCCCAGCCCCAGTCCATTTCCATATAGCCCACAGCGTAAATCTGAGCTAGCAGGTTAAGGCTGGTAATCAACACACAAGCTCCTAGGGTAATGGCAGAAGCCTCAAGGGGAATGGTCAGTTCTAGACCCGGAGCCTGGAGCCAGGAGGTGAAAAAGAACTGGGGTGAGGACTGACCCACAAACCCAATTAAAGCCATCAGGCTATGGATTAAAGCCATAGCCGTAGTCAAAATATTGACATAACCGGCAGGACGGGGACCGGTGCGGCGAATAATCGTGGGCAACCAGGGAATGGTTAATAAGACGCCAAGCAAGGGATAGAGAGGAATCAGCCAGCTAGTCTGAGCCAGAATTGGGGTCATAGGGAAGGTCCTGGACAACACCGATAAAAAGGGCTTAATAAAAGTAGAGGAGTACGGCTAGGGCTAAAACTCTAGATTGAATTGATCAATCTCAATACCTGATCGGCTTTAATAGAGTTAAGCCTATCTGTTTCCTTGAGTGTACCTGAGGCAGCCCCCAAAGAAAAGGGTTGGATAGATTTAGACCAATTTGTTTTTCGAGGGCAATTGATAATTTTCAATAATATAGGTCTAACTACTATAGAGGCGTAGACCCTTTTTCCAGTCAGTTTCTATAGACTGAAGCCCAGAACCTGGCTCGGTTTTCTCCGCCAAATCGTCAACCGCGTATTGCTGAACTTCAAATATCCCGTCGCCTCAGACCCAGCTCTCAGTTATTGGGTATCAACTGAACCAACCATGCCTATCCTAGGGGTTCTGGCTAAAAGGATATTTCTGGAGTCATAGCAGGAGACCCATAATCAATGAAATAACCTGAGTCAATCGGCAAAAAGACCTTACCGAACCGGCACTTGTCCTAGGGTTGGCTTAGAATAGCGGTAGACTATGTAAACAAACGTAACTTATACCGCCTTTGCCGGTTGTCCATGACTTCAGTGACTTCTCTTTTTGCACCGGTTGAGACCGATCTTGACCTGCTAACTCAAAATCTAAAGGGGTTGGTAGGAACGCGGCATCCCATTCTTTCGGCCGCCGCCGAACATCTGTTTGGGGCTGGGGGTAAGCGCGTTCGACCCGCTATTGTTCTGCTGTTGGCGAAGGCAACCCTACCTAGCCAGGAGATTTCCGCCAAACATAGGCGACTGGCGGAAATTACCGAAATGATTCACACCGCCAGCCTGGTTCATGATGATGTGGTTGATGAATCTAGTGTGCGCCGGGGCGTCCCTACGGTGCATAGTAGCTTTGGCAATCGTATCGCTGTCCTGGCAGGGGATTTTCTCTTTGCCCAGTCCTCCTGGTATCTGGCTAACCTGGACAATCTCAGAGTGGTGAAATTGCTTTCTCAGGTGATTATGGACTTGGCCGAGGGGGAAATCCAGCAAGGACTCAATCGTTTTGACAGTAGCCTTTCGATTGAAGCGTATCTGGATAAAAGTTATTTTAAAACCGCCTCCCTAATGGCCAATAGCGCTAAGGCAACAGGGGTGTTAAGTAATCTATCAGAGGCTACGATTAATCAGCTCTATGCCTATGGCCGCCATTTGGGTCTGGCCTTTCAGGTGGTAGACGATATTTTAGATTTCACGGGTTCCGATGAGGTTTTGGGTAAACCTGCCTGTTCCGATCTTAAGAACGGCCATCTAACCGCCCCTGTTCTCTACGCCATGGCTGACCATCCCGTTCTGGCTACCTTGATTGATCGAGAGTTTTCCCAACCCGAGGACTTTGATCAAGCTATTGATGTTATTCATCACAGTAATGGCATTGCTAGGGCGCGGGAGCTGGCCGCCCAGCAGGCCCAATCGGCGATCGTCTGCTTAGAGTGTTTACCTCCTTCCGATGCTCAACAAGCCCTGCGAGATATGGTCGACTATGTGTTGCGACGGATATCCTAGACCCATAGCCCTGTGGCTATAACGGGTACGGCTTTGAGGATAATTTGGGGTAATGGCTATACCGGTTATTTGCTTGGGAGAGTGCCTCGTTGATCGGATCTTCCATCGCTACAATCCTAATCATCCCAACACTCCCTTCTGGGTAGATTATCCGGGAGGGGCTGTGGCCAACGTGGCAGTGGGACTGACCCGGCTAGGAACCAGGGCCAGGTTTATTGGATGCCTGGGTGAGGATAGGACCGGGGATGATCTATTATCTACCCTGCAGGCGGCTGGGGTAGATTGTGTTGGAGTCCAGCGCTCCCAGCCATGGCCTACCCGGGTGGTGCTGGTACGGCGGGACCAGAGTGGCGAAAGGTTTTTCGTGGGTTTCAGCCAGCCCGATCCCGCCGGTGTCGCCGATGCCCATCTGGAGGTTAGAGGACTTCAGGCTGAGTGGTTTGAAGCAGCTCAGTACCTGGTGATGGGAACCCTGGGGCTGGCCTATGGGTCGGTGCGGGAGGCAATGGAGCAGGCCCTGGCCTGGGCCCAGCAGTATGAAGTGACCACGGTAGTGGATGTCAACTGGCGACCCGGTTTCTGGCCCCAACCCAGCCTGGCTCCCGCCATCATCGAAAATTGGTTGAACCGGATAGATATCCTCAAAATGAATTATACGGAAGCCGAATGGCTCTTCCATAGCGCCGATCCAAAGGTAATTCTGAGCCAGTTAGACCAGGCCAAGGTGGTGCTGGTAACCGCTGGAGCAAGGGGCTGTAGCTACGCCACCACCACTCTGCAGGGCCATATTCCAGCTTTTCCAGTAGACTGCGAAGATAGCACCGGAGCCGGTGACAGCTTTCTGGCGGGCTTTGTACACCAGCTCTCGCTCCAGGGTCTGGAGGTGATCAACCGGTCCGATCAGCTGAAGACAGCCCTACGCTATGCCTGTGCCGCTGGAGCCCTGACCACAACCCAGCCTGGGGCCATGGCCGCCCAGCCCGACGCAGCCACTCTACAGGCTTTTTTGTACCTTCATCCCTCTACCTAGTCCCCTCTGCCTATCCATGCCTACAGAAATTGAGCGTAAATTCCTGATCAAAGACGATTCCTGGCGATCAGGTGCCACTGGTGTACTGATGCGCCAGGGCTATGTTCCGACGCGGGGTCAGGCAACGGTACGGGTAAGAATAGTGGGTGATCAAGCCTATCTGACCCTGAAGGGGCCAGCCCAAGGCTTAGTGCGGCCTGAGTTTGAGTATCCCATTCCTCTAGAGGATGGGGTTGCCCTCCTGGAAGCCCTCTGCGAGCTACCTTTGATTGAGAAATACCGCTATTCCCTTTGCTTGGGCCAGGTGATTTGGGAGGTAGACGAGTTCTTAGGAGTCAACCAGGGTTTAGTTATCGCTGAAGTTGAGTTAACAGCAGTGGACCAGGCGATTGATTTGCCCAACTGGGTGGGAGAGGAGGTGACTGCCGACCCCCGTTATCTCAACGCCAATCTGGTTCACCACCCCTTCAGTCTATGGCAGGCCGATGCCATACTCCCTACCCCGCCATTGCCTGGGGCGTTGCCGGGCAGAGAGACCGATGCGAATAACCGCCCCTAGATCGGCTAGGGGAGACAGCCAGAAAGCCCACTGTCCCCGGACACCAGGGAATTTAAAGTCATAGGCGGAAGCGATCGCCCCCTGCAATCCCAGGCGTGTCACCACCAAAAAACTATTAGTGGCCAACAGTAAATTTAGAGTCAGAGACCAATCACCCCATCCCCCTAGCTTTAATATCATCAACAGGGGCATCAATAGCCAGGGTAAGCCCTGCACCAGGGCCAGAAAGGCAACATCCGCCCATAGTTCAGAGGTGGAACCAGCATCCTTTAGATCGAGCGATCTCCCCCATTCTCGCCAGGTTTCAGCCATCCCCTCGTACATCCTCACCTTAAGTAGGTGACAACCATCCCAAAAGCCCACCTTAGCGCCCTGGGCAGCCGCATAGCGGGCCAGGGTAACATCATCACAGAAGGATGATCGAGCCACTTGGTAACCCCCTAGCCGATCCAATAAGGTTCGCCGCACCATGAAACATTGACCATTGGCCATGACTCGGCTAGGGCTACCGGCTCTATTCCCAGCTGCTCCAAAACGATAGACCAGAGTCATTAACAGGGCTGGTTGTAACCAGAACTCGCCAGGGGTTTTGAGAACGAACTGAGGAGCTAGGGAGACTAAATCGTAACCCTCCGCCACCATGGCCTGGGCTAGACTGCTGGCCAGGGCCGGATGGGGCTGAGTATCGGCATCTATACCCAGAATCCACTCACTGGCCTCAGAGCTATGCCGAAATCCATGATCCAATGCCCAGGGGCGACCTACCCATCCCTGGGGTAAGGGATCATCGGTAAGCAAGTGAATACGGCCATCCTGCCGTTGATAAGCTTCCACTAAGCCCTGAGTACCATCGGTAGAACGGCTATCGACGACTAAAATTTCCCGTAATTCGTAGCCCTGACGAGTTAATCCCTGTAAGCAAGGCTCTAATCGATTGACCTCATTCAAAGTTGGTACAACTACCGAAACAGTACCTAACTGCTCTGGAAGAGTAACAACCGGAGTCAAAGCGGGTCGGCGCAAGGCACCGGGTATGAGGCGAGCCAACAGTACAGTAGCCATAGGCAACTGCAGGGTGAGACATAGCAAAGCTAAAAAATTCAGCCAGGGAAACGCTAACAATAATTCCACAAATACACCCATTCACCCGAGCTATTTCAGCACCACACCAGCTTCCGGCAGAGATGTATCAAGGCTTGGCAAGGTCGCTTCAGACGCCTGTCCTCGAGAATCTGAGGCCCGACTAGCGGGGTTTGACATCCACCAACAAACCAGGGCGGGAACGGCTCCGGTTATCACTCCCATCAAGATGGGAATATAAAAACCAGCCGCCAGACTCATCACTAGAGCAAAGGTAAAGTTGCCTAGATAAACCACCAGAGGAAACTGGAGAGACTGCCCAGAAGACTCCGGCTTGACCTTAAGAAGATGCCAGATACCGGTACCTACAGTCATAAATAGAAAACCCGTACCCAGCCAACCAGCAAAATTCTGATAGGGCATGCCAAAGAATTGGCCGGGTTGATGCCAGTACCAAAAAGGTAAACTGGTTTGGCTCATAGCCGGATCTAAAACAAAGTCCCAGGAAGTTAGCAGTACAGACCCCAGCCCAATAGCCGTCAAGGAGCGTAAAATTGAGCCAGAACCACCCACTGCCAAGCCTCTGCGGGCTAAAAGTAGAGAACATAGACCCAGGTAAAACCAGGAGAGCGGAATGGTAAAGGGCACTAAACCAGCAATCTTATAACCAAGGCCATTGAGGTAACTGTAGTGACCGAAGGGAAAACCCGTGCTGGTACCCAGTAACTCACTGGCCAGAGAAATACCTATGGCCGCCACCGCAAAGCTCATCACTCCCTTTAGTCCCAGGCTGCGATAACCATAGAGACCCATAGCTATGGCCCCCAACAAAATGTAACCGACGCCGCCACCCGCCATACTCCACTGAAACAGCTGCGGACCAGCGGGCAACAAATTCAAGATTTCAGGATGGGGGACAACCCACAATAACCCTGCCAGACCAAAGGTCATGGCAATTAAGTGGCCGTACAAGCAAAAGCGTTCAATGGTCAAAAGGTGTCTCATGGTACATCCTAAATACTGCTTACAGGGAGAAGAAGGCAAATCCAGAGCCCTACTCCAGTCAGTAGCTTGAGCAACTTAATGTTCAACCAAGAAGAGCTGATTCAGCGTTTCAGGTCCCCCCAGCCAGGCAAATCCTACCTATAAAGCAGTGTTTAACCCAGCACCGTGCTAATGCCATCCTCCCTTAAATCATAAGTTTTGTAAACACGTTGGTCCTGTCCTCGCTATTTTCCCGATCTCCGAATGGATAGGGTTACTATAGCTTTTCTACCCCACTACCGGTGGTTATAGATGGATGTAAGACACAGTTATAAAGCCTAGATCCAGCCAGTCAGAATTCGAGCCGGAGGGGGGGATCTTAGTCTCCCATTAGAGGATATTCAACTCGGGTATTGCTTAGCTATGACATCGGAAAATCAGGAAAACCGGTTAAAATTAAGAAAGCTTTGGGATATTCAACCGACTGACCTATGGCGCGTGCAACCACAACTAGCCCGATGTTAACGGTACGTCCCTTGCAGTACCGTGATTTGGATGATCTAAAACAATGGCACACTGAGGATCTGAACACGGGTTCCAGTCAGGCCGCTTCACCAGAGATCGTTACCTGGTTGGATTATCAATATCGCTGGTATGCGCTTCTCAAGCTATTGAACTGGTTTCCCCGCCCCCTACCTCAAGGGCCTCTAGTTTTTGTCGCAGAGCATCAAAACCTCGTGGTGGGGTTTATTCAGGTTTCTCCCTTCAACCGTACCCGCAGTACCTGGCAGGTGGAGCAAATAGTGGTCAATCAGGCTATAGCCTCTAAGGTACTGGGTAATAGCTTCATTGATGTGGGTTCGAAATTACTCCGCCACTGTTTTGAGGCAGTGTGGGAAGCGCGAAACTGGGTACTGGAAGTAAAGGTTCAGGATAAATTAGCTCTTGGCCTCTATCGCTTCAATGGTTTCCAGCCCCTGGCCCAGGCTACCTACTGGTCCCTTAGCCCCGATCAGATCGCTACTCTAGCTGAACGGGATCCTGACCTCCCCAATCTACTACCCATCAGTAATGCTGATGCCCAGTTGTTGTACCAGTTGAATACGGCCTCTATGCCCCCCCTGGTACGGCAAGTTTTTGACCATCAGATTCAAGATTTCCAGGTGAACCTGGTGGGAACATTTTCAGCAACCCTGGACCGGTTGGTAAATCAATTAGAAACCGTCAGCACCTACGTATTTGAGCAGCAACGTAAGGCCGCCATTGGTCAGTTTAAATTAACCATTGCCCGGGACGGACGCCAGCCCCATCGCGTGGACTTAACCGTCCATCCTGCCTATACCTGGCTCTATCCTGAACTGATAGTGCAAATGGCAAAAATTTTGCAACCCTTCCCCCCCCAAGCTCTGCATCTGGTTTCCTTTGACTACCAACCAGAACGGGAGGAATGCCTGACCCAAATGCAGGCAAATCCTAAGCACCATACCCTGCTCATGTCTCGCTCCGTATGGCATAAGGTGCACGAAAGGAAATCCCTTTCACTGGAGGGTCTGCAACTCTCTGATGTCCTACCGGGGCTACAACCCGTAGGTAAGCCTGTGCCTGGCCGCA
Organism: Nodosilinea sp.; assembly: GCA_049317845.1. Lineage (GTDB taxonomy): Bacteria > Cyanobacteriota > Cyanobacteriia > Phormidesmidales > Phormidesmidaceae > Nodosilinea. Next base: position 58,045 of record JBMOHM010000004.1, on the reverse strand, counting down.
TGGGCTGGATACCAGGGGCAGAGAGAAATCCTCCAGACTCTGAAGGTTGGAGGAAACGATGGTAACCCCACCTGGGTCTGCTCCCTGGAGTCAGAGATGTCCACGAAAAGCTCACCCTGGCTGGTTACAGTTAGCAAGCCCCAGGGTCAGGGCGATCGCCCCTCGGATCTAGGGTTAGAGGTCTTGAAGAAAGAGATTTCAGCCCTGGGGCTCGATATCGGTCGCCAACGGATTGGGGTGGCGGGCTGCGATCGCACCGGTTTAATTGCTACGGGTCTAACCACCCTGCGGCGGCAGCCCTTCCCCCAGTTATTGTCCGCCCTAGAAGAATTAATCCAGGCTCGTCGGGCAGAAATTCTAGTGGTAGGCCTCCCTATCACCATGGCTGGAACAGAAGGCTCCCAAGCCCAGCATGTGAGACGCTTAGCCAATCGTCTGGGCCGCCACCTGCATTTACCCGTCGTCTATATAGACGAGCGACTCTCCTCTTTAGAAGCCGAAGAGTTGATTCGGGAGCAGGGCGGCGAACCCAGTCAAAATAAGAATTTAATTGATCGAAAAGCCGCTGCCATCATTCTGCAGCGTTGGCTAGATCAGCGGTGAACAAAGGATCACAATAGGCTATTCTGGTAAGGCTGCTATCTTTTAACAGTAGCTTGTTCTTTTAGAGTACAGCCTGACATAATATCCATGACAGATGATACCCAATCCTTCGAAGAATCAGCGGTTGTTCTTACCGACGAAGCCGGACGTTTTCTCCCCTGTCAGGTTGAGCAACGCTTTCATCTAAACGACCAAGAATATCTGTTATTACTACCTATCGATGCCCCAATTGAAATCTTTGTCTGGCAGGGAGATGATACCGAGGATGAGATTCTCGTAGATATTGAAGACGATCAAATCGATCCCATCTTTCCCACAGCCAAAGCGGTTCTGGCAGAGCAAAACCTGGTTTTACAACGTTCTGCCATTACCTTAACCGCCGCCGGGGAAGTGCCTGAAGCTGAAGAAGAGAACTGCCTGACTTTGGAATTAGACGAGCTGGACGAAACCGGTAACCCCATAACCGAAGAATTTCAAATTCTGGCCACCTGCTTCTATAAGGATGAGGAATATACCCTGTGCACCCCCCTCGAGCCCTTGTTAATTTTCGCCTATAGAGATGACAAGGGTAATCTCGAAATAGTAACCCCTGAAGAGTTTCAACTAATTCGAGACGGCATCGAGGAAAAACTGTTTGATCTTTTTGAATAGTGTCCCTAACCTTAATTCTCTTGACGAATCCCACCCCCAATCCTGTTGTCAAACCGGGTTAGAGGTGGTATCTATAGGCTTGGTCAGAGGAATGAAGACCGGGTGGATCAGTCAATTTTATGCCTCGTAACAGGAGGCAAGCCGATCATTAAGAGGCGTGAAATGGCAAGGATTGGGTAGGGGTTCCGCAGCACCTATGACCAGTTTGCAGGGGTATAGGCTAAGGAAGATTACCAGAATCCTAGGTATACTCCTCCTGTTCGGAGCCTATCCAGATGTCGGCATCCAGTTCTACTAGATCGAACAACGCTTGACGAATTAGAGCTGCTTCTCCATCGATGACCAGATCAAACCAGCCATCTTCCTCGCCATCTGCTCCCAACAGGGCGGCCACGATGTTCACCTGCAAGCCATAACGACTGGTCAGGTTAGAAATCACAGGTTCACCGTGGTAGGTCTTGGGAATTCTCAGGCGTAACTGGATTTGGGTTCTACCCTGGATCGATCGGAGGCGCAGTTCCTCTAAGCTAACTTGGGGCGATAGGGTTCCCATAGTAAATCTCTCCTCAGTGGTAGGTACGACGGACGGCGGTATTGCGTTCCAGAAGATATTTCAGCACCAGGGTAACAATGGCCAGACAGGCCAGCAATAGAGCGGCGGTATAGGCAGCCTGATTGTCGTACTGAGTATGGGACTCCTCGATAAAGAGGGGGAGGGTTTGGGTTTTACCCGTAATATTGCCGGATACCACCGCTACTGCGCCAAATTCCCCCATCGCCCGGGCATTACAGAGAATTAGACCGTAGAGTAAACTCCATTTGATTGAGGGTAGGGTGACCCGCCAAAAGGTTTGCCAGGGGGAGGCACCCAGGGTAAAAGCCGCTTCCTCCTGCTCTGTACCGTTTTCCTCTAGGGCGGGTAAGACCTCACGGGCAATAAAGGGCATAGTGACAAAAATCGTAGCCATAACAATGCCAGGTATGGCAAAGATAATCTTAATCCCCCCAGCCTGCAGAAGTGGCCCAAACCATCCCCGGTTACCATAAAGCAATACGAGCATTAACCCCGCTACTACTGGCGAAATCGAAAAAGGTAGATCGATAATACTGAGGAGCAGGGTGCGGCCCCGAAAGTTCTTGTTGGCGATCGCCAGTGCCGCACAAATACCAAAGATAGTATTCAGAGGAACGCTAATAACGGTGGCGATCAGGGTTAGCTTGAGGGCGTTCAGGAACAAACGACTGGTTAACACTTTAACCATCCCGGGCCAACCACCCTGGATCGCCTGGTAAAAAACATTGGCAGCGGGCACAAATAATAACAAAGACAGGTAGAAAACTACAAAGGCAATTAATCCCCCCTTCACCCAGTCTATGCCAGCCGCAGCTTGAGATTTCGATTCTGGTAATTCAGCGGTCATTGGTAACGCCGTCCCTGGGCTTGAATCAGATTAATAACCAACAAAACCAGCAGTGAAATCAGTAGCAAAACCGAGCCCACCACCGTTGCTCCAGCGTAGTCAAATTGCTCCAGACGTTGAATAATCAATACTGGAGCAATCAGGTCTTTAAAGGGAATATTACCCGCAATAATCACCACCGACCCGTATTCCCCCACGGCCCGAGAGAACCCCAGGGCTACTCCGGTCAAAACCGCCGGCATGAGGGGAGGTAAAATTACTCGCCAGAAGGTTTGCCAGCGGGAGGCTCCCATGGACCAGGCCGCTTCCTCTGCTTCTACCCCCATTTCTTGCAAAACTGGCTGTACCGTTCGCACCACAAAGGGTAGGGAAATAAAAATCATCGCCACCAATACTCCCAGACGGGTAAAAGCAACCTTAATACCGTAGGGAGCTAACAATCCACCAATCCAGCCGTTGGTGCTGTAGATAGTGGATAGGGTGAGACCAGCCACCGCTGTAGGCAAAGCAAAGGGTAAGTCAATGGCTGCATCCAGTAAACGCTTGCCAGGAAACTCGTAACGGACCAACACCCAGGCCGTCACTAAGCCTGCAAAGCCGTTCAGGATCCCTGCCGCTAGAGCAGTCAGGAAAGTAACGTTGTAAGTAGATAGGGCAACGGGATCGGTGGCAATGTGCCAGATTTTGGCAGGACTCAGGGTAACCGCCTTCAGTAGGAGGGCGGTCGATGGGACAAACAGAAACAGAATTAAATAGAACCAGGTAATTTGCCAGGCCCATGAAATTTTACTGAGGGGTTGTAGGGGAGAAGCCGCCATAGTTACTTACCCACCTTGGCCTGGATCTGGTCAAAGATGGCCCCATCGGCGAAGAACTTTTTATTGATCTCACTCCAACCACCCAGGTCGGTAACGGTAAAGAGGGTTTTAACTTTGGGAAACTGCTGGGTAAACTCCTGGGTAACGGTGGCGTCAACTGGGCGGAATCCTACCTTGGCAAACTCCCGTTGAGCCTCAGGGGTAAAGAGGAACTTGACAAAGGCCTCGGCCACTTCCCTGGTGCCATGCTTATCAACATTGGTGTCAACCACCGCCACCGGATTGTCGATAGATATATTCACATCAGGAATAATGAAAGGCTGCCCCTCACCTTTCTGACCTGCCAGCAGCACCTCATTTTCATAGTTAATCAACACATCTCCCTGCCCCCGGGTGTAGAAAACATCGGTGGCCTCCCGGGCATCCTTGGGAAGGACGGGAACATTTTTATAAATCTTCGTAACAAAATCCAGGGCTTCAGCCTCACTTTTGCCAGTCTGGGTCCTATAGCCCCAGGCCGCTAGAAAGTTCCACTTTGCACCACCGGAGGTTTTGGGGTTGGCGGTGACAACCGAGACATCATTGCGAGCCAGGTCATCCCAGCCCTTGATATTTTTAGGGTTATCTTTACGCACCACTAGGACCGCCACCGATTTGTGGACGATCGCGTTATTAGGAGCTTGCTTTTCCCATCCAGGCTGAATCAAGCCCCCCTCCTGCAGTTTTTTGGTATCCCCCGCCAGGGCCAGCGCTGCCACGTCTGCCTCCAGGCCATCTAGAATGGCCCGGGTTTGACTACCGGATCCACCGTAGCTCTGGTTAAACACCACCTCCTGACCGGTTTTCTCCTTCCAGGCGGCGGCGAACTTAGGAATAATTTGTTCATAGGCCGCCTGGGTGACGGCGTAGCTGACCAGGGTGAGCTCTACCTTTTTGCCAGATGCCTGGTTATCGCCAGGCCCTTGACCACCACAGGCGGCGATCGCGGCGATGGTGGTCAAGGCCAGAACTCCCAACAGGGCTGAGCGCCGGGAAACCCTGCCGCCCCCCCATCGCCGAGAAGGTCGCAAAGTCTTGATGATGGTCAGTACCCGATTTCGGGAAGGACGGAATAATGACATAGAAAACTTCCAAAGGCTATAACGACTCGTCAGGATTCGAGGGCATTACAGCTAAAAACTGTATCATGAAAATTCCCATCCGAATTCCAGTTGAAACGAAATCTATATATAGGATATCCTCTGTTTTTAGTTTATAGTTATTCAATACCGATTCAGCCTGGATTGCGAGTGATTTTCTTCTCGGTTGGATCTATTACTGAGTTGGGGGATAACCGGTGGGCATTAAGGTAGAAAACGTCTCGAAGCGGTTCGGTGATTTCCAGGCCTTAGAGCCCATCGATCTGGAAATTAAGAGTGGCTCTCTGGTGGCCTTGTTAGGCCCCTCAGGTTCAGGCAAGTCAACCCTGTTACGCTTGATTGCAGGACTGGAGAAACCCGATACGGGGCGTATCTACATTTCGGCCCAGGATGCGACTTTTAAATCTGTTCAGGATCGCCACGTAGGTTTTGTGTTTCAGCACTATGCCCTGTTCAAACATCTAACCGTACGTAAAAATATTGCCTTTGCCCTAGAACTGCAAAAGTGGCCTAAGGATCGGATTAAACATCGGGTCGATACTTTACTGAATCTGGTGCAATTAACCGGTCTTGGCGATCGCTACCCGGCCCAGCTCTCCGGCGGTCAGCGCCAGCGGGTAGCCCTAGCCCGCGCCCTGGCGATCGAGCCCCAGGTACTCCTACTGGATGAACCCTTTGGTGCCCTTGATGCCAAAGTCCGTAAAGATTTGCGGGATTGGCTGCGTCGGCTTCACGACGAAGTCCAGGTAACCACCGTCTTTGTCACCCATGACCAGGAAGAAGCCATGGAAATTGCCAATGATATTGTGGTAATGAGCAATGGCAAGGTAGAACAGGTGGGATCTCCCGCAGAGATTTACGAACAGCCTGCCAGTTCCTTCGTTATGAGCTTTATTGGGGCGGTCAACGTCCTCTCCCCCGATCAAACCTGGCAATCACTCCATCGGGAGGCTTCTAGCACGGCAGAGGTTTTTCTAAGACCCCACGATATTGAAATCTTTCTGACCCCCCAAGACGCGAGCCTTCCGGCTACCATCAACCATATTATCCATCTGGGTTGGACGATTCGGATAGAGTTAACCCTTGACAAGGGTCACTCTATCACCGCCCATATTAATCGGGATCAGTATCGAGATCTGGGGATTACCGTTGGTCAAAGAGTGCACCTGCGGGCTCGACTAATCCATAGTTTTGAAGGCTCGCCCAGCTATTCCCAGACAGTCTCCCAGGGGCTAGGCATTTAGTCGGGCTTGGCTTGAAAAACTATTCGAACTAAGGACCTTTGCTGAAAGGTTGAAACACCCTTGGCATCTGGCCAGAACCCCTACCCCATCTTTGCCATAGCTGACGCGATCGGAAAACTCCAAAAGGTATAGCTGATAACAGGAAGGTTTTAAAGTTGCGGGAAAGGCTAACTTTACGAAAAAAATACAGGATTTCGCACCTCCCTTACGAATTTCTACAGACTTGTTTTGTAACATTTTCTACAGGATTCCAGGCATGATAGCGATCCATCCTGGGTCTGTTTCCTGAAATCGTTAAGTACCTATGCGTCCCATTACTACCTCAGAGGCTCTGTGGACAGCCTTTGCATCTGGAGAACGAACCTTTCGCGGCATTGATCTAAGTACCACAGATTTAAGCCACTGCAAATTTTCTGGTATTGATTTTAGCCAGGCCCAGTTCACCTCAGCCAACTTGATGGATATTCATTTGGGCGGTGCTAACCTCCAAGCTGCTAAGCTGACCCAGGCTAACCTGACTCGAGCTGATTTAAGACGAGCTGACTTACGCCAGGCCTGCCTACAACTAGCAGTTTTAAAGGATACGCGTTTACAGGGTGCCCTATACGATCTTCAAACTACTTTCCCAAAAAACTTTTGCCCGTCCCAGGCCGGGCTCTATTTAGTTGCACCAGGGACGATACTCGCATCCCAAGATCTGCGGGGTTACGATCTCCGATCCGTCGATCTATCAGACTCCGACCTGAGTGGCATTTTAGGGGCCAACTGTCAGTTATCAGGGGCTCAGCTGGAACGGGCTAATTTGCTAAGTAGTTTCCTGATTAATAGTGACCTGAGTTACGCCCAACTCAGTCAGGCGACCCTGATGCTGGCCGATTTGAGGGGGGCTAATTTGGCCCACGCCGATCTACGCCAGGCTAATTTAATCGGCACTAATCTCACTGGCTGTGATCTCACTGGCGTTAACCTGCGCGGTGCCCTCTATTCCGATAGTACCCTCTTTCCTAAAGGGTTCGAAGCCAAGGAACTGCTCTACTGCTTAACGCCAGGAGCCGTTTTACCGGGCATTGATTTAAGTGGGGTTCGTTTAAATGGCATGAACCTACGGGGAATTAACCTGGCAGGTGCGAATCTGAGCCGCGCCAATCTCTGGGGTACCTGTTTGGCCGATGCCAATCTGAAAGGCGCTAACCTGAAGGAGGCTAATCTATTAGGAGCCGATCTGGTTGGAGCCAATCTAAACCAAACTAACCTGTTACAGGCGATCATTGACCTCACAATTCCCGGATCTGATCTGAGACAGTCGGTAGCTAGTTGACCAGGCTATCAGGTAACTGGAGCTCTATCCCTGTTTACCGAAGTGGCATCTGCACCGATCTCCTAGAAACCAGTTTGTTTAACGCCAGTCATCATCCGGTAGGTAAAGAGGCGCTTGAGAGTCTCTATTTGAGCTGCCTGCATCGCCCCAGATCGATGCACCTCATCCATTAACACCACAGTTGCAGCTACAATGGCCAGGCCCAGACACACATTTCTGAAAATTAAATGGCAGGGCAATCGATGGGGACGACCTTTCATAACACCAGGGACCTTATCAACCGTAGGATGTATAGCTTGGGTCACAAAGCTCAACCAGGCTACGGCCTAAATGCCTAATCGTTGGTAGATTTGGTCAAGATGGCGCAGATGGCGATTCGGATCAAAACAAGCGGCTATCTCCGCTGTCGAAAGGTGCGCTGTAATTTGCCCATGACTACTAATTAACTGGCGGAAATCTCCCCCTGCCTGGTTCCAGGCTCGATGGGCACAATCCTGTACAATACCGTAGGCAACTTCCCGGGAAAGACCTTTCTCCACCAGGGCCAGTAGCACGGTCTGGCTAAACACTACGCCGCCGTAGAGGTTCATGTTGCGGGCCATATTATCGGGATAGACCAGCAGATACTTGACCAATTCGGTGATCTCCACCAGCATAAAATGGGTAAGGATACAGCTATCCGGTAGGGCTACCCGCTCTACCGAACTATGGGAAATATCTCGCTCATGCCAGAGAGCGACGTTCTCCAGGGCAGCCAGGGCATTCCCCCGCAGAATCCGCGCCATGCCCGTGAGGCGTTCAGAACGAATAGGGTTACGCTTATGGGGCATAGCCGAAGAACCCTTTTGCTTTTTGGCAAAGAACTCTTCTACCTCCAGTACATCGCTGCGTTGAAGATTGCGAATTTCCACCGCAAAACGCTCAATAGACGCCCCCAGCAGGGCCAGAGCATTCATAAATTCGGCATGGATATCGCGGGAAATAACCTGGGTGGAGGCGGTATCGGGCTTAAGGCCCAGATATTGGCAGGCTAGCACCTCTACCTGAGGATCAATATTGGCGTAGGTGCCCACAGCGCCTGAGATTTTACCCACCGCTACCCTATCCTGCAGGCGGGTGAGACGATCGCGGTGGCGCAGCATTTCTGCCAACCATCCCGCTAGCTTAAAGCCAAAGGTAATGGGCTCAGCATGAATACCATGGGAGCGACCAATCATGACCGTGTCGCGATGTTCCTGGGCCCGATAGCGAATTGCCTGAATCAGATTTTGCAGGTGAATCAGAATTACCTGTAAACTATCGATTAATTGCAGGGAGAGGGCGGTATCCAGCATATCTGAACTGGTCATACCCAGGTGAATGTAGCGCCCCGCTTCCCCCACGTACTCGTTTAGATTGGTGAGAAAGGCAATCACATCGTGGCGCACCTCGGCCTCAATTTCGAGAATGCGCCTGGGATCGAAGTTAACCTTAGCCTTAATTTCTTCTACGGCTTGCCTGGGAATGTAACCCAACTCCGCCTGGGCTTCACAAACCGCCAGTTCCACCCGGAGCCAGGTTTTAAATTTATAATCCTCAGTCCAGAGGTTGCCCATCTCAGGCAGGGTATAGCGTTCAATCAAGGCTTTGTAGCTGAATCCAACCGTCCTATTTTACCTGCCTAAACCGATAGACCAACCAATGTTTTTACAGCAATTACCTGGGTTGGGATAGGCGACTCAGATTTTGCTGAGCATAGGCCAGATTAGATTGGTACTGACCTATTTTAGTCTGGGCAATGCTGTACTTAGGATGGTCGCTGGATACTTGCTGCATCAGGGCGATCGCCTGTTTCCAGGAATTAACGATCACTTCCCAGTCAGCGGCGGTCTTGGCGGTTTGGGAAAGATTGGCGGCTTTAGTAGCCGCATTAACGGCCTGCCGAAAAGCATCGGCTTTAGCCAGTTCCGTTCCCTGATCAGGTTTAGGGGGCACTGTCGGTACGGGCGCCATAGTCGTCTCAGGGCGTTGTTCTACTACCGTGCGAAAGGTGTTAAATCCCATCCAGGAGAGCACTAGGGCCAGGGCACCAAAGCCAACTCCAGCCAGAATCTTAGGTAAGGCCCTGAAATTGGCCGTCGGCCTGGAGTTAAGCTGGGCCACATCCTCATCGGAAACCGGAGCAAATTTATGAATGAAGTCATCGGCGGCGTCCAGATCGGCGGCATCCGAGGTTGGGGTAGACTCCTCTAGCTCAGGGAAAAAGCCATTACGCTGTTCCTTACCCAGAGATAGGTTGGGATTATAGAAGTCCTGGTTAAAATCAACGGGGGATAGATCGTCTACCTCTACCTGGTCAAAACCAACGGGACCTGGCCCCCCTAAATCCAGATCGGGGATATCGAGATCGGCTATGGGTTCAAACCCAACGGGACCTGGCCCCCCTAAATCCAGATCGGGGATATCAAGATCGGCTATGGGTTCAAATCCAACGGAACCCGACCCCCCTAAATCCAGGTCAGGGGTATCGAGATCGGGCAGAGATAGATCCCTAAGATTAAAGTCATCCTCTGGAATAGAAGCAGGCCTGTCCCCCAGATCAATCTCTGGGGCAGCAATGTCCGCTGCTGAGGCAGGGATCTGGTCGGGTAAGGGTGGCTGACTACCCACACTGAAGGCCTCAACCTCAAGATTGAGGGTCTCAGGCTCGAGTTGCTGGCTGACCATTCCATCGGTACTGTCAAGGGACCAACCGAGATCCGCTGCCGATGGCTGGGGAAGGGCGGCAGACAGGTGATCCGGACTGTCCCATTCATCCTCAGGCCAGGTTATCCCTGAGGGAGCTTCAGCACCAGATGGGATCGCAAAGGGCTGGGCTGGAGGCTCCTCCACGGCGGAGGCAAAAATCAGATTAGGATCGAACTCTTCCCCAGCCACTGGTGAAGGTTCTTCAAGATCCAGGGGAGTTTGGTTTTCCGCGCCAGTAGTCCAGGAACTGGGGCTCAAATCAAAGCTAGAGTCCCAGATATCGGTTATCTCCTGATCGGTCTGGGAAATGGCGCTGTAGGCTTGGGGCGCCGTAGCTGGGGTGGTCAGATCAAAGTCAGGGCTGAGCTCACTATCAAAGTTCAAGCTATCCTGATCCACTAGAAAATCTAGATTTAGATCGGAGAAATCGGCGGCTTCAAGGCTAGAAGCGGTTTCCAGATTACTATCAAAGCCCAAATCGTCGGTCTGATCAGCGGTTTTTGGCAGATCCAGATCAAAGTCAAAGGCCTGATCGAGATCTAAAGATGGTAGATCGGCCAGGTCCAAATCCCCTTGATCATCAAAGACTAACCCTAATTCCCGCTCTAAATCCAGTTCATCCTCAGCTACATCAGGAGTAGGAGTCCCAGAGACCTCCTGGGATGCTAGAAGTTGGTCCAATTCATCTAATTCAGTAGGGTTGGTCCCAACCCCAGGCTCCCCCAAAGGAGGTGCGATCGCCATACCGGTGCCCAGGGTAATCTCCTCGGTCCAGTCGCTGGCATAGTTGCCCTGTTGCTTACCGCTAATAGTCAACCGGTGGATATGGGCCAGGTCTAATCCCTTGATTCCTCTGGTGACGTAGGGAACCAAATCGGCCTGATTAGGGGCCGCCACCGATTCTAAAATAACCTGTAGCAGATCATCCTGTTGGGCCACGTAGGCGATAATACCGTTGGCTTCGAGATGCCGATTAATCAGGGTAGCGATGGCTTCAGGATGGCCCTGTCTTGCCATTTGGAGAACTTCGGGTGGCGGATTAGACATAATGGTCTATGGAGTTTAATGAATCCAGGGTAGAGGCCAGAAAATCGTCTATAAGTATGCCCTGATTGGCTAATATTGACACACTTACGGGTAAATTTAGAGAACCTGAGCCGGACTTAAGTCGGCGAAGGCCTTAGGGAATCTGGCTATCCATCTGGCGAAGAATTTTTTCAAGCTGCTGTTGGGCCTCGCCGTAGCCTTGCCAATTTTTCTCCTCTAGCGCTAATTGACCGTTCTGGTAAGTCCGCAAAGCATCCTTAACTAATCCACCTAAATTACCCACCGTTGAGGGAGAGGGGGGGTTCGCCGACCCACTGGGAAGACCAAAGATAGTCTGTAGGGCTTGGTTCAGGGTTTTCTCCATGACCACCCGATCGCCGTAGGCCACGATCACCCGACGCAGTTCCGGCAATTCTCCCTGTTCGGCCCGCAGATAAATGGGCTGCACATAGAGTAGAGATTGTTCAATAGGAACCACCAACAGGTTACCCCAGATCACCCGTGATCCCTGTTGACTCCAGAGGGTAAATTGCCCCGATATCTCCGGCGTTTGGTTAATACGTGCTTCAATTTGGCTGGGACCAAATACCAGCTCCTGCTTAGGGAATTCATACAGTAGGAGCTGACCATAATTGTCGCCATCGGAGACTCCGGCCATCCAGGCAATCATATTGTCACGATTAGCCGGGGTAAAGGGAAGAATCTGTAAGAACTCCTCTTGGCCAAGTTTGGGCAATTTCATGATGATGTAGTAGGGTTCCATGGCCTGTACCCCACCTTCGTGGCTGAGTTGGGGAAATCGCCAGAGGTCTTCGCGGTTGTAGAACACCTCCGGATTATCCATATGGTAGGCCCGATACATTTGAGCCTGAATGGTGAAAATATCCTGGGGATAGCGCAGATGCTGCCGATAGGCCATTGGCATAGTGGCCAAGGGCTTGAAAAGTTGGGGAAAGATGCGCTGGTAGGTGGCCAGCACCGGGTCTTTACCATCCCGGGCGAAGAATTCCAGACTGCCATCGTAGGCGTCAATGAAAACCTTGACCGCATCCCGAATGTAGTTAGCCTGCTGGGGCAACAGGGCCGCAGGTTGGCCGATCGGTTCCACTATCTGACTATAGCGAGATAGGGGCTCGGCATAGGGGTAGCGATCGCTGACGGTATAGCCGTCCATAATCCACTTCAACCGACCACCAATGACAGCCAGGTAGGGATCGTGGTCAAAGGTCAGAAAGGGAGTGACCTGGCGTACACGTTCTTGAATCAGCCGGTGGTAGTGAATTCGTGACCCATTGTTGAAGTAGTTAGAAATCAGCAGCCGCAAATTCCCCAGATCATAGGCGTAGGCTAACCGCCGCAGCCAGGAATTTAAGGCCACCCCGCCGGTACCCTGGTAGCGATAGGCCGCATTGGCATCGCCCTGGGGATAGTCAAATTCATCGGTGTTCGTGCCCGTAAAGATGTAATTGGCGGTGTCTTCGCCGTAGTAAATCCGGGGTTGATCCAGGGCCAGATCTACCGTGGAAACGGGGGGCACATTGCGCAGGAAAAATTCTGGCAAGCCATTGGGGGATACCTGGTTGACCGGGCTCATCACCAGGCCAAAGCCATGGGTAAACTTGATCTGGCGGTTAATCCAGTTTTGGGCCTCCACGGGCAGTTGATCCACAGCCAGTTCCCTGGCGGCCAGGTTGACCTGCCGGTAATCCCCCTTAAGGGTGTAGCGATCGATGTCAACGTCCCGAAAATTGTAGTAAAGACGAATTTCCTGCAGTTGTTTGTAGGTGCTCAGCAGGGGGGCGTAATCCCAGAGGCGAATGTTATGGACGGTCGGTCCGTTAGCCTCAAGGGTAGTACGGTCCAGGTGGTTTTTGGCCGGAAAGGGCTGGGAAACCACATTGGTGAGATTATAGGCCTGCCGTGTAAAGGCAATGTTGTGTTCGATATAAGGCCGCTCGAGGGCCAGCTCGTTGGGTTCTACCACCAGGGTTTGCTGCAACCAGGGGTAGAGGCCATGGGCTGCGATCAAGACCGCCAGATAGATAAAAATACCCAGAATGGGCAAAGCAAACCCATTCCGCCAGAGGGCTAAAAGAAACAGCCCAGCCACCGCCAGGGTGACAAACACCATCAGCCAATCGGCCTGGAGCCGAGCATGGACATCGGTATAACCGGCCCCAAAAATCACACCGCCTTCAGCGTAGAGAAGGGAGAAGCGGCTCATCCAGAAGCCCAGGGCCATCAGGGTTGCCAGGGCGGCCAGCAGTAGACAAAGGTGAGCTTTAGGCTCGCCCGTCAGAAAATACTTCCATCCCCGCTCGGGACGAATTTCTCCCTTCAAGGCGTAAAGGGTCAAGCTAATCAATAGGGCCCAGATGACTAGCTCCACCAACTTACTATGGAGATGTTGCCAGAAGGGCAAGCGAAACAGATAAAAGCCTATATCCCTCTGAAAAATCGGATCAACCTGGTTAAAGGCCGTGGCATTGAGAAACTTCAAGACCGTTTGCCAGTCTCTAGCGCTATCCAGGGCCATTCCCAGGCCGAGGATTAAAATTATCCCCACCACCCCCCAGTTGAGCCACCCCTGTACCTGCTGCCGTTGATCCAGGAGGCTGTAGCGACTGAGGAACTGATAGGGGCGATCGCGGGTAATCCTGAGGGCCAGCCGGTAGTGCAGGCCCAGCCAGAGAGCGGTGATCAGGAGTACCCCCAATCCCAACCCCAGTTGCCACCGTAGCCGGGTCCAGAACACGGCGGCAAAGCCAACAGACTGAAACCACCAGGATTCGGTGAGCAGGTGCACCAGCTTATTACCCACCATCAACAAAGTTACCCCGGCCAGAATCCAGACCAGGAGATGACGACCTTGGGAAGGGGTGGAATAGGTCAAGGTAAAACGGGGATAAAAGGATAAAGGCTGAAAATTTTGGTTGGTCCCTATTAGGGGTAGCCAGGTTTAATGGGGTGGAGGCGAATCAGCAGGTCTACCCAGCCCTAGCCGTCGTCAATCAACTCGATTCTCAGCATTCTGAACCAAGCTATAACTTTCCATAACTCCCTGGCAACAAAGCCCTGGTCTATTCAAACAAAGATCCAGGCCTTTGGGGCAGCACCCAAGGCCTAATCAAGCCAGGTGATGGGATTAATAAGAGATCCTTTGATCTTAGTGGATTATCTAAAGGATTTTCCTATAAATGGGACAAAGCAATCAAGTTTACTCAACAGCTTTCCGACCCACCTCCCTAGACAACAGCATTAGCACCCTGGTTTACCGGCTTTACCCAACCCAAATACGCTTGACTGAAAGCTTACCAACATCCTTTTCACCCCCTTACCCGTAGCTACGGCTATGGCTCTAAAGGGATTTAAGTACCTTTTTAGCTTCTCCCACGTGGGCCTTAGGATTGAACTGGGAATTGAAAATGTGGCGCACCACCCCCGCCTGGTCAATCACATAGGTGACCCGACCGGGCAACAGCCCCAGGGTTGAGGGTACGCCGTACTCACGGCGCACCTTGCTATCGGCATCGCTGACCAGGGTAAAGGGGAGTTTGTACTTACTGGCAAACTGCTGGTGGGAACTGGGAGAGTCGCTACTGACGCCAATTACCTCTGCTCCGATCTGCTGAAGGTCTTCATAGCTATCCCGAAAGGAACAGGACTCGACGGTACAACCAGGGGTATCGTCCTTAGGATAAAAATACAGGACCACGGCCTTTTGCCCTCTAAAGCTACTGAGGGTAACGGTTTCACCAGCTTGATTGGTTAAGCTAAAATCGGGGGCCAATTGGCCAACTTGAACAGACATAGGAAGATCTCCCTGGGAAGTAAATTAATTGGCAGGCTCGAAGCTGCAGCGCCATCTAGTGGCTTCAGCACCGATGGTTCGACAACCCTAAATTTGTCGATTCTGGTCTAAGATGCTCAACATAACGTAATATAACCCATTCCACTTCAGGTCCCCGGCACCCTTCTGGTTATGACTATTTTGATCTGGTTCCGCCTAGACCTGCGCCTGCATGACCATGGGCTTTTGTGCCAGGCCCTACAAACCGGGCAAGGTATTATTCCCCTTTATTGCTTTGACCCTCGCCAGTTTGGCCGGACAAGCTTTGGTTTTCCTAAAACAGGAAGCTATCGAGCCCGGTTTCTACGGCAAAGTGTGGCAGATTTACGACGATCGCTGCGATCGCTGGGGAGTGATCTGGTGCTGCGCTGGGGTCATCCTGAAGCAATCATCCCCGATCTGGTGAAACCCCTGGGCGTTACCACCGTCATGTGGCATCGCCAGGCTAGCCCTACGGAACAAGCCATAGAAGCCGCCCTCGCCCCAGAGTTGGCGGAGTTGGGAGTGCAAACCCTGACCGACTGGGGAGATACCCTTTACCACCCCGATCATCTGCCCTTCGGGTTGGCAGAGTTACCCGAGCTGTTTACCCCCTTCCGCCAGGCGGTAGAACGGCACAGCTCCATCCTACCGCCCCGGCCTCGACCCACGCACCTACCACCCCTGCCGCTGATGGAAGTGGGCACCCTGCCCGTCCTGGCCGCCCTGGGACTAACCGCACCCCTACCTGATCACCGGGCGGTGTTAACCTTTGAGGGGGGCGAACAGGCTGGCTTAGCCCGGCTACAGGACTATATCTGGCAAACCGATTCCCTGAAAACCTATAAATTAACCCGCAATGGGCTGCTGGGGCCAAACTATTCCTCTAAACTATCTCCCTGGCTAGCCCTGGGCTGCCTATCGCCGCGCCAGGTCTACGCTAGCGTCAGCCAGTATGAAGCTGAGCGGGTACAAAATGAGTCCACCTACTGGCTCGTCTTTGAGCTCCTGTGGCGGGATTATTTTCACTTTATTATGGGCAAACATGGCGATCGCCTCTTCTACCCCTCTGGGCTACGCCGTTTAAACATTGCCTGGCGGCAGCACTGGCCAGACTTTGATGCCTGGCGATCTGGCATGACGGGATTTCCGCTAATTGACGCCAATATGCGGGAATTAGCCGCTACGGGCTTTATGTCCAACCGGGGCCGCCAAAACGTGGCTAGCTTTCTCACCAAGAACCTGGGGCTAGACTGGCGCATGGGAGCAGAATGGTTTGAATCCTTGCTGATTGACTACGATGTCTGTAGCAACTACGGCAACTGGAACTACGCCGCTGGTATCGGCAACGATGGTCGGGGTTTTCGCTACTTTAATATCCTCAAACAGGCCCAAGACTACGATTCCGACGGTACCTACGTCAAAACCTGGTTGCCAGAATTGAGGTCACTGCCCTCCAGCCAGGTGCATCAGCCCTGGCAACTACCAACGACCGAACAAAAAGGTGCTGGCATTAACCTGGGAGTCGATTATCCTCTACCAATGGTGGATCTGGATACATCTGCCAGGCAAAATGAAGAAATCTACAAAGCTGCTCTGAACATCCCCTTAACTCCATAGGATAACTTTTGCCCCATACGTTGCCAGAAAGCCCGATAACTTTCCTGGGCAGAGCCCCTCAGGGGATAGAGAAACTCACTTTTACTTAGGGCTGAGAAGAGCCCCGCCTGACTTTTCAGGGAAGGGGGTATTTGTGCTGGGCTGGCTCCCCAAAGTTGGGGACTAAGGCCATGACCATAGATCGCCAGGGGTTCGGTAAAGGCTGGACTCAGACAAAAGTTTAACCAAGCCATTGCCAGGTCCGTGGGGGGACGACTCTGTTTAGGTCTAACCCAAAGGTCGGCGCTAATTAGGGTTCCCTGGGGAGGGATGGCCACCCCCAGGTTGGGATATTGCTTTACCACGGGCACGATCGCATCCAACCAGGTGACTACCGCCAGGGCGTCGCCCTTGATCAAAGCCTTCAGAGTGTTCTGGGAATCGTACCAGCGGACCTGCCGGTGCAGGTGGGTGAGGAAATCCTCCAGGCCGTTAACCGCCCTCAGGTCCTCCTGATTAGCCGAGGCTCCCAGGGCCTTAAGCCCCAGTCCCAGAATCAGGCGGGGCTGGTCAGGCAACATAATCTGGTGTTGGAGGGCTGGTTGTAAGAGATCGGCCCAGTTCTGCAAAGAAATCTGACCGGGTAGTTTACTGCGGTCATAGACTATGGCCAACCCGGTCCAGCGGTAGGGAATGCCCCACACCGGGCCTCCAGGGGTTAGCAGCCCCTGGCTATTACGTTGGAGTAACTGCAACCAGAGGGGGTGGAGATCGCTCCAATGGCTTAAACCGGTAGGGTCAATGGGTTGGATCAACCCCTGGCGTTGGTTGGGTTCTACCCAGGTGTCCGTTTGGGCAGCCCAGCTAACCACCTCCCCGGCCTTCCCCTGCGCTGCGGCTTTCCCCTGCCAGACCTCAAGTAACCTGTGAATGTCCAGAGGAGAGTCCTGACTGGTCACCCCTATGCCTGTTCCCCGGGCCTGCTGACGGCGAAAGATCTGTATTAATTGGGCAGGTATCGATCCCTTCGGTAAGGTTAGGGTCAGATCGGTGGTCTTCCTCTGGCAACCGGGCACCAGGGAAGGTAAGAATAGACCAGCGCTACTGGCTAGCAAAACACGACGACGCATAGCCCCTTCACTCTCCGGGCGATAATAACTGCATAAACCTTAGGGAGTCTGTAGTCACGATGAAGTCTATCCGTGATGGTATCACTGTGGCGATCGCCCTGGGGCTGATGGCCTTCATTGGTATTAGCCTGGCCCGGCTAACCTATTTCCTCCTCCATAGCCAGGGGTTGTTATAGGGGTGGGTAGGTGAGTTTATCCTATCTTCTGCCAGGCCAATCGGGCTGCCCCTACCATACCAGCTCGATTCCCCAGGGCGGCTATGAGAATTTGCAGGCCTTCCCGAGAACTGGGTAACACCCGCTTTTCTACTGCCGCCAGGGTAGCTGGTAGGAAAAACTCCGCCGCCGCACTAATGCCGCCCCCCAGGATAACTGCCTCGGGGGTAAGTACGTAAATGGGGCTGGCTAACCCTGCCCCCAGCCACTCCCCATAGCGTTGCCAGAAGGCGATCGCCTCAGGGTCTGCGGTTTTGGCGCGATCGTACAACACGGCTGGACTCAGGCCCATCAGACGGTGGATGGCCTGCACCGAGCAATACTGCTCGAGGGAGCCCTGGTTACCACTGTTACAGGCAGGACCATCTGGGTTCAAGGTAATTAGGCCCAACTCTCCAGCAGTGCCATGGCGGCCGACAAACAACTGACCCTTGAGAATAATTGCTCCCCCCACCCCGGTCCCCAGGGTGAGCATAATCACATCCTTAAAGGACTGCCCCGCCCCCAACCAAACTTCCCCCAGGCCAGCGCAGTTAGCGTCATTAGCGACAATGGTGGGCAGTCCGGTTTGATCTTCTAACCAGTCGGCGATGGGAACATTGTTCCAGCCGGTTAGATTAATGGCTACCCGGGCGATGCGACCCGCGGCATCGGCAGGACCCGGCGTCCCCAGCCCAATGGCACCGGCCTGATGATCGGGATCGATCTGGGCGATCGCCCCCACCATCGCCCTAACCACTGCCTCTGGAGTAGCGGGCTGGGGCGTAGGCACCGTCAACTCGGCCCGACAGTCGCCGTTTATGGTGAACCGGCCCAGCTTGATTCCTGAGCCGCCCAGGTCAATGCCAATCACCTCTTCTTTACGCCCATTGGTCATGGTATTGTCAACGAAAAACTCTGGCTATTCTCTCATTTCTGGTTCCCATCGGGATCGCCCTTACCCGTAGCTATTATGGCCACGGGTAAGGGGGCAAAGGCTGGCCACAGCTACAGAGCTCCAACATCCTTAACTCCATTCAATCTGCCATGGTTAAACCACTCCTGATCACCGGTGCCTCCAGTGGCATTGGCTACGAGTTAGCCCGGGTCTGTGCCGCCCATCACCATGACCTGATTTTGGTGGCGCGGCGAGAAGACCGACTCCAGACTCTGCAGCAAGAATTGATCAACCGGTGGAATATACAGGTATGGACTTATGCTGCCGATCTTACCGATGCCCAGGCCCGCCAGAACCTCTTCGATTGGAGCCAGAGCCAATCCATACAACTCTATGGGCTGGTTAACAATGCTGGCTTTGGCCATCAGGCTAGGCTAGCGGAGACCGACTGGGAAAGGCAAAACGCTATGCTGCAACTGAATGTTGTTGCCCTCACCCACCTCACCCGTCTCTATCTGCCAGGGTTAATTGCCCAGGGCCAGGGGCGAATTTTGAACGTGGCCTCTACAGCGGCCTTTCTCCCTGGCCCCTATATGGCGGTGTACTTTGCCTCCAAGGCCTATGTCCGCTCCTTTACGACGGCGATCGCCAGTGAATTGAAGGGTACCGGCGTTACCGCCACCACCCTTTGCCCTGGCCCTACCCAGTCTGAATTTCAAGAGCAGGCTGGAGTATCCAGCAGCAAGCTATTTCAGGGTCAGTTACCCAGTTCAGCGGAGGTGGCGGCCTACGCCTACGACAGCATGGAAAAAGGTCGGGCGATCGCCGTACATGGTTTCACTAACAACCTGCTGACCCAATTAGCCCGCCTGTTACCCTATCAGCAACTGGCCGATCAAATCAAAGTGCTACAGGAAAAGGAGTAGAAGGCTGGGGGGCAGTAACCTGGGTCGGGGTTCCCACTCACCTTGGCCCCCTTACCCGTGGCCAGGGCTGTAGATGACTTTAGCCAAACCGGCCAGTAACGTAGTCGCGGGTTTCCTGCTGGGCCGGATCACTAAAGATTTTCTGGGTGTGGTCGAACTCTGCCAGGTAACCCACCTTACCGCCCGATTCCTCCACCACCTCAGCATTAAAGAAGGCGGTGTAGTCAGCTACCCGGGTAGCCTGTTGCATATTATGGGTAACGATAATGATGGTGTAGTCCTGGGATAGCTCCTTCATTAATTCTTCTATTTTCAGGGTGGAAATCGGGTCAAGGGCGGAACAGGGCTCGTCCATGAGCACCACCTCGGGCTGCACGGCAATGGCGCGGGCGATACATAGTCGCTGCTGCTGACCCCCTGATAGAGAAAGGCCACTTTCCTTGAGCTTGTCCTTGACGTCTTCCCAGAGGGCAGCCCGACGTAAAGAGGTCTCCACCAATTGATCCAGATTGCCCTTATAATTGCTGACCCGAGGACCATAGGCAATATTGTCGTAAATAGTTTTAGGAAAGGGGTTGGGCCTCTGGAATACCATCCCAATGCGACGGCGCACCTCCACCGGATCTACCACTGAGGCATAGAGATCCTGACCGTGGAAGGTGACCTGACCCCGCAGGCGAAAATTCTCAATCAGGTCATTTAGTCGGTTGAAGCACCGCAGTACCGTACTTTTACCACAACCGGAAGGTCCGATAAAGGCCGTGACCCGACCTTTGGGAATATCCATGGAAACGTCGCGAACAGCCCTGTAGGCGCCGTAATAAATGTCACAGCCTTTGGCTCTTAAGACGACATCATCGGTATTAATGGTTGACATGGAGGTAAATCCGTCGGTTTTTCAGAAGGTACCCAGCCCTATCTCTATCATCGTTTACGAATAGCAAAACGGGCAAGAATGCTGGTGGCGAATACCAACAGCACTAAAATCAAAGAAGCGGCCCAGGCCAGTTCCTGCTGGGGTTTAAAGGGAATGGTGGCAAAGTTATAAACCAGTACCGCCAGACTGGCAATGGGGTTAGTAATGCCATTGGGCCAGAAGGGAGAAAAGAGGGCCGTAAAAATTAAGGGAGCTGTTTCTCCGGCGGCCCGGGCTACCGCCAGGGTAACTCCAGTCAAAATAGCTGGAATTGCGGCTGGCAAAACGACCTGAATAATCATTTGATACTTAGAGGATCCAATCCCCAGGGCCGCCCAGCGGACTTCCTGCGGGACGATTTTCAAGGCCTCATCCGTAGTCCGAATAATGGTAGGTAACATCAGTACCGCCAGGGCTACCCCTCCTGCCAGGGCAGAGTAGCCTGGTAGTCCGGGCCTTACCATCAACCCGTAGATAAAGACACCAGCAATAATCGAGGGCACTCCGGCCAGAATATTGACTCCAAACCGTACGCCCTTGTCAATGAAAGTATCGTGGCCACTAAACTCTGCCAGCCAGATGGCGCCCATCACCCCGATTGGGACTGAAATCAAGGAAGCCAGGGACACGACCATCAGGGTACCCGCGATGGCGTTAGCAATACCCCCGCCGGGTAAACCAGGGGCCGGGGGCAGTTGGGTAAATAGGGCCAAATCCAGGCGATTTAGTCCATTCGCCGTTACATAAAAAAGAACTAATGCCAGCGGCACCAAGGCGCACAATATAGAAAGACTGGATAATCCAGTCATTGCTATATTGAACAAATTGCGACTACTGGTAGGGTTAAACCTTAAATCTTGAGGATCAACCTGCTCCAGGGGAGAATCGGTAGCCATAGTTTGCATACGCTCCTTCAGGAAACTACTTGCTATTAGTCGTACTTGGCTTGTAGTCTACGTACAACCCAATCTGCCAGGATATTGACCAGCAAGGTTAAAATCACCAGCACGAAGGCGGCATACATCAGAGATGCCACCTGAATGCCCTTAGCTTCCGCAAATTGGTTAGCTAGCAACGATGAGATAGTATTGCCAGGGGCCAGAAGAGAACTGCTAATGGTGTTGGCATTACCTACTAACATAGTTACGGCCATGGTTTCACCCATAGCCCTACCGAGAGCCAGCATCACACCCCCGACAATGCCAGAGATGGCCGATGGAATCAGGACCCGAAAAATAGTCCCCCAGCGAGTTGCCCCTAAACCATAGGAACCTTGCCTGAGCTCTGGAGGTAGTGCTGCCAAAGAGTCTCGAGAAATAGCGGTAATAATTGGCAAAATCATGACCGTTAGGATCAGGGAAGCGGCCAGGATGCTGGGACCGGTAAAGGTAATACCTAGCAGCCCCAAGAACCATTTCAGGGCTGGAATCATCACAAAAATACCCCAGAGTCCGTACACCACACTGGGAATGGCTGCCAGCAATTCCACCAGGAACACCAGAACAGTACGAATTTTCAGCGGAATGAAGTTCTCGCTCAAAAATAGGGCTGTTCCCAAGCCTAGGGGTATGGCCAGCAACAACGATAGGGCGGCGGTTAACAGGGTGCCATAAATCATTGGCAGTACCCCGAAGGACTGACGTCCTTCTACAGGATTCCAGGAGCTGGTCCATAAAAAGCCCGGGCCATAGGCTTGAATGGCGGGCCAGGCTTGAATCAGGATCAGGAGGGCGATCGCGATTAACAGTACCAGAATAAACAGGGCAAAGGTTAGGGCCGAACCTTCAAAGAATCGGTCCAGAAGCTTTTGGGTAGCCGACCTCGACCTGGAACTGGGAGCAGCAGGAGGGGTACCAGTGGTCACAGTAACCTCATTTACACCTTAGAAAACATACCAGATCACGAGAAGGGGGTTAGGGATGAACCTCCGCCCCTTCTCGTTTCAACAGTTACTTCTACTTCAACTTAATTGTGTAATCTGGGGTAATGGCATCAGCGGCCGCCGCCACTTTCTCACGAACCTCCTTAGGCAGAGGCACATAGCCCAGAGTAGTGGCTACCTGCTGACCTTCATTCAAGCCATACTCGATCATCATTTCCATGGCTTTAGCCTTAGCCGCGTCAGGATAGTTCTTGTAGGCCAGAATCCAGGTGTAGGTGACTATAGGGTAAGAACCTTCCCCTTCTGGATCGGTAACGGAGGCCCTTAAGTCCGGTGGCATTTCAACAGACCCCAGACTCACCCCAGCACTTTCATTGGAGGGAACAATAAACTTACCGGCTTTATTCTCCAGCGTTGCAAAGGTGAGGTTATTTTGTTTGGCATAGCCATACTCAATGTAACCAATGGAACCTTCAGTCTGTTGAATTTGAGCGGTTACCCCCTCATTCCCTTTAGCCCCAACAAAGACACCGGTTTTGGGCCACTCAACGCTCTTACCGTGGCCGACCTCTTTCTCGAAGTCGGGGGAGACTTTACCCAGGTGTTTGGTGAAGACGCTGGTAGTGCCACTACCATCGGAACGGTGGATGAAGGTAATCGGTTTATTGGGTAATTTTACGCCAGGGTTGTCAGCGGCGATTTTGGCATCGTTCCACTGGGTAATCTTTCCTCTAGCGATATCAACGTAGGTTTGACGACCTAACTTCAGGTCAGTGACCCCTGGCAGGTTATAGGCAAGGACGACGCTACCAGCGGTCATGGGAAGGAGAATGGCGCCGCGCTTAACCTTGGCGATTTCTTCGTCTTTCATGTTGGTATCGCTGGCACCAAAATCTACGGTTTCAGCGGTAAATTGTTCTACCCCAGCGCCACTACCTACGGATTGGTAGTTGACCTGTAGGTCAGGCACCGCTTTGTTTAGTTCGATAAACCAGTTTTGGTATAGGGGTGCCGGAAAAGTTGCCCCAGCTCCAGTTAGCGCGACCTTGCCCCCCAGAGGAGAAGTCGTACCAGTGCTGGTAGTGGTTGTGTTACCCCCACAGGCGGTCAGCCCCGCTAAAAGTAATACCGATGCGGCCAACCGTAAGTCAATGCGTAATCCCGAAAGTTTTTGAAACATAGCTTTGCAACCAATCAACTTATTACTAAAGGCACTAGGGGCCTCAATTCTGTTCTAAAAAACCAGGTAAACTCTACCGTTGAGGCGATTAAATTCTGCCCACACGGGGTTTTGCACTAGGCTCATGAACCAACTACCAGCTAGCCTGATAGTTCTATTCCATCAAGTTCTAGACCGGATCGGTTCAAAAATAGCACCCAACTCAACTGCACAGAACTACCATAGACTTTAGATAGCCTATCCAGGTAAAGGAAAGGTTATCAACAGCTCTTTCAACCTCAGGTTACGGGTATAGGATCCTGGTTGGCCCTGTGGCTGGAGGGATCGGATCCAAACACTTTATAAACTAACAATGATGCTGGACTAAGGTGAGTTAGCGCTATCGAAACGATCTACGGGAATTTGAAGGGGCTAAAGCCCAGCCAACTAAAGCAGCTACAGCGGCTCTACCATCTACGGCTACCTGGAAATTGCGTCGTCACCCCCGAGTTTGCCCAACGGTTAGCGGCCATCAGTACGGATATCAACAGCCCCATCGCCGTGTACGTCAACCGTCGGGGGCAGATAGTTCGGGTAGGGGTTGGTACCCTTAGACAAACCCAAATTCCCTTGATGGAATTGCCACGATACGGGGACGATCGCCTCTGTGGGCTGCGCTGTCTTGCCACCCAAACGGAAGCGGAGGCTCCCCCCCAGGCCACTCTTACCACCATGGCCCTACAGCGACTGGACCTGCTAGGGGTGATTGTTCTGACGGGGTCTGGCTCCAGGGGGCGCGGCGGACGGGTGAGTGGTTACATTCAAAATACCTACCTAGCCCATTTGATTCCTGCGGTAGAGCCGCCCTGGACAGTATTGGCAATGGCTTTAGAGCAACTCTGTGAGCAGGACTTTCTGGCCCTGGTGGAGGGGCTAGAGGCTGAGTTTCGGCGGGTTTTTACCGCCCGTCAGGTTGACCAGCATAGCGATCGCGTAGTGATTGTAGGGCTGCTTACCCAAAATCTAACACCGGATCATTTCCTGCACCGCTTTGAAGAATTGGCCCGGTTGGTGGAAAGCGCGGGCGGTCAGGTCTTAGAAACTATTTATCAGCGGCGACCCCGTCCCCATCCCCAAACGGTCTTGGGTACGGGCAAAGTCCAGGAAGTAGCCCTGGTGGCCCAGACGGCTGGTGCTAATCTGGTGGTCTTTGATCGGGATTTATCTCCAGTCCAGGTGCGTAACCTGGAAAACCTGATGGGGTTGCGGGTGGTAGACCGTACGGAGCTAATTCTGGATATTTTTGCCCAACGGGCAAGAACCGGAGCGGGCAAACTTCAGGTAGAACTAGCCCAACTAGAATATCAAATGCCCCGCCTCACCGGACAGGGACGGGCGATGTCGCGACTAGGCGGGGGAATTGGTACCCGGGGTCCTGGCGAAACCAAACTGGAGACCGAGCGCCGCACGATTCAGCGGCGCATTAATAGGCTACAGCAGGAGGTTGATCAACTGCAGGCCCATCGATCGCGGCTGCGTCATCAGCGTCAGTCGGACAACCTGCCCTCCATTGCTATCGTCGGCTACACCAACGCTGGCAAATCTAGCCTGGTTAATGCCCTCACCAACGCCCAGGTCTACGCCGCCGATCAACTGTTTGCCACCCTTGACCCCACCACCCGGCGGTTAACCATTCCCGATCCGGTCACCCAGCGACCGATTTCCCTGGTGCTCACCGATACGGTTGGTTTTATTGAGGAGTTACCGGCTTCCCTGATGGATGCCTTTCGCGCCACCCTGGAGGAGGTAACCGAAGCAGACGCTCTAATTCAGGTGGTAGATATTGCCCATCCAGCCTGGCCCGATCAGATTAACTGGGTGATGGAAATTCTTAAGTCCATGCCCGTTACCCCAGGCCCGATGTTATTGGTGTTCAACAAAAGTGACCGGGTTGATGCCGCCGCCCTGGCCCTAGTTCAGAGTCGCTATCCCCAGGCTGTGTTTATCTCGGCAACGGAACGCTGGGGGCTAGAGGTGCTGCGCGATCGCCTGCTACAACTGATTGCCTATGCTGGTGCCTGAACGGCCTGTAAAGGCATTTCACCCAATCCAAGGCCAGCTTTAAAATTCTAAGAAAATTCACTCTTGCGGGTGATAGGCAACTTCCCAGAGCTTAGGTCATTCTATAGAAGTCGAAGGGAACCACATTGGCAAGTTGCTCCAAACAACAAATTCTGCCAATAGCCTCTTCGAGGAATTAATCTATTTAGGGAAGTTTATCATGCCTTCGTCTACTCAAGTTAACGTCGCACCTTTGAACATCAGCATCAGTAATATCTCGATCGGGTCTACAGGGCCTGATCCTGATACCGTACTGAAAAAGGGAGAAGCCTTTGCCCTGACCGTAACCGTTAAGTTTGGCGGTGCCGGTGCCCTTGCCCTTACCCCCCTGGGTATTCCTATTAAGGTTGAGTTTTTCGCCGAGTCCATTGGTTCCGGTAGTGAACTTTCCCTGGGTAGTGCCACTATTGGTACCAATCCTGGGGTTTTGGTCTATCCGGTCACCCTCGATGTTCCCGCGGCCACATCTGGTCTTCTGACTGCTGACCGAGTCTACAAAATCGCCGCCGTTCTGCGGGTTGGAGCTACCGCCTTCCCCGCCATTGCCAACGGTTTCTCAGAAGAGCTGGCGATTGAAGTCTACAATCCCTAGTGTTGGGATCTAGACCAGGGTGCCTACTACTATCTCAGTCGTCCATTTCCTTAGATTAAGACGGCGGTCTAACTGGTTATTGGCTCAGGCATCGAGTTTAACTCACTGTCCTGAGCCAGATAGCAATTTTCCCCATGCAAAAGCCCTGGTATTGGCCAGGGCTTTTTAGCTATACCCGTAGCCACAGACAACGGGGCGCCCGATGGAGGGGTGTAGGGTTCGTAACCCAGCCCTGGGCAATTAGCTAGGAACCCTATACCAGAGTTATGGTTGGCCCTGGTCAAGGGGGGCTAACTCCCTGGCCTTGGCACGGATACTCCTGAGATGGCTCTTCACCGTATTCAACGAGATATGTAGTTGATCAGCAATCTCCTGATAACTAGCCCTATGCCCCCGCCGCCACAACCACACCTGCCCTTCCTGAGGGGAAAGGGACCAATGCAAGGCCTCTAATCGGGCCAGGGACTGAGCCGTACGGTTTTGATCCTCAAGCACCACGAGAAAGAAGACATGATCGACTTCTGGAAAATTGAGATATTGCACCCGAACCCGCAGGTGGTCACCCTCTGGTGCCTGAAACTCCTGGGTAAGAATTAGAGGGTTCTCCGGAAATAACTTCCGTCCCTCCAGTAAATAACCGCAAATTCTCCAGAGACTGGGGGGTGCCTGGTTGGCTGCGGTCTCTTCCAGTTGGTTTAGATAGCGGATAAAGGTTTTGCCAGCTTGATTGTTGTAAATTAGATCTCCATCTTCATTGAAAATCAGAATGCCATCGGTAAAACCTTCTAAGATGGCACTGAGCAAGGGAGATCGATGGGAGAGGAGGACCTCTTTGATCTCGGAGCCTTTAATGGACCCAGGAAATTGATCCGCGGTAAATGAACACTTAGGATTCATGGGGCTTTCCTAATTAAAACCTGAAAGAAGTGGGGCAAAGCCAGGCTATTTGCTTGGCTAGGAAGAACTTCAATGGCTCGGAAAAAATTCCTCCCCATAAAGACCACCTATGCAACTGGACCACTGACAGAGCAGTAGGCTAAGCCCCTAAGCCGCCTTGGTCTGGGGCTAACGATGGGAAGCACCACGGGGGGAAGTGGGCCAGGGCTAGAGGTGGTATACTAAGCCTTCATCCTTTTCCTAGCTTTAGATGGGGGTATAGACCCGATCGCTGGAGTGGTCTTGTCCTATCCAAATCTTCTGCTTCAACCCTAGAGCAACCCATGGCCTTACTGGTTTATGGCATTCCCACCTGTGGTACCTGTAAAAAGGCACTGGCCTGGCTTAATCAGGCGGAACTGGCCTACGAGTTTGTGAACACCAAACTGACTCCCCCCGATCACGGAACGATCTCAGCCTGGGTCAAGTGTCTGGGGTTAAAGCCTATGATCAATACCAGTGGCCAGGCCTATCGCAGCCTGGGGAGCGAAAGACAGACCTGGACCGAAGCCCAGTGGGTTGACGCCTTTGCCCAAAACCCCATGCTGCTGAAGCGGCCCCTGTTTGTCAAAGATGGAGAAGCGGTTATGGTGGGCTTTCGTAACCCGTCAGAGCTACTGCAGGTAGGGTTGGATGGGAACTGATTACGCCAGTGATTACCATGTTCTACGACTGGATAACGGCCTGACTCTGGTTCACCATGAACTGGCAGCCACCCCCGTGGTGGTGGCCGATGTCTGGATTCGGGCGGGGGCAGGCATGGAGCCCCTGGAGTGGACGGGGATGGCCCACTTTCTGGAGCATATGATCTTTAAGGGAACCCCGACTCTAGCGCCAGGCATCTTTGACCATGTGGTTGAAACCCAGGGAGGTATGACCAATGCGGCCACCAGCCACGACTATGTTCACTTCTTTATTACCATCGCCGCCGATCGCCTTGCCCATGCCCTTCCCCACCTGGCGGACCTCTTACTCCATGCGGTGATTCCAGCCGATGAGTTTGACCGGGAGCGCCTGGTGGTTCTAGAGGAAATTCGTCAGGCCGAAGATGATCCCGATTGGCTGGGTTTTCAGGCCATGGCAGAACAGGTTTACCAAGATCATCCCTACGGGCGATCGGTGTTGGGGGCGGCAGCCACCTTAGAATCGCGATCGCCAGCCGAAATGCGCTGTTTTCACCAGGCTCACTACCAACCCGAAAATATGACGGTGGTCATTACCGGGGGTATTTCCCTGGAGCAAACGGTAGAAATTGTCAGCCAATCCTTTCAAGACTTCCCCGATCCCTGCCCCTGCCCCACCCCACCCACCCCCCTTACCCCCAGAATTCAGGGAGTGCGACGGGAACAACTGACCCTGCCTTACCTGGAACAGTCTCGACTGTCTATGGCCTGGTTGGGACCCGGGATTGATAATCTCAAGGATGGCTACGGCCTCGATTTGATCTCTGCCCTGCTGGGACAAGGCAGGAGTTCGCGGCTAGTGCGGGAATTACGGGAAGAACGCCAGTTGGTACAGGATGTGACCACAGGGTTTTCTCTGCAACGGGATTGCAGCCTGTTCACAATTCAGGCCTGGCTAGATCGGCAGCAGGTAGACCGGGTAGAGGCCATTATCTGCGATCGCATCAGTGAAATGGTCCTTGAACCGATTCCCGCCAGCCAGATGAGTCGAGCTAAGCGTCTCCTGAGCAACGACTACACCTTTTCTACGGAAGCCCCTGGCCAACTGGCCGGAATTTATGGCTACTACAGCACCATTGCCAAGCCAGGACAGTGCTTTTCCTACATTCCTATGATTCAACAGTACAATGAAACTACCCTGCGTCAACTGGCCAGTCAATACCTGACTCCCCTCCACTACGTTTCTACGATTCTCCATCCCCAATGAGGAACTATGGATCATAGTCAAGATTTAATCCTTATCTGATGTCAGGTCAGCGATTGTTCTCCCCTGACCGGTGCCACCACCCTCTTAATCTGACCTTAGTCAGCGGAGGTCACAGTGGTACTTGCCATTGTCCTTTTTAGTTACTACTAATTTTTTTGTGACAGCATCCCTTCTCTCTACATCCCGCCTGTACCGCACCGTTCTGAGTAACGGCCTGAAATTAATCGTCCTTGAGAATCCGGTGGCGGATATTATTTCAGCCCGTCTCTTCATCGGCAGTGGTCAGGCTCTAGAAACCGCTGAAACCCATGGACTGGTGAGTTTCCTCATGGGCTTACTAACGAAAGGGACGGCTACCCTATCGGCCATGGCCATTGCTGAGATGGTGGAGTCAGTGGGAGCTAGCCTGAGTACGGATGCCGCCCCTGACTACAGTGTGATCAGCCTCAAAACAGTCTCCGCAGATTTTGAGGAGATATTTACCCTGGCCACTCACCTGCTGCGATACCCGAGTTTTCCTGAAGCCGAAATCGATCTAGAGCGACGGCTGACCTTACAACAAATTCGGTCCATGCAGGAGCAACCCTTTACGGTGGCTTTTAACCATCTACGGGAGCAGATGTACGGCGATCATCCCTACGCCCTCTCGGGCCTGGGCTCCGAGACCAGCTTGACCGCCCTCACCCAGGCTGACCTGATGGATTTCCATCGCCAGCAGATACGACCTGACAATCTGGTGGTCACTATTGTGGGACGGATTCCCCCGGAGCAGGCCGTGGATCTGGTGGAACGAACCCTGGGGGATTGGCGTTGCCCCGATCAACCTCGACCTCAGGTGACTTTGCCCAGCCTGATGACCAGGGCTAACTGTCGGATAATTCCCCAGAACACCCATCAGGCCATTGTCATGGTGGGTTATGCCGCCGCCCCAATCCACGCCCCTGGCTTTGCCATCCTAAAACTTTTAAATACCTATTTAGGTAATGGCCTATCCAGTCGTTTATTTGTAGAACTGCGGGAGAAGCGGGGATTGGCCTATGATGTGTCGGCCCTTTATCCCACCCGGCTGGGACAATCCCAATTTGTCACCTATATGGGAACAGCCCCCGATAATACGGCGATCGCCCTGGAGGGACTACGGTTCGAGGTGGAGCGCCTGACCCAAGACTACCTCAGCGAAACAGAACTGCAGGCTGCCAAGAATAAACTCTTGGGCCAGTACGCCCTGGCTAAACAAACCAATGCCCAGTTAGCCCAAATTCTTGGCTGGTATGAAATTCTGGGCCTGGGACTTGAATTTGACCAGAAGTTTCAAGGGGAGGTGGCCGCGGTGACTGCCACAGAGGCTAAGGTGACTGCGGAGAAATACTTTAGAGACCCCTGCATTACCCTGCTGGGTCCAGAGGCGGCGGTGGGTCCAGTGGGTAAGGATCAGGGCTGCTGGTAGAGAATTTGCATAATGCGGGATCCAGGTTCACTGAGGGCATCACGGGCGATGGTGGCCACCTCCCCCGTCACACTGGCTCGGTACTCCCCAACCTGGTCGCCAAAGGCGTTGTACTGACGGGCTACTACCTGACCCGGACTGACCCGGGCTTGAATATCCACCAGTAACTCCAGAAAACCACCCGTGGTGGAGCGGATAGTTTCAAAGGCGTTACCAAAGAAGGCTCCCACGTCCTGGGCGGTGCGCCCCAGGGGAGCCTCAATCACCTGGTAGTGTTTGAACAGATTCAGGGTGCCTTCCACCGCCAGGGCAATCTTAGCTGGATCAAAAACCCGAGGACTGCCAATTTCCAGGGTTAGGGCAGGAATACCCGCCTGGATCAGGGCCATTTCCAGAGTCCCCTGCTCTCCAGCATCATCCTTAATCTGTTGAACCGGAAACAGTTCCGCCATCTGGCGTAGGGTAGGTTGGCGCAGGTCAGCGTAGATAAAGAGGGTGAAATCACTGCCGGTGGAAACGGTGTGAAAGTCAATCGCCCGGTCCAGGTTGGGTTGGAGCAGGTGCTGCCACAGCAGAGCCGCGTGGCGACTGGCGGGAGTATCGCCATGGTCATCGCCGGGCCAGACCCGATTCATATCGACGCTGAGGCCGCCCCCGTAGGCCATCGGCCAACGGGCCTGGGTAAACTCTAGGGCAGCCCGGGAAAGCCCCAGCACAGCGATCGCACTACCGGCCATCGCAGTCGGATCAAGGGCCGCCATCACGTCCTGGACCGCCTTAATGGAACTGAGTTCGTCGCCGTGTACCCCGGCGATCAGGCCAAAACGTGGCCCCGCGCGCACTCCCCTGGCCACCAAGAGGGGTACATACCAGTACTGGCCTGTGCCCATGGCCACTCCCTGGAAAAAGAAACGGTGAGTTTGCCCCGGTGGTAGGTCTTCCAGGTTGAGGTGACTAATCACCGGTACCCCCTGGAGGGTATCGCCAGTATAGGTAGTAGGGGCAACGACCATGGTCCTAGCTTTTAAAACGGTACATCCTTGTCGGGGTGGGAGGGTTGTTTAGCCCCCGCCTCTGAGGGCCGTAGGGGACCCTCCGCCAGCCAATTTAGATCATCGCCCAGATCAACCACCTGACCGTTAAAAAATTGGGCAAAGGTTTTGACGGCTCGCTCAAAATCAGTGGCGATTTCCGGCGGTGGGGGAGATTGGGGCTCTACCCAGGCGGCCTCTCCAGTGGCCTGATCCGTAGAAACCCCTGGAGACAGGGCTGGGGACGAGGGATCATCTCTAACGACAGGGGGCGGGGCGGGAACCTGGGTCTGGTGAATGGTTAGTACGGGACTGGCCCCAGGGGCCTCAGGCTTTGGGTCGGGGAGCACCTCCAGGGAAACCTGCACCTTCCGTTGCAGTACCTTCTCAAAGGCGGTGGCAATATTATCGACCCGGCCCTGGGCCATCTTAAACAGGGGACGGGAGTTAATCCCAATACGGGCCACGGCCCCATCTAAAAACAGCAAACTGCCCTGCTGCTGCATCAGGGCGCGGGTCCCCAGCGGCTCCAGAACAGCAATCACCCGGGCCCAAAGCAGATCCAGGGAAACCCCCTCTACTCCCTCCAGGGGGGCAGCTGGGGCAATAGATAGGGGCGGGGCGGACTGAAGCGGGACAGGGGCAGACTGGGCGGAGCTAGGCATCACCCCTGGTTCGGGACCGTTAGACACCGGTGGGGCCATGGGAATGGGGCGATCGGTTGGGCTCGGTGGACTTGCCCCTGATCCCGCCGCCGGTTCCGGTACCGCCCTCACCCTTGGTGCGACGCTGAGTGGGGACTCCCGATCGCCAGCACCCACCAGGGAGGAGGGGAGTAAGCCCAGCAGGGTGACCTCTAACCACAGGCGCGGTTGGGTAGTGTTTTTCACTTGGGCCTCGGCGCTGCGCAGGTGTTGTTGCCCCAGTAAAAACCGGGCCTGGTCTACCCCCGCCACCAGGGATTGCATCTCGGTCCAGGTGGGCGGGGTCACCGCCACCAAATCCTGGCGATCGGGAGCGGTTTTAGCAATCAGCAAATCCCGGTAGAAACCCGCCAGGTTTTGTAGCACAATCAAGGGCTCTCGGCCCCGATCCATGAGTTTGCGGGCCTGGTACAGGACGGCGGCACTATCCTCGGTTAGGATCGCCTGGGCCAGGGCCAGTAGATCCCGCTCCGGCACTGCCCCCACCAGGTCCCACACGGTTTCTGCATTCACCGGTGGCTCCAGCAAGCTCAGTTGATCCAATAGACTCTGGGCATCCCGTAGACCTCCCTGGGAAACCTGGGCCACCAAGCGGAGAGCCGGTTCCTCAATGGCGATCGCCTCGGCTTGGGCAATCGCCCGCAGGTGGACCAGCATGGGCTCCAGGGGAATACGGCGATAATCAAAACGCTGACAACGAGAAATAATGGTGGGTAGAACTCGCTGCGGGTCAGTGGTGGCCAGCACAAACACCACCCTGGCGGGGGGTTCCTCCAGGGTTTTGAGCAGGGCATTAAAGGCAGCGATGCTGAGCATGTGGCACTCATCAATCACATAAACCTTGTAACGACATTGCACCGGAGCAAATTGAGCCCGCTCGATCAATTCCCGAATGTTATCAACGCCGGTGTTACTGGCGGCGTCAATCTCAATGAAATCCAGGGCCGATCCATTGGTAATGGAGCAACAGGTTTCACAACGACCGCAGGGCTCAGGGGTAGGATGATCCTGGGCAATACAGTTGAGGGACTTAGCCAGAATTCGGGCGCTGGAGGTTTTACCCGTTCCCCGAGGGCCGGAGAAAAGGTAGGCGGGAGCAATCCGACCCTGACGCAGGGCATTACCCAGGGTGGCCGCGATCGCATCCTGGCCGACCAACTGACCAAAGGTCTGGGGACGATACTTATGGTGGAGGGGTTCGTAAACCATAGCACTAAGATACCGCGCTCCTCAGAAAATCGGCACAGACAATAGATAGACTGCTATCCTTTGAGGCCAGGCAAAAAAATGGGAAGAATCAGAAAACAGGATTTGATCCGGGTTGCCTTTCTTAGTAGGATGCAGTGATGGCAACTCGATATAAAAAATCATAGGTCTGGAAACGCCGTGGGAAAAATTATTATTGCTGGCAACTGGAAAATGTATAAAACCCAGGCAGAAACCCTGGCTTTCCTGAAATCTTTTTTGCCCCAGGTGAGTGATGCCCCCGATAACCGGGATGTTGTACTCTGTGCTCCCTTTACCGCCCTGGGTGCCCTATCTCAGGGGTTACATGGATCCCGAGTCACCATCGGTGCCCAGAATATCCACTGGGAGGTAGAGGGGGCCTACACGGGTGAAATTTCCGGAGATATGCTGCGGGAACTGGGAGTGCGCTACGTCATTGTGGGGCACAGCGAGCGTCGTCAGTATTTTGGTGAGACCGATGCCACCGTTAATCAGCGTCTGAAACAGGCTCAACGATCTGGCTTAACCCCCATTTTATGCGTGGGGGAAACCAAACAACAGCGAGACGCCGGAGACACAGAGCGAGTGATCACCACCCAGATTGAGCAAGGTCTGGTAGAAGTGGATCAAAATGACCTGGTGATTGCCTACGAGCCCATCTGGGCGATTGGTACCGGTGACACCTGCGAGGCGGAGGAAGCTAATCGGGTAATTGGGGTGATTCGCAAGCTCCTTAAAAATCCCGATGTGCCGATCCAGTACGGTGGTTCAGTCAAACCCAGTAACGTTGATGAACTCATGGCCCAGCCTGAAATCGATGGCGCTCTGGTAGGCGGAGCCAGTTTAGAAGCCGACAGCTTCGCCCGGATTGTTAATTTTAAGTAGCAAAACTCTGTCGCGATGGCCTGGGTCAACCATCCCCCACTATCCTGGAGCGGTGGGAAATCTGGCTTTAGGTGGACAGCTGTGGTCTGTTACAGGGAACCAGGGCCATACCCAGGCTTGGTGCATTCATCGGGGTAACCAATGGCATTAGTTCCGGGGATACCAATACCCCTTGAGCGGGTAAGGGGTATGCTGCCCATCGTCCTTCTACTGGTGGGAGGCTGCCATCCCCCAGTAGCTGGGGACAAGTCTCCTCCGGCCGTCACCACCAGCTCGCCAGCCGCTACCGCTCCCCCTGGTGGCAATAATATCAGTGCCCCAGGCTATCAGGTTACCTCGATTAGGCCTCCTCGATCTGCCACCCTGGCCAGTCAAAGTTCCCAAGCCCAGATTAATCTGCGATCGCAGCCCAGTCTCCAGGCCGAAGTGGTCGCCCAGGGTCGATCGGGGGATGGCATCCAGTTACTCTCCTTAACGGAGGCCGAAGGGGGGTATACCTGGTACTACGGTCGGCTCGGGCAAGAGAGCCGAACCGGTTGGGTGCGGGGTGATCTGGTTAAGGTGGGAGCGCCAATACCGAGGACAACCCAAGACACTGCCGCCACCAGCCCAGCCCAGCCCTGTGGCCCGGATCGCCAGGAAGCCGCCTTTGAGACCCGGTCCTTTGCCATCCATATCTGTAACACCCAGGGAAACCTGCGTTACCTCAGCACCGATAAAACCACCCAGGCCGGGATTGTGATCCAGACAGTCATCCATAATCAGGGCACCTACATTGCCATTGACGGCGATCGCCAGTACCACGTTAATAATCAAAGTCTGGGGGTTTACCAGGTGAACAACGGCAACTATAGTCAACTAGCGGCAGAAAAGGTACTGAAATCCCAGTAGGGGATTGAGCCGTCAGGTCCTGCCCTTCCCGATAACTTGAAAGGATAGCTAATCTATGGAACGAACCATCATCAACACCGATCAGGCTCCCGCTCCGGTCGGCCCCTATAACCAGGCGGTGGTAGCCAGCGGTCAGATGATTTTTGTAGCGGGTCAGATTGCCCTCGATCCCGCCAGTGGACAACTGGTGGGTCCAGGAGATGTGGCGGCTCAAACCCAACAAGTGATCGCCAATCTGGGGGCCATCCTGGCGGCGGCCGGAGCCAGTTTTGATAACGTTGTCAAGACCTCGGTATTCCTCAAGGACATGGAGGATTTCGCCACTGTAAATCAGATCTACGGCCAATACTTTGGCGGGGCAATGGCTCCAGCCCGCGCCTGTGTGGAGGTAGCCCGTCTGCCTCGGGATGTGGCGGTGGAAATTGAGTGTATTGCGGTGATCTAGGTCTAGCCGTAGTCACGGTTAACGGGGAAAAGGCACGGCAGACCACTGATCTAGTCCTGATTGTGCCTATCCACCGAGTTCTGAGGGTCCTGGCTAAAGCCATACTTTGGCCTTTGCCAGTGGCTCCCCAGTCAACTTTCTCACCCCCTAGTCAGCTTAGTCAGGAAACCAGGACCGGGGATACCCGATCGCGATCGGTGAGGATTTCGTAGCCGGTCTCATTCACTAAAACCGTGTGCTCAAACTGGGCCGAGAGCCCCCGATCAATGGTAACTACGGTCCACCGATCCTTGAGGGTACGGGTATGTTTTGAACCGGCATTGAGAATCGGCTCGATCGCTAATGTCATGCCTGGTTGAAGCTTGACGTTGGGTAGTTCGCGGGTACGAAAATTAAAGACCGAGGGCGCTTCATGAAGGTTGCGACCCACCCCATGACCGGTAAACTCCTCCACAATGCTAAAACCATAGCCCTTGACACAGTCTTCGATGGCACCGGCGATATCCAACAGGGTGTTACCGGGTTTAACCTGGTTAATACCGGCGTACAGAGCGGCTTCCGCAGCAATCATCAGGCGTTTGGCGGGGGGAGCTAATTCTCCCACGCCCAGAGTAATACAAGAGTCTCCATGAAACCCCTGGTAGTAGGCACCGGTATCCACCTTGAGCAGGTCGCCCCGGCGCAAAATCTGGCGCCGGTGGGGAATACCATGCACCACCTGGTCATTCACGCAGGCACAGATAGAGGCTGGAAAGCCGTGATAGCCCTTAAAGCTGGGGATGGCCCCCAGGTCTCGAATCCGTCCCTCCGCGTAGGCGTCAAGATCGGCCGTAGACAGACCTGGCTTGACCATCGCCTGAATTTCCTTCAGAACCGTGGCCACGATGGTGGCAGCCTGACGCATAATCTCAACTTCAGCGGCAGTTTTTAACTCTACCCCCTGGACTCGCCGCCGCCGTGCCGGTAAGGTGGGGCGATCGCTGGGGCGAGAAACTAACCTGGCCAAAAAATTCATAAACAGCCTGTCGGCGCGGGTAAACTTCTTTAACAGTGTAATCGGTTTAGTCGGCAGCCCCCATTGACAAGCGGGCTTATCCAGAATTTTTCTGCAAATACTGCACTAAGGCCTGCAGACCCAGCTGATAACTATGGGAGCCAAAACCAGAAATCTGGCCAATGGCAACGGGGGCAATGTAGGAATGGTGACGAAAGGACTCACGTTTGTAAATATTACTAAGATGGACTTCGACTACGGGTAAACCCACCGCAGCGATCGCATCTGCTAGCGCCACACTGGTGTGGGTATAGGCGCCAGGGTTAATTAAAATACCGTGCTTTTGGCTAAAGGTGGCTTGAATACAATCTACCAGGGCACCTTCACTATTAGATTGAAAACAGTCAAGGACCACACCCAGGGCATTGGCCTCTTGAAACAAAGCTTCATTAATATCGGATAAAGTTTGAGTGCCGTAAATCTTCGGTTCCCTTAAGCCAAGTAGATTTAGATTAGGACCGTGGATAACCTGAAGGCTAAACAATCTTTGAGCTCCTAAAACTTCTCCAACCTAGTTTATAGATCT
Source organism: Nodosilinea sp. (assembly GCA_049317845.1). GTDB lineage: Bacteria > Cyanobacteriota > Cyanobacteriia > Phormidesmidales > Phormidesmidaceae > Nodosilinea. Next base: position 20,795 of record JBMOHM010000004.1, on the reverse strand, counting down.
GGCCAAAGGATTTCTAAGACACCTTTGCAGAGGAGGCTTGATCGATCACATCCTGTTTTTTCCCCGGGACTTCCCTCTAGCACTGCGTTGGGTTAGTTCCTTAGGACGAATCTGACCATCTCAGAAAATGAGCAAGTATACGAACAAGCTGGACCTTCCCTATCAAGGAAGACTACGGCTACATTTTCTATTCTGTATGTGCTTCAAGAGTCAGCGACGATTTTCTTCCACTGGAATAAGAATGAAATCTGGCTCCTGTTGAGGTTCTGAACCAAAGAGAGCATCAATAATGCTATCAAGCCACTCACGTAACCTATCGAGAGCCTTTTCGATGTAATCCATCAGGTCTTAACTCCTTGAAGAAGTATTTATATCAACCAGTTTAAAAACTGGCTTTAGGTTAATTGAGTAAACCTTTACATAATCTTATCATAACCAAGCCTGGGGTGGTAAGTAAACATCACAGAAGGTGCTTACAGCTATGGCCTTGGCCAAAATGCCATAGCCTTTTGAAGCAAACTTTCTGCCCCGTCACCCGCAGCTGGAGCTATAAAACCAGCTTCTCCCTTCGTGGTACGGCAACAGCGGATCCGTTTAGCCCGTTAGTTCGCCTCTGTGAGTAAATGGCGTCTCAGTAAATCTAAAGCGGAGTGGGCGCTGAGATGACGCACCCAGTCTCGCCCCCGGAAGGCTGAAAACTCATACTTGAAGGTTAGAGCCTGGTGATTTGGGGTAGCCAAACCAATATAGACCAGGCCCACCGGTTTGACCGCCGTTCCTCCCTCTGGCCCGGCAATACCCGTTACGCTGAGGGCCCAGTCGGTCTGCAGAATTGCCTGAACGCCTATCGCCATCTGGCCAGCCACTTCCTCACTGACGGCCCCTACCCGGGCTAGGAGGGTGGCATCTACCTGTAGCAGATTGGTTTTGACCTGGTTGTCATAGGCAATAATACCCCCTCGAAAGTAGCTAGAGCTCCCAGCTACGGTGGTTACCAGGTGGCCTATTCCCCCACCGGTACAGGATTCGGCCACCGCCAGGGTCTGCTGCCGCTGGCGCAACAGGTTGCCGACTACGGCAGCCAGGTTGTCCCCATCGATGCCGTAGCAGTCCAAACCCAACAGAGCTTTGATCTCCTGCTCTACTGGTGTAATCAAATCCAGAGCAGCATCCCGGCAATTTGCCCGGGCGGTAATGCGTAGTTTCGCTTCACCATGGCTGGCGTAGGGCGCGACGGTCGGGTTACTCAGGACCAGGTACTCTTGTACTTTCTCAGCCATAGCCGATTCACTAATTCCCCAGCAACGCAGCATGCGACTGACCATGGTTTGCTGCACCCAACCGTGATTTTGTAGGTAGGGGACAGCGGTACAGCGCCACATTTCATGCATTTCTCGGGGTACGCCTGGAAAGGTCATCAGCGTCAGGCCGGGACGGGGCTGCCAGATTACGCCGGGGGCGGTACCCAGGGGATTGGGTAAGACCTCAGCTGTTGCAGGTAAGAGGGCCTGTTTGCGATTACTGGGGGGTATTTCTCGTCCCCGTTGGCTGAATTTGGTTGCGATATCCATGAGAATTTCCGGGTGCTCCACCAGGGGCACGGCAAAGAAATCCGCCAGGGTTTCCAGCGTCAAGTCATCAGGAGTAGGGCCTAGTCCACCGGTAAATAGAAGTAACTGCGATCGCTCGCAGGCCAGAGCCACTACCTCCTTAATGCGGCTGGGGTTATCCCCCACTACCGTTTGGTAAAAGTGAGAAATACCCAGATTAGCCAGTTCCCTGGCGAGAAACTGGGCATTGCTGTTGAGAATATCCCCCAACAGCAGCTCAGTGCCTACGCAAATTATTTCAGCGCCCATCGTCATAGTCGGCTTCCTAATCCCTGGCAACGATCACAGTCATTAAATCAGATGGCTTACCAGTTAAGTTGATAGACTGGTAAGGTTCAATCCTGGCGTTCTATGATCCGATGGCTAGCCGATAAATCATTCTGGAGTCCTACGGTCCTAGCCATACTGGTAGGTGGCCTGGTTTACCGCACTATTGTAGCAACCTGGTTACCCGTCGGTTTTGATGAAGCCTACTACTATCTCTATAGCCGTTACCTACACTGGAGCTACTTTGATCATCCCACCATGGTAGCCCTGGTCACCGGAGTCGGCTGGTGGCTAACGGGGATCATTTCTCCCCTAACTATCCGCCTGGGGGCTCTGGGGCTCTACAGTATTAGCTTAGTCCTGCTATGTCGGTCAGCTAGCCACCTTTATTCCCTCGCTGTAGGCCAGGTCACCCTCACCCTGGCCAGCCTGATCCCCCTATTTACCATTGGCTTCGGCATCTTAACCTCCCCCGACAATGGCCTAATTCTGTTCTGGAGCGCCACCCTATTAGTAGCCCTGCAGGAGTTTTTTCCCCGGTCTGGCGCAGCAACAGATTGGCGGCCCTACACCCCTTCCTGGCGCATTGCCCTGCTGGGATTGGTGGTGGGCTTGGCCTGTCTGAGTAAATACCATGGATTTATCCTGGGAATTAGTCTGGTGGGGTTTTGTCTCAGTTGTCGGCCCTATCGCCGGGCTCTGCTATCTCCCTGGGTTTTAGCGGCCCTGGCTGTATTTATTCTCAGTCTCTTTCCCCTGTGGTATTGGAACAGTCAGCATGACTGGATTTCCTTTCGGTTTCAGTTAGGTATGCGGTTCGATAGGGATAGCAGTAACAGTCATTTCAACCTGCTGCAAATGCTGGTCTACTGGTTAGTCTCCAATGTCTACCTGTTTCCCCTCTTTGGCCTACCCCTCTGGTGGGTGGTGATGGATAGGACGGGAAGGCTGCTGGCGGCTACTTTCCGTTCCCAGGGTAGCCAGCAATCCTATCCCCTAGCCCTGTTACTCTGGCTATCTTTGCCCATTATGCTGTTGTTTACCGTTTTGGGGGGTAAACAACAGGTCTTCCCTGCCTGGCCAGCACCGGGCTATTGGGGTGCCACCGTTTTGCTGGGGGCTCAAGCTGTGGCCTGGCAACAGCAACGGCCTGGCTGGGTACGCCGCTGGCTATGGGGATCGGGATGTTTCCTTGCCCTACTCTCACTTCTGGCCTTACTTCACATCAATCAAGGGTTATTTCAAAAGCCCAACTCCTATGTTCCCTGGGCGGGGTTAGTGCCTGTAAAACAGGATGGCTCTACAGAATTACTGGATATTCTCCAACTGAGGCGATCGCTGCAAGACCATCCTGCCGTCCAAAAAGTTTTGCCTGGGATCGGTTTTGTTTTTACCAACCAATACTACCTGGGCGGATACCTGGATATGGCCCTCCATCCCCTAGCCCCTATACCCGTGACAGCCTTTAGTCAGGACCCGAGGGGGTTTGCCTTCTGGTTTAACCAAAACCAGTGGTTGGGCAAAGATGCCCTATTTATGACCCTGGAACGCTTTGCCACCCAGCCCGAAATTATCGATCAGTACCGTCCCCTATTTGAGGAAATCCAGCCCTTAACCGTTATCCCCCTCTATAGGGCAGGAGCGGTAACGGAAACTATCCACATATTTCTAGCTAAAAAGTTTAGTCAGACGTATGGGTACCCCTACGGCAATGATTAAGCACTAAGGACAATTTAACGAGTTTGCTGCCGTAACCGCCAACCAACATAACTTAGCAAGGCAGTAGCACCCAAAGCATAGGCAACACCGCTGGGAATGCCAGAGAAGGCCAAAGCCAGGCTACCTACCCAGAGGGTCAAAATATAAATAAAGACCACAGTCACCCGGTGGGATAAACCGGCATTAAGTAGTCGATGATGGAGATGGCGCTTGTCAGCCACAAAGGGGGACTTGCCGGAACGAATCCGATCTACGATTACCGCCGACATATCTAAAATCGGCACCGCCAAAATCAGGTAGGGTAGCAGTACGGCGGCGGTGGTGACAATCTTAACCAGCCCAATTACCCCCACTCCAGCCAGGGTAAAGCCCATAAAATAGGCGCCGCCATCCCCCATAAAGATTTTTGCCGGATTGAAATTGTAGCGCAGAAAACCCAGGGCACCCCCTGCCAGGGCGGCGGCAATCACGGCGGCGGCGGGTTGGTTCATAAACAGGCAAACCACCAACATAATCGCAGCAGCAATCCCCGAAACCCCAGCGGCCAGGCCATCAAGCCCATCAATCCAGTTGATGGCGTTAGCCATACCCACCAGCCAGATGACAGTAATTGGCAAACTAATCACAGCGGGCAGGGAAACTAGTCCATAGAAGGGAATGGTTAGGAAATTAATGCTGACCCCCACCTGCCAGGCCAGGGCTGCCACCACCGACTGCATAACCAGTCGGGTCAAGGGAGAAAGGCCAAATAAATCATCGGTTAGGCCAATCAGGAAAAAGGCTAGCCCACCAATGGTAACGCCCCAAATTTGATACTCCTCTGGAGGCGCTAGATGATGCCCCGCACTATCAAGAAAGCCTCCGCTAAACCAAACAACCAGTAGAGCTATAAAGGTACCCAGAAAAATGGATACTCCCCCCAGTCGCACCATGGGTTTTTGATGGACTTTTCGTCCCCCTGGCATATCCACCTGGCCACTTTGAAGGCCTATACGGCGAACAATAGGGGTGGTTAAAAGCACAACCCCGGCAGAGATGAGGAAAGCGAAAAAATGATGCAGATGAAATGGCATCTGAACTCCTACCTGGAGAAACCCTGATATGACGACTTGGATCGCTGCCAGGTGAGCCGATAGCATGGAGGGTTGCATCTATAAAAGTGCTGACCCTAAACCTTGGCTCAGGTTAAGCCTGGGATCAGTAACGTTAAGTCAACCCGCCGATCGGACCATCTGTAAACGAGGCCAAACCCCATGCAGATTATGACAGATGATCAAGGCGGTAAACCCTAAATTCTAACCATTCGCGCCAGGAGCCTTGCCGCACCACTGAAATCCGATAAGAAAAGGTTTACAAGCCCCAAAGTTCAGCTTTGGCCAGAACCCCTAGGACCAGGTGAATCGTAAAAGCGCCCACTGGGTAGGTGTTCTGGCTCGCCTCTGCACCCTTACATGGAGCTACGGCCCATATCCTATAGAGCTCATGGAGATTGAAATTCTCCAGGGATAGTTCTTAATAAACCATCCCGCACCTTACTTAGACCAGGGCAGGAACCAGACCGCTTAAATGGGGATAGAGGGGGAAATTCTCACAGAGAGAAGCTACTCGCTTCAAACATTGCTTTTCCATTGCTCCATCTTGGGGGTTGAGGAGTCGATCGGCAATGATATCGGCAATAACCATAAACTCCTGGCTACCCATACCCCGAGTGGTCATAGCCGGTGAACCCAAGCGCAGCCCACTGGTCACGAAGGGCGATTCAGGATCGTAGGGTACGGTGTTCTTATTGGCCGTAATGTTAACGGTGCTCACCAGTTGGTCAGCCTGTTTACCGGTCATACCAATGGAGCGCAGGTCCACCAACACCAGATGGTTATCGGTACCGTTGGAAACTATTTTAAAGCCCCGCGCCTGGAGCTGACTGGCGAGAGCCTGGGCGTTTTCAATGACTTGGGCCGAGTAGGTACGAAACTCAGGTCGTAGGGCTTCTCCAAAGGCAACGGCCTTGGCTGCAATCACATGCTCGAGAGGACCACCCTGGGTACCAGGGAAGACCGCCTTATCAAATTGCTTACCTAAATCCCCATCGCGGGTCAAAATCAGTCCTCCCCGGGGTCCCCGCAGGGTTTTATGGGTAGTGGTGGTGACGACATCGCAAAGGGGTAATGGGTTGGGGTGTAACCCGGTGGCAACTAAACCGGCGATATGGGCGATGTCTGCCATTAAGTAGGCCCCCACCTCATCGGCGATCGCCCGAAACTGGCTGAAGTCAATCTGGCGAGGATAGGCTGAATACCCACAAATAATCAGCTTGGGACGATGTTCAAGGGCCAGGGCGCGAATTTGATCGAAGTCAAGCTGCTCAGTCTCACGGCCTACCCCATACTGACAGACCTTAAACCACTTACCGGAAACGTTTACAGGAGAACCGTGAGTAAGGTGGCCCCCATGGGATAAATCCATCCCCATAATGGTGTCGCCAGGTTGGAGAAGGGCCAGAAAAACCGCAAAGTTGGCTTGGGCTCCAGAGTGGGGCTGAACATTGGCATGGGCGGCACCAAACAATTGTTTGGCCCGATCAATAGCTAACTGTTCTGCCTCGTCTACAAACCCACAACCACCGTAATAACGTTTGTAGGGAAGACCCTCAGCATACTTATTGGTAAGTACAGACCCCTGGGCCGCCATCACGGCAGCCGAGGTAAAGTTTTCGCTAGCGATCAATTCCAAATGGTCGCGCTGGCGCTGCAGTTCCTGCTGCAGAATCTTTGCTAGCAAAGGATCGGACTTAACCAGAAAATCGAAGTTGGTTTCAGGCACAAGCAAGGCTCCTGGTGAGGGTGATTGATTAAGATAATCCGGTAGAAACTAGTAGGAATAGCTATGACAGAATAGCAAGGCCCCACAAATCATATAAATAAACGGATATCGGTATAGCTTTATGACAGCAGAGGCTATTAAAATCTCCAAGGTAAATGTTACAGTCTGTAACATATAATGGAAAGCCATATAGCCGTCGCCAGGCCGTTTCCTATGGGCTAAGGCCCAGAGATTTACTCGGTGTCTTGTTCTCAATGGCGCCAGTCGCACCTATGCTCCCATTCTATCGGTTTGACTAGTTTTGTCGAAAGCGAGTGCAGTTGTGAGAGTCTAGTTTAGGTAAATGCACCTCTGGTCGACTTAAGGTTTACCTTCTTAGGTTTGGAATATTAATGCTGCAATTGACTGATTCTGTCTCCGGCCAAGCTTTCTCCTCGGTTGAGGAGGCCTATGAATTATGTCGTCAGGTAACGGCTAAGTATTCCAAGACTTTTTACATGGGCACCCTGCTCATGGCCCCGGCTAAGCGGCGGGCCATTTGGGCTATCTATCTCTGGTGCCGCCGAACCGACGAATTAGTAGATGGCCCCCAAGCCCAGTTCACCAGTGAGGCTACCCTCGATCGCTGGGAAGCTCAACTAGAGTCCCTCTTCTCGGGTTGTCCGGTGGATGATGAGGATGTGGCCCTGGTGGATACACTGGAACATTTTCCCCTCGACATTCAGCCCTTTAAGGATATGATTGCGGGCCAGAGAATGGACCTGCGTCGCTGTCGCTACGATACCTTTGAAGAGCTGGAGCTGTACTGTTATCGGGTCGCCGGCACCGTTGGTCTGATGTCCACCACGGTGATGGGAGTTGATCCCCAGTTAAAAACCGCGCCCTGGTGTAAAAACCGTACCCTCGATCCCACCCAGGAAGCGATCGCCCTGGGGATCGCTAACCAACTCACAAATATTTTGCGCGATGTGGGGGAAGATGCCCGACGGGGTAGAATCTACCTGCCCCTAGAGGATCTGAACCGCTTTAACTATAGTGAGGCGGATTTAATGGCAGGGGTTATCGACGATCGCTGGCGGGGATTAATGGCCTTTGAAATTGAGCGAGCCCGACAGTTCTACCGATCTGCCGAGGCCGGTATTAGCTTGCTCAGCCCTGACGCTCGCTGGCCGGTTTGGTCTGCCCTCGATCTCTATAAGCAAATTCTCGATGTGATTGAACAAAATGGCTACGATGTGTTTAATCGTCGAGCCTACGTCCCTTCCTGGCGAAAATTGATTACCCTGCCAGGGGCTTTACTCAAAGCTAAAGTGCTTTAACCAATCATGGCAAATCAAACCGATCCGATTCAGGTGATTGGCGGTGGTCTAGCGGGCACCGAAGCGGCCTGGCAGATAGCCCAGGCGGGTTTGCCCGTTATCCTCTGGGAAATGCGTCCCCTCACCCCATCTCCGGCCCACCACAGCGAAGAACTGGCAGAGTTGGTTTGTAGCAATTCCTTTGGGGCCCAGGCCAGCGATCGGGCTTCGGGTTTGCTGCAGGAGGAACTACGACGTCTTCAATCGGTGGTGATTGGCAAGGCCGATCACCATCAGGTACCGGCTGGAGGAGCCCTGGCGGTAGATCGGGCTCTCTTCAGCCGTGATCTGACCCTCACCCTGGATCGCCATCCCCTAATTGAGTTACGTCGTCAGGAAGTCACCCAGATTCCCTCCTCTGGCATTGTTGTCCTGACTACTGGCCCCCTGACCAGCACCGCCCTGGCGGCAGACCTGCAAGACTTTACCGGCGAAGCCTATATGAGCTTCTTTGACGCCGCCAGTCCGATCGTGGTGGGAGACAGCATTGATCGCACCGTTGCCTTTATGGCTTCCCGCTACGATCGCGGTGAGGCCGCCTATTTAAATTGCCCCATGGATCGGCAACAGTACCAACAGTTTCGCACCGCCCTTTGTCAGGCTGAGCAGGCCGAATTAAAAGAGTTTGAACGGGAAACCGCTAAATTCTTTGAAGCCTGCCTGCCGATCGAAGAAATGGCTCGACGGGGAGAAGATACCATGCGCTATGGTCCCCTGAAGCCGGTAGGGCTGTTTGACAGCCGTCTGGGAGACTTTCAAGACCCTGCGAACCGGTCCCATCGACCCTATGCCGTGGTCCAGCTACGCCAGGAAGACCGCCATGGTCAGCTCTGGAATATGGTAGGGTTTCAAACTAACCTACGTTGGGGTGAACAACAGCGCGTATTTCGCCTGATCCCGGGCCTGCAAAATGCCGAGTTTGTGCGGATGGGGGTAATGCACCGCAATACCTTTTTGAATGCTCCCCAGCTCCTGGAAGCCACTCTTCAGTTCAAAAACCGCCCTAACCTGCTGGCGGCAGGGCAGTTGATCGGTACAGAGGGCTATGGGGCAGCGGTGGCCGGGGGCTGGTTAGCGGGGACCAATGCAGCCCGCCTGGCCCTGGGTCGGGCTCCCCTGAGCCTACCTCCCACCACGATGATGGGGGCCCTATTTCACTTCATTAGCTCCTCAGAGGCTAAACACTTTCAACCCATGCCCCCTAACTTTGGTATTTTCCCTCCCCTATCGGAGAAGATCCGGAATAAGCGGGAACGCTACGGTGAATACCGCGATCGCAGCCTCACGGATTTGCATAATTGGCTAATGGAAAACGACCTACCCCAGGTTTTCGGGTCCATGGCTGCGGCCGGATAATCTGGAGTTATGTCAAGACCGTAGGACCTTGGCTCTACCACCAGCTTGACTATAATTAAGGGAAAATTATAATTTCCCTAAGAAGAGATTAAGGACACCGCCGTGACCGATTCCAGCTCATCCCCGGATCGCCCAGATCTAGACGGTTTTCTCTGCCCTCGTAGCCGCTACTACGGCCAGTTTTCACCCCAAAGTATTACCTTCAATGCCAACTTGCAGGAGTTTGCCCACCGGGTTAACTATATTTCTGGGTTGCAAACCGGCGGTAAACTCTCCCCTGAAGATGCCTATCAACAAATCAGGGGCCTCTATAAACAGTTGAAACGTAGCAAAAAAGGGTTGGGACTTTAACCCAGGTTTGCCCCAACCCTCTTAAGCAATAGCCTTTGGAGCCAGAATCAAGTCAATCTTCCGACTCCAATTTTTTGGGGAGAACTCCCAACTACGCCAGGGGCTTGCCATCCAGACGACGAATGGCGACTACCGCCGGGCGGGGAGCGGCGTTGGCGGTCTTAGCGGGCCAGTTAGACCCAACCGGTACCTGACGTTCCTGGACAAACTCTTTGCCGTCGGTGGTTTTCATGGCAAAGGAGCGGTTCTCTGAGGCCATGTCCTTACGTACACCATTCACCTCTCCAGGATGTTGGGCCGAGATGAATAGGGTTTTCATATCCTGGGTCATAAAAGGACCAGTCATCTCTGAGTCCATCGGACCATAGCCAAAGACGAAGGATCTACCGGCATCCTTGCCATGGAGCGGCATATACCAGATGGAGTTGTTGCCAAACAGCCCCCGGAGGTTAGACTGACTGACGGCCTTACCTTCCTTGTCAACTCGACTGGGAATGGCCTTGTTGAGTTTGTCCGAAGACATATCCGTTACCATCCAGAGATTCCCCCTGGCATCAACCTCCAGGTTGTCAGGGTTGGCAAAGCCTAGACCACCTTCAGCGGGTTCACCTCCCACGTGGAGAACTTCCCAGCGGAAGCTCATCGCCCCGGCATTTTTACCCTCTTCAATCAGCTTCACGATCCAGCCGTACTCATAGGGCGTTTCTCCCTTGGGACCTTTGAAGATGGCCTGATTGGGGCCACCGTCACTACCGCTGGAGCTACCGGAGGTAAAGGTAATAAACAGGGTGCCGTCTGGGGCGATATCCGTATCCTCTGGACGAGCAGTATGGGTAGCCCCTGCCGCATTGGCGGCGAAGTGGGCATCAATTAGAATCGCTCCTTGCTGCTCCGTGCCATTACCGGTATAGAGATCCCCCAGGGTCTTAAACTGGGCCTTAAAGGCGGCAATTTTATCATCGCTATCCACCTTCATCACCCCCCCGTCAGGTCGTTTGGGCAGGGTCACCATGCCCCCTACCACCTGGCTCGGCAGATCGGGATTGACCGGGGTATCGGCTTTGAGGGCAATCCAGCGACCGGTGCCGTCAGGGTTAAACTTGGCAGCGTAGAGCATGCCATCCTCTAATAGACGGGAATTAGCTTTGTCCTTGGGGTTTTTGACCGTCGCGCTACTGGCAAATTTGTAGAGGTGTCCCCCTCGGCGATCGCAGCCAGAATACAGGGCCAGCTTTTGATTGGCCACCGCTCGAATCGCTACAGCCTCATGGCGGAACCGCCCCAACCAGGTATGCTTGGTGCCGTAGTCCTTGAGGTTGGCGGGGTCTACCTCTACGACCCAACCGTATTTATTACCCGCCAGGCCAAGGGCGCTACCCAGTCCCGCCATATCATCCGGTTCTAGCTTAAAGGTTTTTTTGGCTGGATTAAGGGAGCTGCCATCGGCATGAACTCCCTCTGGTACAAAGGACTGGTAGTTCTCCTCGGCGCTTAACAGGGTGCCCCAGGGGGTGGTGCCACCGGAGCAATTGTTAAAGGTACCAATGATGCGATCGCCCAGCTTGTCGATATATCCTGTACCACTGCTCCTACGAAATACCGCCGTCGCCGGTCCAGTGGATTTCAGGTAACGACCATCCTTAAGACCAGAAATACCCGTGATGCGGCGATCGCTACTTCCCTTGGTACGCTCCCAGCTACCATCGGCAGCTTTACGTACCGAAATCACCCCAATGCCCATGTCAATCAACGCTTCTTGGGCGATCGCCTGAATTTGAGCCTTGAGAGGGTCCCCATCGGGTAAGCTGTAAGCGTCGATACCGTCATCCCCTGCCGCCTTGACCGCCGCCTTCACTGCTTCAAAGGGTAAGGTTTTGCCCAATACCTCAGTATAGGTAGCCATCCAGGTAGAGGCACTAACATATTCAAAGTTGACCCCCAGATAGCCCTGCCCTGGAGCAGTTTCCACATAGGAGAGGTAATCGTTGTTATAGCCGAAACGGGAATCGCCTACCGCCTCTCCCCAAGCAGCAATGACATTGTAGGTATAGCCTGGGGGTAACACCAGATCGTCCATAAGCTTAAAGGTGGCGTATTCACTGACCTGTCGATCAGTACCAATACCCGCTGAGGTAATGGGCATAGGTAACTTAACCGGCTTAAACGCCAGTTCAGCACTGGCAGCAGCTTCCGCTGCACCCATACCCAAGGGATTACCGGATTGGCCAGGCAAGGATCCTAGGGCGACCGTACCGGCAGTCGCACCAAAAAAGAGTAATACTTGTCTACGGTTTAAGCTCATCTGTAGGTTGGGTCCTTAATCAGATTACGGAGTTGTGAGGATCCACCACTTAAGAAACGGCGGATCCACTGTGCTAGGGTCCAGTATCAGATGGTTGTGTAAAGCCTGGCTTAAGACAAGGTAATGGAAATTCTAAGGAAGACGGGAAGATCGAACTATAGCAGGATTCATGGGTTCCTAGCCCCAGGGCTAGCGCTACAAAAAACCAGGGCTAGGAAGTTAACTTCCTAGCCCTGGTTATACCCTATAGGTTGCCCTAGGGCTTGGGTCAGCATGGCTCTGCCCCGTTACTAGTGACAGGGGCTACGCTGGACCTTAGTACCGATAGGTACTGGTGCTGCTGGCGCCTGGCTTGTGCACAATGAAGCTGAGGACTTGACACTGTTTAACATTGTCAAAACCTACTACCCGGATGTAAAAGTTAGAGTATTCCGAACGGCAGGCCTGCACCTCACTCAGCACTTCCTGGGTGGATTTGGCGTTAAATAGAGGCAGTTTCCACATGGTCCAGTAGTAAACTTCGGGGTCAGAGTTTTCGTTGAACTCAACTGCGGGAATGTAGCCCATGCTCAAAATATAGGCAATTTGCTTCTCAATCTGCGCGTCGGTCAAAGCCGGCAGATAGGACAGGGTCTCAAAACGACGCTCTTTAGGCAGAGTTTTCATGGTTCCTCGCTTGGATAAATCAGTAGGGGTGCCATGTACCGGCAGTACATAGCAGCGGAGTCGGGACTGAATAGGCTGAACTAAACGGTGCGGCCCTATCAGTCAGATTGATCAGGGGGAGAGGGGCTGGAACTAGCCTGGGAATCCTGAGGGACATCAGGTTCTACTTCCAGAGCGTGGTCTACCTCTCCTAAGCGGGTAATCCGCTCCAGGTGCTGGCGGCGATGGTTCATATTGGCTTGCTGGATACTGGTGACCACCATTTCCGGTAGAAATTCACAGATATCTTCGGCAATATGTTGCCGCACCGTCATAATTCGCATGGCCAGATCGGCCCGTTCCTGAAGCAGGGTCTTCAGATAGGTTTCGCCATCCTGCAACGCCGCCTGAGTAGAAAAGGTGTTGAGCCAGTAGGCTTCAGCGGGATTGGTTTCCTTAAGCTGACCCAGTACCGTTTTCACAGCCTGAAAGGTCAGGTAGCTAGTGATCACCCTGGCGGTGTCTTTAGCCGCTTGCTTAAAGTCCATCGGTACATCTCAAAGACTTAACCGCAACCCACCCGGAGGTAGGTAAACCGATTTAAGTCCGAAATCTCCATAGATTTGGTAGCCTATACCGCAACTCCACAGATTTCCTGGGAGTTACGGCCCCAATCCACTGGCTCTAACCTGGGGAGGTAGGGTATATCTCCCTCACCCCTTAGAGGGTATCAACGGTGTCAAATTCGAACTTAATTTCCTTCCACAGTTCGCAGGCGGCAGCCAGTTCGGGGGACCACTTGCAGGCTTCCCGGATAATGTCGCCCCCTTCTCGGGTCAGGTTACGGCCTTCGTTACGGGCCTGAACACAGGCTTCTAGGGCAACCCGGTTAGCGGTAGCGCCAGGAGCATTCCCCCAGGGGTGACCCAGGGTGCCACCACCAAATTGCAGCACTGAGTCATCACCGAAGATTTCCACCAGGGCGGGCATGTGCCAAACGTGGATACCACCGGAAGCAACGGCCATGACACCGCCCATAGCCGCCCAGTCTTGGGTGAAGTAAACACCACGAGACTTGTCTTGTTCGACGTAGTTTTCCCGCAGCAGGTCAACGAAGCCCAGGGTACCGGCCCGATCGCCCTCCAGCTTACCTACCACCGTACCAGTGTGAATATGGTCGCCACCCGACATACGCAGACACTTGGCCAGTACGCGGAAGTGGATACCGTGGTTCTTTTGCCGGTCAATGACCGCGTGCATAGCGCGGTGAATGTGAAGCAGCACCCCATTATCGCGACACCAGTGGGACAGGGTGGTGTTGGCGGTGAAGCCAGCGGTGAGGAAGTCATGCATGATGATGGGCATGTTGAGTTCCTTAGCGTACTCAGCCCGCTTCAGCATTTCTTCGCAGGTGGAGGCGGTGACGTTGAGGTAGTGTCCCTTGATTTCACCGGTTTCTGCCTGAGCCTTGTGGATGGCGTCGGCCACAAACAGGAAGCGATCGCGCCAGCGTTGGAAGGGCTGGGAGTTGATGTTTTCGTCATCCTTGGTGAAGTCGAGACCACCGCGCAGGGCTTCGTAAACCGCCCGGCCATAGTTTTTAGCCGACAGACCCAGTTTGGGCTTGATGGTACAACCCAGCAGGGGACGGCCATACTTGTTGAGGCGATCGCGTTCTACCTGAATACCGTGGGGAGGGCCCTGGAAGGTCTTCAGGTAGGCCACGGGAATGCGCAGATCCTCTAACCGCAGGGCGCGCAGGGCCTTAAACCCAAACACGTTACCCACCAGGGAGGTTAGCAGGTTAGTGACCGATCCCTCTTCAAACAGATCGAGGGGGTAGGCTACGTAGCAAATATACTGATTATCTTCACCGGGCACGGGCTCGATGTCGTAGCAACGACCTTTGTACCGATCCATATCGGTTAACAGGTCAGTCCACACCGTGGTCCAGGTACCGGTGGAGGATTCCGCCGCCACCGCTGCAGCGCACTCTTCAGGAGGTACGCCTGGCTGGGGGGTCATGCGGAATGCCGCTAGAATATCCGTATCTTTAGGGGTGTAGTCCGGGGTGTAATAGGTCAACTTGTAGTCCTTAACCCCGGCGCTGTATCCAGATTTTGACTGAGTCGTTGTCTGAGAGTAAGACATATCTCCCTTCCTGTGAATCTAAAACATCTCTCGAGTGATTTTCTAGAGAGCTGCCCACAACAAAAACGTTCCCTTACTAGCAAGGGAACCTCGCTGAGCTAAAGCACTACCAGATGCTCACGAAATGAGACTGAAACAAAGCAAAAACAACCCTTAAAATGGTTGTTCCGCAAACACTCTAGGTATTTTTCATTACCCTATGCTTTAGCATACTACCAGCGATTGGATAAGTTTAATTTTGGAAGATCTGTATAGATTCATAACCTAAAGTTATGCATGAAAATCAACGTAGATGTAATTTCTTGAACTTATCGAAATAATTCGTTTTAAGGTGTCATTTAATGGTAAGCAAGCAGTTTTAATCGGGTTGATTTATAGCTTTGGCCAGAATCCGCAGACCCGAGTAGAGCGGTCAATTTCCTGTCACGTCATTGACAGGCCTGTCCCGGATTAGGAGAGAAGGCGCAGGTGGATAGGCCTTCTGCCTCGCTGCCAGGGGTGTTGGAAGGCTTCGACCCCTTTGATGGCATACCGTTCCAACTCCCCTTTCCCACCCGTGGCTATGGCTATACCCCTACTGGGGGCAACGGCTAGGGGGCTGGGTAAGGGCTGAAAATTCTACTGAGTTTTGCTGCTTGGGGGACCGGCCAGGTAATGGCGAAAGAATTCCAGTTGGATTTGGGCCGCCAACCGTTGGTAAAGCGGGTTAGTTAAGGCATGGCCTGTTTCCTCAAATTCATAGAGGGTGACAGGTACCCTAGAGGCGGCAATGACATCATGGAAATTACGAACCATCGCTATGGGCAGAAAATCTTGGGTGCCGTGGAATAGCAGGGTAGGAGTACGAATGGCCGTAGCGTTGTAGAGGGGAGAAAGGCGCTGGTAGCGTTGGGGGTTTTCCATCGGGGTTTGGCCCAACAGGTAGGATAACAGCGCTCCATAGCCCAGTTGCCATTCAGTCAAGGTATCTAGCAGGGAACACTGGGGATTGGCGGCCGCAAACAGTCGGGGAAAGAGAGTGATCATCTGGGCCGTATAGTAACCACCGTAGGAGCATCCCGTCACCCCTACCCGCTCGCGACTAGCCCAACCCCGCCGTACCATTTGATCTATGACCTCTCGGCCTTCATCCAGGTCGATAACACCAAAGTTGTGACCGTCAGCCTGGCGACGATAGAATTCTGGGCCAAATCCTTCCCGTCCCGATAGAGGTACCACCAGCACAGGTAGGCCAAAGTTAGGCAGGAGATTAAAGGGCATTTCCACCGTAGCCGCAAACTCATTGCCCATCGAAAAGCCCGGTCCCCCCTCTTGCCAAAACACCACTGGCCCGGCTGGGGGGGGGAAGGCGCTATCTTTGGGTTGGATCAGAAACCCCTGGCGTACCCCCTGACTGGTGGGGAAGCTGACCTGATCCAGACGTACCTGGTTAAGGGAAGCCACATCGGCATTAATGGTTGTCAGCGGTCGGGGCGGGGCATCGCCACTGGTAGGCTGCCGATAGAGTTCGGGAGGCTGGGTGATGGATGAAAAGCTATAGATCAGGCTCTTGCCATCGGTGCTAAGGGTAAGGGATTGGGGATCGACCGTGCCGGAGGGCATGGGTAGGGGTCTAAAATCCTGAGTGCTCAGGTGGTAAACAAATAGGTGACGATCGCTGCCGATGCTAGCCCAAAATAGCAGGCGATCGCTATCTAGAAACTGGCCGGTTGACTCCTGGGGACCCTGTAGGGCAGGAACCTTGATGGTGGACTCCAGCTTACCGTTGCGATCGTAGACCTGATAGTAGGCCGACTCAGGAAAGCCGTAAATGGGATAGGGACGACCCGCGACCCGAGCCGGGTGAAGGAGTTTAACCAGCAGGTGACGGCCATCCTGACTCAGGTTGGCCGCCCCCAGACTGTCTCCACCGGTGCTGCTGGGATTCAGTTCAAATTGCTGGATCTGGGTCTGGGAAAAATCAAACACCCGCACTGCACTTTGCTGGGCCAGGGGGTTGTGGGCGGGGGGTAGCCGCCCCAGGGCATCCTGAATGGTAGGATCAGCCAAACTGGGGCTGGTGGGGCTACGATCGTAACGATGATTTTCCGTAGCAGCCGCGATTACCAGAGCTAGGCGTCTACCATCAGCGGACCAGGAAGGCGGCTGTAAACTCAAATTACGGGGAATGCGACCTATCTCTAGACGTTTCAGGGAAGGCAGAAAGATCGTATAGAGTCCGTCCGAGTCCCCTTCGTAGAGACGAATTAATACCTTCGAAAAGTCAGGCGAGATCCCCAGAATTTCTCCCGACTCTTCCTGGGCTGGGTAGATCTGGGTACGGGAAACTACCCCAGCCTTGCGATTAACCGCCAGAATCTCCCAGGGGCCAAAGGCATCCTGCTGCACAAAGCGAACGGTGTCATTATCAATCCACTGCAAGGGCAAATCAGGGGCCAACAGATCGCTCTGTAAAGACGGGGCGGGACTCATTTCCCCGGTGATGATATTCAGGAAATAGAGGGTGCGATTATCGGGTTCTAGGGCACTGGCCAAAGCGACCACCAGGGTGGTGCCATCGGGACTAAGGGTACTTAAGATTTGTGGACGTTGGACCCCTAATAATCCCTCCAAGCGATCCTGATCGGGGGAGGAAAGGGGAGGCAGATCCAGTCCATTGGCACCGACGGAAATAACTTCAGCCCTGATACCGGTAGCTGTGCCCAGGGCGATCCCCACCAGGGCTAGGGGGAGAACCAGATCACCCCATCTCCACCGGCTCAGCCGGAAGGGGGAGGGGGAGGGGGACTGACCTGGGAGACGAAAAAACTGCAAAAAATTCCCTTCCTTCCGGAAAAAACCTCACCGGGGCGAAAGATATAGTTATATTAGCCTCTCAGGTTGAGAAAAATCTGACTATTAAGCCCCCAGGGCCAAGCCAAGGTTAAGAAAGCCGCTAATTCCATGCCTGTGATTCAAGAATTTCAGATTTCCATTACTCCCTTGAGGGGATCGGTTAACCAGGATAGCTATTTACTGCGGACCGAGACTGTGGCCAAGGGGGTGCCGCTGGCCGAAACCCAGGTCGTTTGGCCGGTTGAACGGTGGCTGATGGAAACAACCCAATTGGCTCAGGATCCTTTACAACGATTATTAGCCGCCTCTGCCAGTGAAGCGGGGGAAACTACCGGTCAGGCTAGACCAGGGGCGGCCCTGAAGTTAGGCCAAGACCTCTACCAGCATCTGTTCCAGGAGCAACTGCGCGATAGCTGGCTGGCGGCTCAGGGGGTAGCCCAAAATCGGCAGCAGCCCCTGCGGTTACGGCTAGGATTCAAAGACAGTCGCCTGCAACGTCTGCCCTGGGAATTACTTTACGGTGACGATCGCCCTCTGGCTACGGGCATGGATGTTACTCTGTGTCGTTGTGTTTATACCCAAAACGCCACAAGTCTGGCGGTATTTCCCCCCCCGGCGGCGGCTACTGCTCCCTTAAATGTGCTGGTGGTGGTCTCAGCTCCCGAAGATCAGGAGCGCCTGGCTCTCAGTCGAGAAATTGCCTACCTTCAGACTGAACTGCGATCGCCCAACCTGGTCACTCCGATCCAGAGTCCCCCTCGCTTTACCGGCCTTAGCCTGGGCCAACCCCTCACCATCCACCTCACCCTGCTGCAGCAACCAGGTCGCACCGAATTGGTCCAGGCCTTAGAACAGGGTCACTTTCAGATGCTGCACTATGCTGGCCACAGCGATGTCAGTGAAACGGGCGGTGACCTATTTCTGGTCAATCCTCAAACTGGCCTCACCGAAATTCTCAGTGGCGAAGACCTGGCCGGTCTGCTGGTCAATAATGGTATCTGGCTGGCGGTATTTAACTCCTGCCGGGGAGCCTATACCCCTGATCAGGGGGGGTGGCGCGAACAAAACCTGGTACAGGCCCTGGTCAATCGGGGAGTACCGGCCGTAATTGCCATGGCGGAGCGGATCCCCGACGACGTGGCCATTACCTTTACCCAACTGCTCTATCGCAACCTGCGCCAGGGCTATCCGATCGATCTGTGTCTCAGTCGCGTCCGCCAGGGGTTAGCGGCCACCGATCGGATGCTGCCCCTCCTTTATTTACGTCCAGAATTTGATGGCTACCTTTACCTCCGCGATGGACAGGCTAGGGACAGCTTTGATGACCTACCGCTGCTCCTACCCGACTATGCGAACGATCCAGAAATTGGCGATCTGGCCCAGGATCTGTTTACCCCCGCCGAGGCGATCGCGGGTTCTTCCCCGCCCGTAGCACCTGAAGAAAGCCCTGATTGGTTAACTGACCTGGAGCCCCTGGTGGGCAGTGGCCCTACCATGAGTGACGTCATTGATCATCTAACCACCTCGGAGGGCGGCCAGGTTCAAGCAACAGTAGCGCCACCCTCGGACTCCAGCCCAAGGGCCTATCCGGCCGCTCCCCCCGATAGGCCCTTGGTTCTTCCCGGCTCACACACCCATCCCTCCCCCACCAGTCCCCTCAAACCCAGTCGGCCATTATCCTCGCCAAGAGCCTTGATTGCCGGGTTGGTGGGGCTAGCAACCCTGGCAGGTATAGGGCTAGCTCTGGTGGGGCGGCCCCCATTCCCGATCGCCACGACTAACGGATCGGCCCAGAATAGGCCGCCGGTTCCATCGCCATCAGGGATGGACCAGGGTGAGACAATAACTCGAGTACGGCAGGCCCTGAGCCGACAGGATATGGGCCAGGCCCGTCAGTTAATTGAGCAGTTGCTTGATCAGGGAGACTTTAGCGCTGCCCAGGCGGCGATCGCCACCATTCCACCGGAGCAACTGGATAACCCTGACATCGCCTTTGTGCGTGGCCGCCTGACCTGGCAACAAAGTGGCCGCAGCGATACCGAAGTCAGCCCCAATGATGCCCTACGGGCCTGGAGCCAGGCTACCCAGTCCCGGCCAGATTTTCTCGACGCCTGGGTAGCCCAGGGCTTTGCGTCCTATGTCCTGGGGGATGACGACCAGGCTATAGCAGCCTGGTCTCGAGCCGTAGAACTTGATCAAGCCCAACTGCGTATCCTCGACCCCGATGGTCAGCGTCAGGTAGCCTCTGCCTATACGGGTAATGCCATGGCTGGTCTGGCGATGGCCAGGCAACGCCAAAGTCAGCAGGCCATCGATGCTGAACAGGGCAAACTCCAGCAAGAGGCCCGTAGCTATTTCCTGCGGACCACCAGCATCGACCCCAGTTTTTTAGACGTCAGTACGTTGAACCAACGCTGGTTGTGGACCCCTACCCTGATTGAGAACTGGCGGACCAGTCTGACCAGGTTCAACCATGATGCCCACTCCTCTGTGTCGCCGGATTCCTAAAGGATCGGTCCCATGGTTGTCCGAGTAATTGACATCGAGGAATAACTGTAAACCCAGGCTACAAGAAAAAACTTTCGCCCTAAGGATGCAGCTCAAGGGCGGCAAATACCTGAGGCGCTAGCTCAGTTTCTTACCTTACCGCTCTATCAAAATTCTCGTTATTACCCCCGATAACTGTTTGACGGCTCTGCGAGAGCAGGCCCTGAGGGACGGCAAGACCCTTGTGGTTTCCACCTATGGCATTTATCGAGGCTTTGTTTTGCTAGAGCCAGAGGGGATCTCACCGGCCGAAATGCCCTTGGCCAGCTGGCTAGACGGAATGGAGATCTACGGCCGTCCGATTACGCTGGCAGAAATTGCCCTGCGCGGCCAGTTCGATGCACTGGTTACGGGAGCATCGGCCGTTTCCCTGGAGGGGCTACGGTTTGGCAAAGGACATGGTTTTTTTGATTTAGAGTGGGGCATGTTTTCGGCCACCGGTGCCGTAGTTGAATCAACGCCGATCGCGGCTTTTGTGCATGATGTACAGGTGGTTGAGACCCCTCTCACCCCCGGTCGCACCGATGTAGCCGTTGATTGGATTAACCTGAGTTCGGTTTAAGCCGATGGGGGGAAGAGCGAAGTCAAGATTGAGTGAGGGCTTCTTGGGCTGATGGCAGTAGGCAATCAAGCCACAGAGAACATTGACCATGAAGTTGGTGGGGCTGCGATGCCTGGAATGCTCAATCTGGGAGATGTTCTTGAGCTGGTCAATGACGGTTTCGACAATGGCGCGCTTGCGGGCCAGTAACTTGTCGGTGAGCCGCATCAAGTGGTTTTGGGTTTGTAAAGTAGTTTGTGTCAAGAATAGGATTACTACATAGGAAACCTGCC
>JBMOHM010000003.1:0-116784 GCA_049317845.1 Nodosilinea sp. | reverse complement strand
AGTCGAGTTGTCACCGTTACCAAGGTTGACGATCGCTATCGAGTTAAGGTCTGGACAGCAGGCGATCAACGGTTGCGAGAACTCCCCGTAGGCCTGCCGAAAGCGGATAGACCTCCCACCCTGAGCCTCAGCCCCGATGGTCGCCACCTGGCGGTTGCCGGAGCTAATCAAGGCTGGGTGCAACTGTGGAATGTCGATGCCGGTAAATCTCAGACCAGCAAGAGTTTCTTGGGGAAAACCATTACCCGAATCAGGTTTAGCCCCGACGGCCAGAAACTGGCGATCGCCACCAGTGAAGGGGACATCATCCTCTGGACCCTGAAGGAAAGGGCCCTCCGGGCCGCCCTGCAAACCCTACCCACCGGCGATATCGGCCGGGTGACGGATCTGCGCTTTAGCCCCAACGGTCAGTGGCTGGCCACCGCCTCCGATCAAACCCCCCGCCTCTGGAACCTGGCGGCTCTGGTGCCCTGGAGCCCATTCCCATCTACCCCACCAGGCCGGGTTCGCCCCCTAGGGCGATTTCAGGGTCACCAGAGCAATGTGTTAAGTCTGGCCTTTAGTGAAGATAGTCAATACCTGGCCACCGGCTCCTCCGATGGCACCGCCCGGGTTTGGCGGCTCAGTCCCGACCCCGATGACCCCAAGGTCATGGCAGGCACCGAGGAGTTGAAGCTCACGGGCCACGATAGCTTCATCTGGGCGGTGGGCTTTGCCCCAGACCGTCGCACCCTGACCACCCTGACCCAGACCGGCACCCTGAACCGCTGGGATCTGGGTCCCCAGCCCAAGCCGGAACCGTTTCCTCAGGGGGCTGATAAAGATAAATCCCCCTGGCCCTTTAGCCAGGTAGCCTTTAGCCCCGACGGCCAACGGCTGGCCACCTTCTCCCTAGATGACACAGTCCGCCTGTGGGACCGGCAGGGTAACCGATTGAGGCAGTTGGCCACCATGGTACCCCAATCCCAGGATGTCAGGGGCCAGGTGTTCTTTAGCCCCGATGGCCTGGAGCTAGCCTCCATTTCTAGGGATGGCACGGCGGAGCGCTGGAACCTGCGGGGCGAGAAACTACCCACCCTCTGGCAAGCCCGATCGGGGGAACGGGCCATTGGCCTGGACTTTCGAACTGACAACTCCCACCTGGCCACCCTCACCACCATGGGCAAAGACCGGGGCCAGGTGACGGTCTGGTCCATTGAGGGAGACCAGCTCGAGCATCCCCAGAGCTTTAGCCTGGGGGATCACAATCCCCGTCTGGCGGTGGCGGAGTTTAGCCCCAACGGCCGCTACCTGGCGGTGGGGTTTAGGGATGGCGATGCCTACCTGATTGACCGCCAACCCATCCTGGGGATCTTTCAGCGTTCCCCCATGGCCCTCCAGCCCAGGCTGCCTTCAGAACAGGAATCGAGCATTTCCAGTCTGCGGTTTAGCCCCGATGGCCAAACCCTGGCGGTGGCCTCCTGGGAGGGTACGGTCCAGCTCTGGAACCTGAAAGGCCAGGAGTTACTCAATCGCCCCATTAACCACGGTAGCCCCATCACCAGTGTGCGGTTTAACCAGCCCCGCTCCAGCCGGGAACCGCTGCTGCTGGTGACCCTCTCCTGGAACCAACGGGCCCGCCTCTGGGATAGCCAGGGCAATCCCCTGGCGGAGTACCGGGGTGAGACCGGCTTCTGGGACGCGGGCTTTAGCCCCGAGGGGGACCTGCTGGCGGTGGGTTCCGACGGCAAGGGCCAATGGTTGCCGGTGAAATCCCTGGATCAACTGCTGAAGGATGGCTGTGACTGGATTGCGGACTATCGCCGGACTCACCGTGAGGCCACCCAGGATCTCCAATTCTGTGATGATCGGCAGTGATTAAGCCCTTTCAAACCGCCTTTCCGCCCCGTTATGGATGGCTACGGCCATATATCCCTATTTGTTCTAAGATAGGCCAGAGACACCCGGAAAATAGGCCATGGCTGGAGAAAAACTATCTACGGATCGGAGCATTGATCTAGCCCCCTTAATTGATCATGCTCTGCTTGCCCCCACCGCCACCCCCGATCAGGTGCGTCAGTGGTGTGGTGAGGCCGATCGCTACGGGTTTGCTTCGGTGTGCGTCTATCCCATCCACGTGCCTCAGGCGGTGGAGTTACTGCACCACCAGCGGCGGGTCAAGGTAGGCACCGTAATTGGTTTTCCCACCGGGGCAACTACCCCGGCCACTAAGTTATTTGAAGCCCAGGAAGCGGTGGATAACGGAGCGACGGAGTTGGATGTGGTGATTAACCTGGGCTGGTTAAAGTCGGGGCAGCACGATGCCCTGCATCGAGAAATGGCCACCATCTGCGAAGAAACCGGGCAGTTAGTTAAGGCCATTTTAGAAACCTCCCTCCTAACCCCCGATGAAATTAGCCTCGCAGCCCATCTTTGTATGGATGCGGGTGTAGCCTTTCTAAAAACCAGTACGGGCTGGCAGGGGGGAGCCACCGTAGCCGTGGTGCAACAACTGCACAGTCTCACCCAGGGCCGGGTGGGGATTAAGGCCTCGGGGGGCATTCGTACCCCCGACCAGGCGATCGCCCTGGTGCAGGCAGGGGCTACCCGCCTGGGGACTTCTCGGGGACCCGCCTTAATTCAGCAGCAGATGGCGACCACCCCATGAGCCAGACTTACCAGGTCACCGGTATTAATCTGAAGGCGGTACCCCTGGGAGAAAGCGATCGCCTCCTAACTATTTTGACCCCCGAGATCGGTCTGATTCGAGCCGTTGCCCCCGGCTCCCGCAAACATCAGTCCCGTCTGGGGGGGCGCAGCGATCTATTTGTGATTAATCACTGGCTGGTAGTTAAGGGCAAACGGCTGGATAAGGTGGTACAGGCGGAGACGGTACGTAGTTTTTCTGGCCTCAGCCAACACCTGGGCCGCTTAACGGTCAGTCAGTACCTGGCAGAAATCGTCCTGTCCATGGCCCTGAGCGAATGCTCCCAGGCGGATTTGTTCAATTTATTTATCGAACATCTCAGTCGCATCGAAGACAGCCATCCCCAGGCCTTAATGGCAGCCCTTTGCCACGGGCTATATCATCTACTGGCCCTGGGGGGGGTGGCACCGGAAGTGCACCGCTGTTGTCTTAGTCAGGCAAAAATCGTTCCCGATCTGCTCAATCCCCAGTGGCAGGTAGGCTTTAGCCTAGAAGCCGGCGGTCTGGTACAGTCCATAGATGGGGATCAAACCCATAGTCATGGGGGAGTATATCCGGATCCAGGCTCCATCCGGTCATCTCTGGCCGAGGGGCGTTCCACCTACCCTGCGGCACCGTCCTCCCGATTAGGGCTGATTCCCTTAACAGCGGTGGATGTGGCTCTGTTACAGCAACTTAGCAAACCAGAGCTGCTCAGCACCGCACCCATAGCCATCGGCTCAGGGGAGCGAGAGTCAGTTCCCCGGCAGGGGCAGGAGTTGTGGTCGAGAATAGAGCGGCTGCTCAGGCATTACGCCCAAGATTACTTTGAGCAGCCAATTCGTTCTGCCGCACTGATTGATGTTTGCCTGGCTACTGCTTAAACTAAGGGAAAGCATAGTTTACTATGCTTGATAGTTTTGAGGTTTCTTTGTCACCCCCATGCTGCGTGAGTTTGAGTCCGATACCATGGCTAGGGAGGTGGATCATCAAGAGACCCCTCAGGTTAGGGAAGTACATCCGGAATCAGGTCAGGATCCTACGACCAGTGATCCTGCCTTGCTTACCGAGCAGGCTAGCGAAGAGTTGGAAACCGAAGGATTTGCCTCCGTTCTACGCAATCGGAATTTTGTCGCCCTATGGCTGGGACAACTCTTTTCCCAGTTGTCCGATAAAGTCTATCTGGTTTTAATCATTGCCATCATCTCTACGCAGTTTGAGGCCCCAGGTCAGACCATTAGCGGCTGGGTAGCGGCGGTAATGATTGCCTTTACCATTCCGGCGGTCCTGTTTGGGGCCCTGGCTGGGGTCTTTGTCGATCGCTGGCCCAAGCGTTCAGTTCTGGTGCTATCCAATCTATTTCGGGGCCTATTGGTGGCGATCTTACCTCTGGCGCTGTGGTTAACGGCCAGCTTGGGGCCCATGGTGGGTTTACCTGTGGGCTTTTGGCTGCTACTAGCCATCACCTTTATTATTTCCACCCTGACTCAGTTTTTCGCTCCCGCTGAGCAGGCAATGATTCCTATTGTTGTAGAACAGCGAGATCTGCTGTCAGCCAATTCCCTTTACACCACAACCATGATGGCCTCAGTGATTGTGGGATTTGCCGTGGGCGAGCCGGTGCTGGCCTTGGGCGATCGGGTCATGGCAACGCTGGGATTTCATCAAAATGGCTCAGCCATCTTGGTTGGACTTAGCTACCTGGTTGCGGGGCTATGCCTGATGCTGGTGGCACCCAGTCCAGAAGCTCTGGCCAGCAGTCGGAACCTTTCCCAGGTTTGGGCTGATATTGGGGAAGGACTGGCTTACCTGAAAGGCCATGCTCAGGTTAGGGTTGCCGTTCTCCAATTGATCTTGCTCTCCTGTGTATTTGCAGCCCTATCGGTCCTGGCGGTGCGTTTGGCCGAGTTAATTCCTACCCTTAAGGCCTCCCAATTTGGTTTCTTACTGGCAGCGGGAGGAGTTGGACTAGCCCTAGGGGCGATTTTAGTCGGTAACTTTGGCCAGCGATTCTTAAAACGCTATCTCAGTCTTTGGGGTGCCCTGGGGATGGCTGCCAGTCTAGTTGCCTTGGGCTGGACCACCCAAAAGTTGTGGCTATCCATGGGTTTAATCGCCACAGTTGGCCTGTGTGGGGCTTTGATTGGTATTCCTATGCAAACCCTAATTCAGCAAAAGACACCGGAAGCAATGCGTGGCAAGGTGTTTGGCTTACAAAATAATTTTATCAATATTGCCCTTACCCTGCCCCTAGCCCTAGCCAGTTTAGTCGAAACCCACCTGGGTCTACCCCATGTTTTTATGGGGTTAGGGGTCCTGGTAGGGATTGGAGGAGTTGTAACCTGGTATATTGCCGATACGGCTATGCGATAGGTGAAATAGATATGATTAATTACTTTGCCATCTGACCCTAATCTATATGCCCACTAGATCATCTACTTTTCTTCAAGTAGCCTGCCTAACTTGCGGTAATTTATAAACGTTTGACTGAATGCATATTGCTTGGCTTGGTAAGAAATCTCCGTTTTGTGGTAATGTCACCTACGGTCGGGAAGTCACCAATGCCCTGCTAGAGCGGGGTTATCGGGTCACCTTTCTGCACTTTTCCCAACCCCAAGAAACGGGTGTGGTAGACCAGCACCCTGATAGTTCTGAAGTACCCTTGCCGTTTCTATTTAAGTCTCAAATTCTGACTATTCCTTCCCTCAAGTCAGGTAAACTTCTGGCCAATGCGTTGAAGCGTCTGCAACCCGATTTGGTCCATGCCTCTCTTACCCTCTCTCCCTTAGACTTTCGCCTGCCAGAAATCTGTCATGAGTTGAACTTACCCCTGGTAGCCACCTTCCACCCAGCCTTTGACCGCCGGGTCCGCAGCCTCACCTCAGGCACCCAACACCTGACTTACCAGCTTTATGCCCCTTGCCTGGCCAACTACGATCGGGTGATTGTTTTTTCCGATCTGCAACGGGACTTACTGATCAAGCTGGGAGTCCCGGCCCATACCCTGGTAGTCATTCCCAACGGGGTTGACACTGAACGCTATTCTCCAGGCCCATCTACAGCCAAAGCCGATCTAAACGCTGATCGTTTATTTGTTTACCAGGGTCGCCTATCTCCAGAGAAAAACGTAGAGTCCCTACTGCGAGGATGGCGTCAGGCCGATATGGGACCTCGATGCAAACTGGCGATTGTCGGTAGTGGACCCCTGGAAGCCTCTCTCAAGTTATTTTATGGCGATGACCAGGATATCCTCTGGATTGGCTATCTGGCGGATGATCAGCATCGTATAGATTTACTCCGAAGCGCGGATGGATTTATTTTGCCATCCCTGGTGGAAGGGCTATCTTTATCCCTACTAGAGGCCATGGCCTGTGGTACTGCATGCATTGCGACGGACGCAGGGGCTGACGGCGAAGTTCTGGCCGATGGAGCCGGTATTGTGCTGGATACCCAACGGGTATCCAGTCAATTACAGACCATTTTACCGATCTTCCGTGATCACCCAGAAATTACCGGTCTTCTAGGCCTTAAGGCACGGGAGCGAGTACTCCAGCGTTATACCCTCAGTGCTAATATTTCTGCCCTTGAAAACCTCTATCGCCAGATTGGAGCAGAACCGGTAGGCTTAACGGGGTGAAAAATTCATCAATCTGGCCCTTAGGATTTTAGCCAGAGCAATAGACTTTATCGATAGTCCTAGGGATGGGTCTTTTTGGGAGTTGACTTTTGCCCGGGGAGAGAAAGTAATTTTTCTGAAGGAGAAGGAGAAGATACCCGAGGAATTGGGAAAACTGGTTGCTCTACGGTAACCTCAAGGGACTGGGACTTGCTAAGCACCGTAGGGGAGATCGAACCCAGATTTAAGCTCAGGCCTCCAGAAAGGGTATTAAGGGTAGCTAGAAAAAGAACCCCAGCGGTAGCCATGGTTACCATCCGCAGCCGATAGCCCAAACGATTGAATACTCCAGCGATAGTGAACTCTACCCTGGAAGGCTCGGGTGAGCCTTCTTGACGAAATCCATGGCGAAGATTCATCAATCGATTGTAGAGAGAGTAAACTGAGGGATCGGTTTGCAGCCAATTTTGCACAATTGCTCTTTCTTTAGCCGTTACTTCACCATCCAGATAGGCACTGAGTAACTCAAAACAGTCCCGTTTCATTACGTCTGGTTGAGATAATAATTCCGTAGATGAACTTAATGATGATTTTGACTTAGAAAGGTTACCAGGAGCGGAGTCAACACCACCACAGGAATAGGAAGAAGTGGACATAGAGTCAATCAAGACCTGAGAAATGATTTCGCCTAAAGCAGCCTTAGAGCTTAGGCCATCATGGCTAACCCTGCTTTTTTGCTGCCGTTATTCATCATAACGGCAGTCGAGGCAGATCGGTAGTGATTGTCTAGGGGAATTTACTTACTGATCATTGTTCTGCCAGCCTGGATTGTCTAAACCCTCTATCTCCCCAGATAGGGTAAAAGTTGACTCTGCAAGCGTTGCCGGGCTCTAGCAATACGGGATTTTACCGTTCCCAGGGTAACGCCTGTATGGGTCGCAATTTCCTCGTAGGAAAGGCCTTCCACTTCCCTCAGGATAATTGCTGTACGAAAGACCTCTGGCAGTTCAGCAATGGCTTTCCGGAAATGATGGTAAAACTCCTGAGTCATCAGGCTGTCCACTGGTCCAGGTACTGGAGTGGGTAATTCCCAATCCATAGTCCCATCCTCTACTGCTCGGGGAGCATCTAAGGATACCAGCGAGGAAGACCGTCGCCGCCGCAATTCATCGTAGAACAAATTAGTAGTAATGCGCCCTAGCCAGCCTTTAAACCGACTGGGTTCTTGCAGTCGCTTAATATTGCGGTAGACCCGAATCCATACTTCCTGGGCCAGATCGGAGCGGTCTGACCACTCTGGTGCCAGGTGGTAGAGTAACTTATCCACATGACCTTGATAGCGTCGTAATAGTTCAGCAAATATCATGCCTTCTGGCTGCGATCGCTGTTGACATAACACGACAAGCTCGGCATTAGTCAGTTGGGTCGAACCATCTTGGGTCGAGATTCTAGGGGAAGTAGACCAGGTAGAAAACATGGGGTGACTCCTAATGGTCAATTATTCATAGGGTTAGATAGGCGTTCTGACCCGCCTCCGACCCGTCAAAGGTGTCTATGACTATAGGAACTATTCTGCCTCTAGAAATAGATAGCCCAGGGCAGATTTGTGCCTGTAAATGGGGTGGCACATAGCTGCAGA
Source organism: Nodosilinea sp. (assembly GCA_049317845.1). Classification (GTDB taxonomy): domain Bacteria; phylum Cyanobacteriota; class Cyanobacteriia; order Phormidesmidales; family Phormidesmidaceae; genus Nodosilinea. Next base: position 108,864 of record JBMOHM010000003.1, on the reverse strand, counting down.
ATAGGTAGAGAGTGGTTGAAAAAGGGAGATGCCCTGATGGACACCGCCAAAACTGACAGAGTTTAAATTCTGAAGAGGTCTACACCGGGGCCGTCGGCTATCTAGAGACAGCCCTACAACTCACCTCTTAGATCAGATCAGGTCAGGATCTCTGTTTGAGTTTTGGCTCCCTCTAAACCAGGTAGGTATACTGACTGAGGCTATGTTCGTAGTGCTGCAAGAGTAGTTGGGATTCTTCCAGGGTGATATGGTTATCGTGCAAAGCCATTTCCGATCGGCGCCGAATATTCTCAATCATATCCTCGGCGTCGTACTGGACATAGCCCAACACCTCGGTCATGGTATCTCCCTTGACTACATGCTCAACCTGGTAGCCCTTGGGGGTCATATGAATATGGACTGCATTGGTATCACCAAACAAATTATGGAGATTACCCATAATTTCCTGGTAAGCTCCTCCCAAAAACATGCCCAGGTAGTAGGGTTGGCCGGGCCTTAGGGGATGTAGCTCCAGGACATGCTTGACATCCCTCAAATCAATAAACTGATTAACCTTACCATCACTATCACAGGTCAAATCTGCCAGGGTACCTCGACTGGAAGGAACTTCATTGAGACGATGAATCGGCAGAATAGGAAATAGCTGATCGATAGCCCAGGCATCGGGCATGGACTGAAATACCGATAGATTGATGTAATAGATCGAGGCCATACTTTGATGAAGTTCCTCGATGTCTTCAGGAACATACTCGGCATCACTGACGACCGACAAGGCTTTGCGGCAGCAGGCCCAGAATAAACGCTCTGCCCTAGCCCGGTCTGACAGGCTCAAGTAACCAAAATTAAAAAGGCTAATGGTTTCTTCTTTGAATTGCAGGGCATCGTTATAAAGCTCTTGCACTGTCTTGGAATTGAGATTTTGGTAAATCTCATAAAGCTCTCGTAGAATCAGATGATCGGTATCGCCAGGTACCTCCACATTCTCCTGGGAGGGAGCGTCGCTAATTCCCAGCACATCAAATACCAGAACTGATTGATGGGATGAAATTGCTCGCCCACTTTCACTCACCAGCGTCGGCACCGGCACCCCCTTCACCCGGCAGGCTTCTTGTACCTCAGCAACCACATCGTTGGCATAATTCTGAGTACTATAATTCTTAGAGGCATAGAAGTTAGTCTGGGAACCATCGTAGTCTACGGCCAGGCCCCCTCCCACATCCAGGTATTGCATATTCGCTCCCAGGCCAGCCAACTCAACGTAAATTCGACTGGCTTCTCGCAGAGCTTCCTTCACCACACTGATGGCGGAAATCTGGGAACCAATATGAAAGTGTAGAAGTTGCAGACAATCGAGCATATCTTCCTGACGCAGCCGATCCACCAGGCCCAGAATTTCGGGAACAGTCAGGCCGAACTTAGCTCGATCGCCTGCCGAAATCCCCCAACGCCCGCTGCCCTTGGTACTGAGTTTGGCTCGCACCCCCAACACTGGACGAATTTTCAGGTTATGGCTGGCGGCAATGGCCAACTCCACCTCAGCCATTTGCTCAATCACAATAATCGGCTGCTGACCCAAACGTTGACCCAGCATAGCGGTTTCGATATAGTCCCGGTCTTTATAGCCGTTACAGATCAGCAGAGCACCTGGGGTATCCAGGGTAGCCAGGGCGATCAGGAGCTCTGGCTTAGATCCAGCCTCCAGACCAAACTGATAGGGTTTACCAAAACGCACCACATCTTCTAAAAGCTGACGTTGCTGGTTGCACTTAACCGGAAAGACCCCCCGATAGACCCCGCTATACTTATAGCGAGCAATGGCCTTGGCAAAGCAGGCATTAATACGCTCAATGCGATCCTGCAAAATATCAGAGAAACGAATCAAGAGGGGCAGGTTGAGGTTACGGCGTTGAATGGACTGGACCAGTTCAAACAGATCGAGGGATCCTCCCCGATCGCCCTTCGGAGAAACCGTCAAATGACCATCGGCATTGATGGAGAAGTAGGGATTTCCCCAGCTATGAATCCGATAAAGTTCTTCGCTGTCCTCAATAGTCCAATTAGCATTAGAAGCCGTAGAAGGGATGAACATATTTTCTAAGGAAGCCCGATCAACCGGAGTAGGAGGCTGAAGAGGTTGATGGGGTGCCATAGTCATAGATGATGCCCTTTTCCGCTGATAGTGGTAGAAATCACTGGATACCTATCCAGTCTGTTGAATGAATGACCAAATTGTAACAAACAGCAACGACAAACATCCTAAAGCCTGGGACTTTAGCCGCAGAAAACAGAACACTCTAAAGCCGCCGCCGCCAAAAAAACCTCAGCTTCCTCAGGAATTTCCTGAGGAAGCTGAGGAATTGTCCTGGGTAATGTCCTCAGGACATGTTATAGTGGAACCTAAGTTAAGACTGAAGGGCTCAGGGAGATAGAACCTCCACTGGTGGGTTAAACTCCCTCTGGCAAACTCGATGCCAGAGCGGTTAACAGTCCATCACTAAAGTAGGTAAGGGTAGGGAAAGGGGCTTAAGGCCTATCCCCCATTACCAAAATTGGTGATGCCAGTGCTAAAACCAACATCACCAAAGGAAATAATCGTAAATTCAATGTAGCCTGGGCCAGCACTGAACCTGCTGGCCTTTTTATTAGTTTAGCGGATGGGAAGGGTCGTTACAGCAATGTGGTAATTTTTTTATAGCTTTTCATTTTAAGCGTTTAGTGACGCGCCAGGCCACTTCTCCGTTCTTCCGATACCCTGATCGACGAAAAATAAAGCCAGCTTCAAAGAAGCTATCTCCATAGCCCTGCACTTCTATCTGGGAAATATCCAAAAGCTTCGCTACCTCGCTGGTGCTCAGAAGCCAGCCTTTTTGAACCGCTGTTTCCAAGATTTGAAAGTAGCCTAGAGGATCGGCCTGGGGTACTCCACCTAAGCGCGTAATCACTTCGGTCACAATACCGCTGATCAACCCTCCCAGATCTCCCGGAAAATTGGCGAGTTCTGAACTACCAGAGTTACCGGCAGCAGGGCGACTACCATTCCCACCTTGGGGCGATCGCAGCAGACCGCGAGCTTCTACAAACTCTGCGGCACTTCCTCCTTGTTGGTTGATGAAGGTATGCAAATCATCCATCAAGGCTAACTGTTGGCCAGTGATGTAGGCCCGCTTGCCGACCCGCTGAGGACCGATACCAAGCTGCTCCATACGCTTGTACACAGCACTACGGGCGAGGCTGTAGCGACCTTCTAAATTACTGACCGGGAAGCGGTCTATTTCCCCAGGGCTCATAATCGTCCTCTGGATAATCCTCAGGATATTACTCCCTAGTATGACCTAATTTTTTGTTCTGACAACAGATTTAGCTCCAAAGCCAGGAAATTAGAGCAGCGATAGCCAGGGTGCTCTAGATCTCCCAACTTCTCTAACAGTATCAGTGCAATCCTCGCACCCGCAGGAACTCCATGGCCGTGCCACCCTTTCTGATAAAAACATTCAGATCGTCCATCAGGATTAATTGCTGCTGGGTAAGAAAGGCATATCGACCCCTGCGTTGGGGCAAAATCCCCAACTGCCCCAGACGCTTATAAACAGCGCTGCGGGCCAGACTATAGCGCTGACCCAGGTCCTTAACCGCAAAGATAGCGTCTGTGTTGAATTGCATAATAATCCTCCGGAAAGTCCTCAGGAAATATTATAAGTATATATGAACTATATAAATCAGGAAAGTCCTGAGGACTTTCCTCAGGACTTTTAGTGGTGGCAGAGGGTTCGCTGCTTGGCGATCGCCGATTGAAGTTCGGGGGTCAGGCCCAGATGAGCCTGACGGTAAAGACGTTCAAATTCCCGCTGGTAGTGGGCTGCAACCCTGGAACTACGAATTATCAATAAATTTTCGTCATTACTATGGTTAGCCGCCTGACTCCAATTTTGGGATCCAGTTATGACGATCTCTCCATCCATAATGGCAAACTTGTGATGAAGTTTATCGGTTTTAGCCAGGGTTGGTATGCCCGCTGTTTCCAAGGGACGGGGCCAGGGTTGGTTATCTGCTTCCAACTGGCAGCGATAGTCGGGTAATACAAGTCCCAACATATCTAGAGCTTCGCTGTAGCTACGATAGGCAAAGCCCGGGTCAATCAAGGTTTTAATGGTTACGCCAGCTTTAGATACCTGCCAGAGCTGATTACTCAGAGCCTGGTCAGAAAACACAAACAGGGCCAGGTTGAGACTTTGCTGAGCCCCACCGATGGTTCTGGCAATTAAGCCATTAACACTTTGGCTCCAGAGTTGGTTAGGGGAAGTCGGGGAAAACTGGATCGCCACAACCGATCCGGGTAGAGACACCTGCACTGGCGGACGGTTTGGTTTGGCCAAACCAAACCGACTATCGGGGAGATCGCCTGGTCCATCGCCCCAAAGATAGTGAAACTCGGTTTGAAATACCCGGGCCAGGGATGAACTGTTAATAACCACTAGATTATTAGCGTTACCGCGACTGTCAGGGTAAAGGAAATCCCCATGAATACAACTCATGGTCCAGTTGGCAGACCCGGTAATCACCCGCTGACCATCGATTACCATAAACTTATGGTGCATTAGCCCAGAACCCTGGCTACCATCAGCCGTATCATCCAAACGGTCAATGTGGGCTCGGTCGAGAATAGTCAGGGCATCTCGGGTTGCCAGTTCCTGGGAACTAAGGAGGCCATCCTGATTTTGGTCAATAAAATCATAAAGATCCTGAGTCTTGATTCGATCGTAGGCATCGGGATCGGATCCGCGGTCCCCAGAGCGCAGGGTGATCGGTTGGCTATAGTGATGCTCTAATACAACTTTGATCTCTACTCCCTGGGCATGACGCTGAGCTAGAGCTTGAGCAATGCCGGGCAAGGTAAATTCTTGTACCGCTATTTCAATAGAACTTTGGGCAGAATCAATAGCGTCAATAATCACCTGTTCTAGATTATCGCCATAGCGAGTCAGGTGGCGATAGGGATCGGTGTAGACAGCAGCTTGGTTTTGATTGAAATAAACCTGAATAAAAGAATCTTGGGGTAAGGGAGTGAGCGTAGGTAAGTTAGCGGTGCTGCGGAAATGATAACTAACCGCTACAACTATAAACAAACCAACGGCAAAGCCAATAGCCCAGCGAATTCGGAAAGAGTTAGGAAATCGCAAGGTAGAAAATGGGAAATATTATCTCTTTCCAGTCAACCCCTGGCACCTGAGCTACTTGCTATGATCTGAAAGAAATCGGCGAGAGTACTGAAAACAGTTGGCTAGAATTAATCTATTCGTTCAATTTGCCAGAGAATCTGATTGCCCTCCCGTCTTACCCGAGATACCAGCCAGTTACGCCAGGACCAGTTCTCTCCGCGACTAGTTACCGCACTGGCGTTTACATCCATCAGGTCGGCCAGTTCAGAACTGGTAATTAGATAACCCTGTTTGGCGATCTCATCGGCAATTTGCAGGGTTTCGAGCGCATTACGCAAACTTTCTACCCTAACCTCACGAGGCAATGAGTCAATCAACTCGCCATTTGGGGAAGTACCGGAATCAGCCATAATCGGGGCATCCTTGAAAACTTCTAACCAACACAAAAATCTTAGCGTTAAATCCCAATGTGAACAGTTACCCGACGATAGCTATCTGTACCCCAGCCTGAATCTTTCATTGAAAAATTCACAGACAACAGCACCAGTCTATTTAGAAATAGAGAGAGAACAACCCTAAGAAAAAAATATCCTGATCAAAGAGAATTGAAAATCACCTCAGGTAAAGAAGACTCTTTAGTTTTTCACTGATCCTTGAAGGAGTATTGTACAGCTTTAGCCAGAACACCAAGGATAGAGTTGATGGTAAAAGTCTTTAGATGGAATAGCTTTTTCAAACACCCTCTAATAAAGGTAACTCCAGCGAGCCCTATAGCCCCGTACATCAATATGGGTAAACAGGGAAGAACTGGCCAACCCACCCCGATGGCCCCACCAAGGATCTAAACGGGCATAAACATTAAATGGATTTAAATAGCCTGCTCCCTCCAAAACTACAAAGTCGACTGCATCCCCAACCATATGGCGGGAGTGGGTGGCTCCTCCCACTGCTGCATTGGTGGCAGGATCACGATACCAGGAGTTAATTCGAATGCGCTTACCACCATAAAGTCTAATCACGTCTTCTAAAACGTCGGCCACCCTAAGGATACCGTAAACTACGTTGCTATTCACTGGCCTGCGATAGACACCGGTAGACGGATTAACGTGCAAAGCTTCTCCCCAGGTAAAGTTACCGCGATCGCCATACTGGTTGATTGGTTTAATAGGATCATTAGAGTAGTAGGTACCCGAAAAGCCCGGAAGAGTCAGGGCAATACCACGGTTGATGGGGTTGGCGGGCTGACCAGAGCTTTTATCCTTAGGCTTATTAGCAACCTCAGTACCACAGATTTGAATATCGGGCACGTAGGCATACCAGGTGGTGAGATTTTTGGGACCGAGAAAAGCTCCCTCCAAGGCTACCTTGATATGGTTAGCCTCGGGGTTCGTGTAGGAGTTAATTAAAAATACTGTCCCCTTCTTCACCAGGAATTTGTCATCATCAGTTAATTGACTGGCCTGAACTGGCTTTGACTTAAAGACGGTATCGCCTGTAACCTGAAGAGTCTGACGCTGACCCTCAACCTTTACATCGGGCTTATAGACAAACCATCGCTTGGTATCGTTGGGACCTAAGGTGGCATCTGCCAGTTCTATTTCCAGGTGATCGCCGACGGCCGGTGTACTACTCAACAACTTGTAGCAAGTGCCATTTTTTACGAACACCTTTTGATCCTTACTTAACTGAGTAGATATCTTCGGCTCTGCTTTGAAGAGGGTATCGCTAATAACCGTTAGAGTGACCTCAGTAACTAGGGCTATATCGGGAGTGGAGACAAACCAGGTCTTTACTTTAGTATTTCCCAGAGGATTGAGCAGGGTAACCTGCCAGTGGCTAAAACCCGCATCAATATAGTATTGGATATCAAACTCAGTACCGTTGGTCACTAAAACCTTTTCAGCTTCCGTCAATTCATTAGCTAGTGTAGATTTCAGCTTGAAATAGGTGGTATTTTTCACCCTTAGTCTCGCACCCTTGTGGTTACTAGCTCCTCCATCCGCCGTACCATTACTGGCCTGCTCACCACTACCAGATCCGCCGCTCGCATCGGGAACCAGAGGTAAGCTGCCCCCGGTCTGGGTAGGTTCAGGCTGCCCGGTGCCCACTGAAACCGTCATGGCTTGAGGAGCATCAGACCGAGTAAACCACTGCCGCATTTGCTCTATATTAAAGGCTTTCTCTTTGGGATTAGTGGGAGAGGGCTTTTTCTGAATCCGAGAGATCCAGCTATTACCTTGCATCAGATATATGGCGTCGTCGGTTTCCTTCACCCATGTACCCATGATTGTTCCTCCCTTATTCGGCGAACCGGTAACAGTCAATTCTCCAGCAATCGCAAATTATACCTAAAGTAAAGATAAAAGCGAATACCAAAATCTACATCCGTTCATCTTAATATTTCTCAACAAAGAGATTGATTTATACCTGGCTCGATACTGGTAGTTGGGTATTTAAGAGATACTTGGTATGAAATATCCCCATTGTTCTTCCTACCCCCTATTTCACATCAGATCCTATGCATATTGACCTTCCTGCCTTAATTAAATCCATGGGATACGCGGGCGTATGGGCCATGGTATTCGCGGAATCAGGGTTGTTAGTGGGTTTCTTTCTCCCAGGCGATAGCCTCCTGTTTACGGCTGGTTTTCTGGCATCTCAGAACTTTTTAAATGTTTGGCTATTAATATTGGGTGCGGCTATCTGCGCCATTCTTGGTGATAGCGTAGGCTACACCACGGGTCATCGTTATGGAAGACGGCTATTTCGCAGGGAAGATTCATGGCTGTTTCACAAAGACCATCTGAATAAGGCCCAAAGGTTTTATGACCTGCACGGGGGTAAGGCGATTGTACTAGCGCGATTTCTACCGATTATTCGCACCTTTGCCCCCATTACGGCAGGAATTGGCAAAATGCATTATCCTACGTTCCTGGCTTATAACCTGACCGGTGGACTGCTATGGACAGTGGGCTTGACCCTGGCCGGTTTCTTCCTGGGTAGCCTCATTCCCGATGTCGATCGCTATTTACTTCCCATCGTAGGTTTAATTGTTTTAATTTCTATGATTCCTCCCCTCTTCCATCTATGGAAAGAGCGCCCCAAACATTGACCGAGGTTAAGCTCAAAACTGGGGTCTCAGATGATTACCTGGACCGGATGCCATAGAAGCCTGACTACCGATAGAATCGTGGCAGGCTGAGGCGGCTAGCTATAGCCATAGCCATCGGCAAGGGGACGGAGGCCCTAGAACGGCGACCCAGTATGGTTTTTCACGTCTCATCACATGGGACAGGGCTGTCGGTCACGAGACATGGCATTGAGCGATCAACCCTATTATCAGCTATATCTACGTAGCTAGTTGAGCCTAAACCGCTACCTGAAGGGAAGGTTCCACAGCACTGGCCAGCTGACGCAGCATAGTCGCTGTAGTTTCAAAATCTACGCAAGCATCGGTAATACTCTGACCGTAGGTTAACTCCCGAAGATTTTTCGGAATGGATTGGTTGCCAGCCTTCAGGTGACTTTCTATCATGAGACCGAGAATATGGCGAGAGCCCTGTTGCACCTGGGTAGCCACGTCTTGCAAGACATTAATTTGACGGGTGTGATCCTTGTTGGCATTGGCATGGCTGCAATCAATCATTAGCCGGGGATTAAGGTTGAGTTTGGCCATTTCTTCGGCTGCCTTAGTCACATGATCGGCACTAAAGTTAGGACCATCTTTGCCGCCCCGCAGCACCAGGTGGCAGTCCGGATTGCCCGTAGTGGTAACAATACTGGCTAAACCATGGTGGTTAATCCCCAAAAAATGATGGGGCTGGCTGGCCGCCACCATGGCATTGATGGCGGCTTGCAAGCTGCCATCGGTGCTATTCTTGAAGCCAATGGGCATAGAAAGACCAGATGCCATTTCCCGGTGGGTTTGACTTTCTGTGGTGCGGGCACCGATCGCGGTCCAAGCGATCAAATCGGCAATGTACTGGGGGGTAACCGGATCGAGCAGCTCGGTAGCGGCGGGTAAACCCAGATGGGCCAGGTCTAGAAGTAGCTTGCGAGCCAGACGTAACCCGGTATTGATGTCGTAGCTACCATCCAAATGGGGATCGTTGATTAAGCCCTTCCATCCCACGTTGGTGCGGGGCTTTTCAAAGTAAACCCGCATTAAAATTTCCAGTTGACCGGATAGCTCATGGCGCAGATTAACCAGTTTCTGGCCATACTCGTAGGCGGCATCAATGTCATGAACAGAGCAGGGACCAACAATTACCAGCAGGCGTCGATCTTCGTTGTAAAGAATGTGGCGGATGCGATCGCGGACCTGGGAGACCAGCTTAGCTGCTTCCGGGGTGATGGAAAGCTCGTGGTGAAGTAAGGCGGGACTGACCAAGGGGCGGGTTTCGACAACGTGAAGATCGTGGGTTTGCTGCATGGACCTGGGCCAATCAAGGGGTGACGAGAGTAAAACACTTAAAGAATACTAGCGTACCTGACCCAGGATCGTTAACTGCAGAAGTTAATCACACTTCACCCAGGTATTCTGCCCCGACTAAGGCTTCCCCAGACCGGGTCAGGCTAGGCAGGGGCTCTACCTTAGAACCGTAGAGGACCATGGTAGTAGAGGGATTTTCCTCAAAGCCAATACGTTGATAAAATCCCTGCTGGTTGGTGGTCATCAGATAAATTCGCTCCACCCGACTCATATGGGGGTGGCTCACCAGGGTTTCCACCATTTTACGACCCAATCCACTGCCCTGGTAATTGGAATCAATCACCACATCCCAGATCGTGGCCCGGAAAATACCATCGGAGGTCGCTCGAGCAAAGCCAATGAGTCTTTGCCGATCCCAGGCGGTCACCACGGGGTAGCTATGGTCAATGGCGGTAGCCATATCCTGCTCAGAGCGATCGCAAGCCCAAAAGGCTACCGATTTAAATAGACGGATAAGCTGGGCAAGATCGCTCTGAGAAACTTGATCAATATACTTGAATTGAATGGTACTGCAGTTCATCGATGACCTGTTGTACTGGAATATAGGGGTAGATAAGTAATATCAGTGTAGAAAACGGCTGTTAGGATCAACAGTCAAACCAGTCGTTTCGGCAAGAAGTCAGATCTTGGCCCAAACTTGCCGTCTCCATAGATTGAATAGATCATACCCCCTCTGCCCTTTCTCCGCCGATAGGACCTATGGGCTTTCCCTGACAGAACTTCTGAGAAATTAGCGTTGGTGACGACGCTGCCTGTAGAAAAACCAGCCTAGACCAACCGCCAGCGCCATTGTGGTGGGACTGACCATAGCCGCCGCCAGGTGGGGTCTGTCTCGGGTAGAATCAAAAACAATACCTTTTTCTACAATTCCCCCCCGACTATCAACCGGGACGGTCCAGTAGTCCCCATGGCTTTTAGTTGCATCCTCGATCGCCACCTTCCAGTTGCCTGGAATCGATTCATCGGGTAAAAAAGCAAAACGGCCCTGACTATCTGTGGTAATGGTTTTCCAGGGTTGATCGGGATGGTTGGGAGCATAAATGGTTACCTTTGCCCCCGCAAAGGGTTCACCCGTACTGAAGGTAGATTGAAACTCTAACTGGTTTCCCAGGGTGTAGTTGGTTTCCACCTGGTGAGCCCAGGCTTGGGCTGGAAAACCGACTAAGGCCAGACAGATGGCTAGTGCAACCAACAGCGATTTCATAGTGAATCCGTTTTCTAGCTACTCTGCCTATTGTAATCAGCCCTCGGCTTTTCAGAGGTGGTTTAATCCTTGGTTGAGGACCTTTCCTATCGCCAATCTGTCAGGTAAAGCCCAGCTTAGGGCTGGGTCGGCGTTCTGCCTAAAGCTATACTTGAGACCAGGGTTGAGTTGGTCTAACAGAACAGCTATGCGGCGACACAGGCTAGCCCTAATGGTTTCAAGGCTACTGCTGATCACCTTGGCCGTTTGTTTGATCAACTTGAAATCGTCCCTATCCTCCTCTTTGCCACAGCAGTCTATGGTTGTAACCAACCAGCTCTTGACCGATCCCTTTCTTCAGTACCCCACCACCGATTCAGTCCAGGTCGTCTGGTTTACTGAATTTGAAGGCCAGGATCATCGCGTTTACTGGGGTAATGCCAGTCAATCTCGCACCACCGGGGAGGTCAACCTGCCCCATCAGGCGATCGCGGTTACCACCCGCCTCAGCCACACCCGAGAAGACCCCCAATCCCATCTAGCCCATCCCGACTTTCAGAACTTACACGGTACCGTACCCCGATCGATTTGGCGGCACCAGGCTACCGTTACAGGATTGACTGCAGGGCAACGAGTACCCTATCGAGTTAGCAGTACTGCGATCGATGGCCGATCCATCCAGAGTGATATTTTTAGCCTGGCTCCGGCTCCCCAGCCTGGCCAGGCCTTTAAAATCCTATTAACCTCTGACCACCAGACCCTACCCATGACCGCCGCCAATTTGCAAAAGGTGGAGGAAACCATTGGCCGGATTGATGGGGTTTTTCTGGCAGGGGATTTGGTGAATGTGCCCGATCGCGCCTCGGAGTGGTTTGACGATAGCCGCGGCAATGCCTTTTTCCCCTGTCTACAGGGGCGGGCCAGTTACTCCTTACAACGGCAGGGGCAGACCACCTTCTATCGGGGTGGGGCGATTATTCAACATGCTCCCCTGTTTACCGCTCTGGGAAACCACGAGGTCATGGGCCGGTTCTCCCCCACGGCGCCGCTGAACGATCAGTTCAACTCTCCCCGCCCCCAGTCCGTTGCCCTAGCAGAATATACCGCTCAGGCTGAGCTCTTTAACCCCAGCGGCAATGAAGCCGTGGGCCGCCAGTGGATCAGCGATAACTCCTTCAACAGTCACACCTACGATCAAATTTTTAGCCTACCCCCTACTCCCATACCCGATGCTAATCCGCCCCAGGCAACCTCTCACTACTACGGCCTAACCCTGGGAGATGTGCGCCTGGTTAGCCTCTACGTTACTCAAATCTGGCGGTCCTACAGTCGGGATGCCACGGTTAAGGGACGTTACCAGGAACGGGAAGTCGATGTCGATGCCCCCGCCAACTGGGGTTACGGCCAGCATATTTTCGAGCCGATTGAACGGGGTAGCCTGCAATACCAGTGGCTGGAACAAGAATTGGCCAGTCCAGCCTTTCGTCAGGCGAAGTATAAAGTCGTGATGCTACACCATCCCCCCCATACCCTGGGGGATAATATTGTGCCGCCCTTTACGACCCCTGTACCCCTCTACGATCGGGATGAAAGGGGCCGACTCAAGGGAGTACGCTACGACTATCCTATTGCCGCCGACCACATTGCCCGTGACCTGGTGCCCCTATTGGAATCGGCTGGCGTCAACCTGGTGTTCTACGGCCATTCTCACCTCTGGAATCGCTTTGTTTCCCCTACAGGTACCCACTATCTGGAAACCTCCAACGTGGGTAACTCCTACGGAGCCTTTTGGGGCGATCGGGAGCGGCCAGTTCCTCCCCCTGACCACGGATCCCCCAGTCATTACGTTGCCCAGGGTGATCCGAATGGGTTGGCACCGATTCGGCCCAACCTGGTCTCTCCCCAGTCAGATAGCCAGGGCCAACCCTTACCCTACCTGGCCAGTAACGATATTACGGCCTTCAGCATTTTAGAAATTCCTGGCGGTGTAGTGAGCAGCTACTACTTCGATACCCGCCAGCCCGACTCTGAAGTCATCAAGTTTGATCGGTTTTCATTACGGGAGGAAAATTAAAGGGGGTAGCTGGTCATCTGCCCTCAGCCTTCCCCCAAAAGCTCTATTAATTCAGCCAATTTAAGCCAGCCAGAGTTAGCATCACCACCAGAACCCCCGTTAGCCACCCTACCCGCCCCCGCAGGGCGTTAATTTCGGCTGCCTGTTGCAGTACCAATGGAGGCAGACTAGGCCTGATGGGGGTGACGTCAATCACTGGGGAACTTTCCAGGGTAGAAGACGAAGGCGTCTCTCCAAACTTGACGTAGTTAAACAGCCAGTCGGTAATTAACCAGGGACAGTTTTTTTTGAACCAGCGCAGAGCAAAAAGGCGAAAGACAGGCTTACTGTGGTGGGCCACACCCTTTAAGGGCCAGCGCAGGGCCTTGACCGGCACCTTTTGGTCAATCAGACGAATAGCCCCTACTTCATAAAGACAGTCTAGAATCGATCGGGCGGTGGCTTCCTCCCGTTGGAATAGGTTATCCAGCAGCAAAGCGACCGTTTCCATTTGTTGGCGATCAGACTGACTTACCGGGCTGGATAGTGGGGATTGGTAGGTCTGGAGATTGTGCATTGTGGCGTTGCAGGTAGCGACAATATACAGGGAAAACCTAGGGGCTAAGGGCTAAAGACTTGGTAAGGAAAACTACTAAAAGCCCGTTGAACTGAAAGTTAGTGTGGGGTAAAGGCCGCTATATGCCTCCTGATAGAGTCGTAACCAGATTTTAAGGCCTCTGGTCAAAGTTATAGTATCGGAAAAGCTGGCAGAGACCAAATCCTGCCGAAAGCTAGCGATCGCCCTTTTGATCTAGAGCCAACGGACTTTCTAGCAGGTTTAGTGCGGAAGAGCTTTGATACAATTTTTAAGACTCTGGATCAATTCGCCGACGGATATCTTTGAAAATCATTCTGGATAACGTGCAGAAAACCTACGGTAAGCGACGGGTGGTTAACCGGGTTAGCCTCTCCGTAGCTCAGGGGGAAATTGTCGGGCTACTAGGGCCCAATGGGGCTGGCAAAACCACCACCTTTTACATGGCTACGGGCCTGGAACGTCCTGACCAGGGTCGGGTTTGTCTGGACCAAATCGATATTACTGACCTACCCATGCATCAGCGGGCCAGGTTAGGAATTGGCTATCTGGCCCAGGAAGCAAGTATCTTTCGCAACCTTTCTGTGGCCGACAATCTGTTGCTGGTGATGGAACAGACACGGGTACCACCAGGTAGCTACGATCGCCGCTTGCGGGACCTACTGAAGGAGTTTCGTCTAGAAAAGGTAGCCCACACCCTAGGTATGCAAGTATCCGGGGGAGAGCGACGACGCACTGAGCTGGCCCGGTCCTTGGCGGCAGGACCAGACGGACCCAAGTTTTTATTTTTAGATGAACCCTTTGCCGGGGTAGACCCCATCGCTGTGGCCGAAATTCAAGAAATAGTAGCCCAGCTGCGCGATCGGGACATGGGAATTTTAATTACCGATCACAACGTGCGAGAAACCCTACGGATTATTGATCGGGCCTATATTATGAGCGACGGACAGATTCTCGCCTCCGGTAAAGCCGAAGACTTGTACCAAAATCCCCTGGTCCGCGAACATTATTTGGGGAAGGATTTTTCCATTTAGGATGGAGATTGAGCTCCGGTATTCAGGTTGTTTGCTGTTAGATACCCTCCGCTATGGTGACCCTTTCCTCCCCACCCCCCCCGTTACGACTGCGTCGGTCAGGGTTGTGGTTCCATCTGTCCGTAATGGATCGCTACATTAGTAGAGAACTTACCCTGCCTTTCCTATTTGGGGTCGGGGCCTTTTCCTCGATTGGTATTTCCATTGGGGCTCTGTTTGAACTGATCCGCCGCATTACCGAGTCAGGCCTCTCCATTACCCTGGCCGCTCAAATTTTCTTGCTCAAGCTACCGGCTTTTATTGTCCTGGCCTTTCCCATGTCCACCCTGCTGGCCACCATGATGACCTACAGCCGGTTCTCTAGCGATAGTGAGTTGGTCGCTTTACAGGGCGTGGGGGTGAGCGTAAGACGCATGATTGCCCCAGCTTTAGTATTGAGCTTGCTGGTGACTGGATTAACCTTCTTGTTTAATGAGCTGATTACCCCAGCCGCTAATTATCGGGCCGCCGTTACCCTGGAGCAAGCACTGCACTCCGATCGCCCCCCCTTCCAGGAGCGCAATATTTTCTACCAGGAATTTCAACCCGCCAGCGACGATCCCAACGCTCAGGAACTCAAACGTCAGTTTTACGCCCGTCGCTTTGACGGTACCGCCATGCATGGCCTCACTATTCTGGACTTTTCCCAGGCGGGGCTAAACCAGGTCGTCAGCGCTGAATCAGCCACCTGGGATTTTGGTAAAAACACCTGGAACTTTTCCAATGGCACCATCTATGTTGTCGCTCCCGATGGGTCCTTTCGTAACATTGTTACCTTTCAAACCCAGGAGCTGAAATTGCCTCGCACTCCGCTCGATCTAGCTAGTCGGACTAAGGACGACACCGAAATGAACATTGCCGAAGCCAGTCAGCAACTAGAACTGGTGCGCCAGGGAGGAGATCAAAAGCTGATTCGACGCTGGCAAATTCGAATTCAGCAAAAGTATGCCCTACCCTTTGTCTGTGTGGTATTTGGCCTGGTGGGATCCTCCATTGGGGTACTGCCCCAGCGCACTAGTCGGGCTACGAGCTTTGGCATTAGCATTGTGATTATTTTTGGCTATTATCTACTGTCCTTTATCACCAATGCGATGGGGGAAGTCGGCGCTCTATTACCCTTTATGGCCGCCTGGTTACCTACCCTGATGGGATTATCGGTAGGGGTATATCTTCTCCTGCGGGCCTCCCGTTAGGGATAGGATATCTACCTTCGGCCCGAGCCTTAGGATCGTGTTGATCGGCCAAAACAAAGGCTGGGTAGCGGTTCTGACTCCCTTCCACACCGTTCTTCGTGGCTACGGCTGGCTATAGCTATAGACTCTAGGCTAGTGTAACGATGCCAGACCAGGGTTAAAAAAATTCCCCGACCCGTAGGCCAGGGAATTAATCAGGGTGCATCTACCACTACATATTTCGGCCGATCTGAGACAAATCCGGAAGTTTTTCAATTTTTTTTTGAGGATCCCATCCAGGGATAAGATAGGATTTATGGCCTACTTCAAGGAGTAACCCTGGTGAGAATTGCGATCGCTGGTTGTGGTTTTGTTTCCGACTATTATCTAAAAACCCTGCCCCTCCACCCCGATCTAACCCTGGTGGGTTGTCTAGACCAGAACCCGCAGCGATCGCAGCGCCTGGCCCAGGGTCAGTCTGTTCGGCAATATCAAAGCCTGGAGGACATGCTGGCCGATCCCCAGGTAGATATGGTCCTTAACCTTACCAACCCTCGGGCCCATTACGATCTCACCAGGGCCGCCCTGGAAGCTGGTAAACACGTTTACTCAGAAAAACCCCTGGCCATGGAAATTTCTGAGGCTAAGGAATTAGTTAACCTGGCAACTCAAAAAGGGTTACAAATTGCCTCTGCTCCCTGTAGTTGTTTGAGTGAAACCGCCCAAACCCTATGGAAGGCCCTCAGGGAAGAGGTGGTGGGCAAGGTCCGTCTGGTCTACGCTGAGATGGACGATGGGCTGGTCCATAAGATGCCCTACGACCAGTGGGTGAGTAGTGAGGGCATTGCCTGGCCCTTTCAGGATGAATTTGAGGTGGGCTGTACCCTTGAACATGCCGGTTACTATCTCACCTGGTTAACCATGTTTTTTGGTCCAGCCACTACGGTAACCGCCTTTTCGTCCTGCTTGATTCCGGCCGCAGATAAGCGTTCTGACCTTACCCTGACGCCAAGTGATACGCCCGACTTTTCTGTGGCCTGTATCAAATTTGCCTCTGGGGTAGTGGCCCGCCTCACCTGTAGCATTGTCGCTCCCCATGATCATTCACTCCGGATCATTGGGGACGACGGCATTATGGGCATTGAGGATTGTTGGTACTACGCCGATCCCGTCTATATTCAGCGCATGGTGAAGATTCGGCGCAAGGTCTTCATGAATCCCCTCAAGGAAAAGTATCCCCTGGTTCGCAAAGCTCCTAAGTTTAACTATCGAGGAGCCCAGCAGATGGACTTTTGTCGGGGGGTTGCAGAACTGGCCGCCGCCATCCAGGAAGATCGTCCTAGCCGCCTTGGTAGTGACTTTTCCCTGCATAACAATGAGCTAGCCATCGCCATTCAACAGGCTCTGGAAACCGGCGCGGCCTATCCCCTGACCACCAGCTTTGCGCCAATTCAACCCATGCCCTGGGCGCTTTAAAGGCAATCGTCCCAGCCATACCGTGTCAAGCCATAATAGGAACAGATGTTACTGGCACAGAGTTACGGCCATGGGTTCCCAGCGCACTGCCAAACCAAAACTAGGACGGCTTGAGAAAATCCATCCCGCTGACTACTGGCAAACTGGCGGTGACTTTCTGCAATGGCTAGAGGAGCCTGACAACCTCGATCTCCTGGCTGAAGCCCTGGGCCTGTCCCTAGTACCTGTTAGCCTGGAAACCCCAGAGGATTATCGCCTGTTTCAAGTAACTGACTCCCAGACTGTGGTGTTGGTAACAGCCCAGCCTGGGGTGAGCGAAGCCCACCATCTGGGGAATCTGATTACCTGGGCCGCAACGGAGTCCCTATCGATGGTAGTCTGGGTAGCCGCAGAATTCTCCCCTCGTCACCGCCAAACCCTCACCTGGCTAAATACTCTGGCCCAGGGGGAGGTGACCTTTCTAGGAATAGGGGTGGAGTTGTGGCAAATTGGCAAGACCGCCATGGCAGTCAACTTTATTGGTCTGGAGGGGGAGTTAGAAGGGGACCTGGAGCTTAACCCTGGAGATTCCCCCGATCTCCAGCCCCCCCAAGAGGTTCCTACGGCCGCGCCTCTGAGCGAACGAGAACAACAAAATCTGGCTTTCTGGACCGCCCTTTGCGATCGCCTAGATCGTCAGGGTGGGCTGGTCAAGGCAGGTAATCCGAGCCCTGAAGCTACTCTGAGCTTTGCCATCGCTCGGGCTGGCTTTCGCCTGCACACCATTCTCGACCACAGCCACAACAGCCTTTACACCGAATTACTCCTTTCCGGGGTGGATGCCCATCCCCACTTTTATCTGCTGGCTCAGGAACGGGAAGTGATCGCCGATGAAATCGGCCTACCCCTGATCTGGGATGATGCTGGTGACCACAGTTGTGTAATTGCCAGCGTCTGGAGTGGCCTAGATCTCGATGATCACCAGCGCTGGACTGACTATCAGGGCTGGTTCTGCGACTGTCTAGAGCGCTTTTACGAAGTTTTCTTTGAGCGGATCAAACACTTGGACGCCAGCAGCTATCTAGCTCGGCCTCCGATGGCCCATCCCCCCCTTAGCGATCTCCTCGTGCTTCCCGCCAGCCAGCGAGGCTAAGCTATGGCCCCAGAGGCGGATCGGACGCACCTCAGCCCCGAGGTCATAGCCCGGGTACGAGAAGGTTTGGTTATGGCCCGTAATCCTAAGGTGCGTGATCATATTCATCGCGATATGGCAGCGCTGGCGGCGATCGCCCAGGGCCAGGCCGATCCTCCCATTAACGGCCATATTCGTCATTGGCTACTACGGTGGTTTATCCGCCTCTTTTTCCGAGTCCGGTTGCAGCATAGTCAGCATATTCCCCACCAAGCCAATGTGCTAGTTGCCAATCACCTGAACCATCTAGATCCCTTTCTAATTCTGGCCTTTGTGCCCCCGCGCCCCTACTACTACATCCTGGGAGACGCCCGCACTCTCTACAACAAACCCTGGAAACGCTGGTTAATTGGTTGGGCGGGGGGAGTAATCCCCCTAGAGCGATGGTGGAAGGAGGAGCAGGCCGTGGTGGCTATCCTGGCCAGGGGTGACGGTATTTTAATCTTTCCCGAGGGGCGCCTGGGGGATCGGGAAGGGGATCTCCACCTTCCCCTGAAGCGGGGTACGGTGCTCTACGCACTGCGATCGGGGGTCCCCATTACCCCTGTAGCCATTGTCGGAACTAAGGATCTCTACTGGCGTAAACTCCTCATCCTACACTTTGGCCCACCGCTATGGGTACCGCACCACCCCCACCCCAGTCGGGAGACAATCGCCACCTGCCTGGCTCAATTGGAGCACAGCCTGCGGCAGGTACTGCCCGCCAATTACCAGGAACCCCAGGGACCCCAGCTCCTTAAGCATTGGTTAAATCATCTGTTTTGGTAGCTCCAGGCTTAGACCGGATCCAGCTCATTTAAATCTCTTCTACTGGACCATACCCAGATCGGGGCAGGTCGCCCGGCATATACCGGTTAGCAGAAAAACACAGTACCATTAAGTTAAAAATAAACTTTTGTAACGAACCTTGGTCTCCGCTATTCTCCCCATTGATGACAACCTGCCCCCCTGTCAATGGCACGCCCTTACGCCTCGCTGGCAGGTGGGTCAGCCAACGGTGGAGCGGGGTTTACCCCATGAACAACTGGCCCCCGCCTGGCAAATTTTGTTGCTGGGCGATGGCTCACCAACCCGCCATCTACAGCTACTAACCCGGGAGCGTACAGAGGTGGATGTGATTGATATGTCCCTGGTGGGCATGGATCTAGATGGTGCTCCAGATATTATTCGGGTTGTACCCGGTCCTCGCTTACGACGGCAGGTGTGGCTACGCACGGCCTCTGGGCAACGGCTAGCCTACGCAGCCTCCTGGTGGGAAGCCAGCCATGTGGATGAATATCTGGAAAATAAATCCCTACCCATTTGGGCCAGCCTCGCCCGTTTGCGCACCGAGCTCTACCGGGATATTCAAGGTCTTCACCTGGGGGACTCGCAGGTACTGGAGGCCGCCTTTGGCCAGACCGGCCCATTTTGGGGCCGTCACTATCTATTCTGGCACCAAGATAAACCCCTCACCCTGATTTATGAGGTATTTTCTCCCTACCTGACTCGCTACCTTGGGCCCATGCAAAGGGGGCCGCTGCATTTACACTAGAAAGAAGCCTGGGAAATTTTAGTTACCCAGTTGCTGTTACTAACCTCATTGAGTTTTCTAATGTTTACGATCGAGTTAACCCTCAAGCAAACCCCCATGCCGCTATCGGTTCAAAAGAAAGAAGCAGGCGAGGCCGATCGTCTTTATGCTTCCCTTGTCGGAGCGCTGGGGGAAAGCACCAGTACGGTACTGGAACTGACCTGTGATCAGCAACCCCACAAAAAAATTAGCGTGTTGAGTAGTGAAGTCGCGGCGGTCCAGATTTTTGAAAAGACCAGTACGGCGACGGCCTCTGGGCGGCCCCCCGGATTCTTTGCCCTGAGTGGCGATCAGTAATTCGATCTCATCCATCAGAACCTACGAGGACATACTCTTGGATCCTGACCCGGTGCTAGCTCCCCCTCAGTCCGCTGCGGATCCCACAGCTGGCAATCAGCCCGCTATTTACGTCCACGATCTGGAGTTTTGTTGGCCTTCGGGGCAGGCTGTACTCCAGGGATGCTCTCTAGCGGTACAACGGGGAGAATTTTGTATGCTGCTGGGCAATAACGGCAGTGGTAAGTCGACCTTGCTAAAAATTCTGGCGGGACTACTGACCCCTCAGAGGGGAGACTGGCGAATTGAACAACCCCTCGGTTTTGTTTTTCAAAACCCCGATCATCAGCTGGTGATGCCCACTGTGGGGGCTGATGTCGCCTTTGGCCTGGTGGCGGAAAAGCTTTCTCTCCCGGCTATCCACGACCGGGTGAACGACGCCCTGACGGCCATTAATTTATTGGATTTAAAGCGGCGGCCCATCTACGCCCTGAGTGGAGGCCAGAAACAACGGGTGGCGATCGCAGGGGCTATTGCCCGCCATTGTCACGTGCTATTACTGGATGAACCCACCGCCCTGCTGGACCCCGACAGTCAGATTGACCTGGTGACACGGGTGCGTCATCTGGTTAAGGAGCGGAATTTAACGGCCCTGTGGGTAACCCATCGGTTGGTAGAGCTAGATTATTGCGATCGCGCCTTTTTACTGGAGGCCGGACGAGTGGTGGACGCAGGGGATCCACAGCGGTTGAAACAACGGCTGCAGATTGATAGCGGCAGCTCGTGATAGGCGAAACCCCGCCAAACTGGGCTGCGAAGGTGTTAAAGGCCTTTATTCAAGGTTTCTAACAGCCTTTACAGCCAGTCAGAACGCCTGCCCAGTCTTAGCTTTTACCGAGCCACCCTATCCTGAGCTAAACCCGAGCTAACAGCTTATCTACCTGCTTGGCGGTTTCAAAGAAGTAGGCAGCGTTTTCCTCCGGAGTACCGGGCAGAATACCATGGCCCAGGTTAAGAATGTGACCCCGGTTGCCGGCCTTTTTAATCGTATCCAGGATGCGATCGCGAATCAGTTGTTTCGAACCAAACAGCACCGCCGGATCAACATTACCCTGGACCCCTAACTCAGGTCTGAGACGACGGCGAGCATCGGCCATATCCACCGTCCAATCCACACTAACAATATCTACCCCCGATTCCCCCATCAGGTCAAAAATACCTGCACTACCACTGATATAGAGAATGAGGGGAGTATCAGGGTGGGTTTGCTTCACCTGTTGCACCACCCGCTGCTGGTAGGGTAGGGCAAAGCTACGATAATCGATGGGGCTTAACTGCCCCGCCCAGGAATCAAACAACTGCACGACCTGGGCACCACAATCAATCTGATAACGAACGTAGGCGGCAATATTATCCGCCAGCTTGGTCAGCAAACTGTGGAGCATAGCCGGCTCCGAAAAGGCCATACCCTTAATATGGGTATAGTTCTTGGAGGTTTTTCCCTCTACCGCGTAGGCCGCTAGAGTCCAGGGCGATCCAACAAAGCCCAGTACAGCCGCCTCGTTACCGACTTCCTGGCGCAGGGTTTGTAAAATGGTACGAATGTAGGGTAGGGAAGTTTCTGGATCAAGGCTGTGGATAGCATCGATCTGGGCCTGACTGCGAATCGGTGGATCAATAATCGGCCCCTGGCTTTCCACGATATCGAAGGGAATGCCCATGCCCGGTAGGGGCGTGAGGATGTCAGAAAACATAATCACCCCATCGGGACGAAAGGCTCGCCAGGGCTGAAGAGAAATCTCAATGGCCAGATCGGGGTTTTCCGATCGCTCCCGAAAAGAGGGGTAACGGTCCCGCAGATCTCGGTACACCTTCATGTAGCGACCGGCCTGACGCATCATCCATACTGGTGGTCGATCAAGCACTTCGTGGCGAGCAGCGCGGAGCAAATAGGGTACCTGATTTACTGCGGTCATTGAGGCATCATCCAACAAATTTATAGACAATTTTCACCGTAATGGCTAGCTTATCACTCTCCGATCCCCTCCTTATTGAATGTTTGCCGGTTAGAACTGGGATCGGTCACCAGGAAAGGGGCACTTCGCCGTAAAATTAAAGACTGTGAATTATTTGGCCCCATCCAGATTAACCCCATGGACATTGTGAACTTTTTTGAAACCCTGGCCGGTAAGTGGTTTTCTCAACGCACCACCCACTCCCTGGCGGATCAGAGTTCCCAGGCCGGGCAATCCAATCTATTCATAGAATTTCTACCCGCCAGCGACACCAGCCTGGCGGTCCTCTGCCAGCCCCTCGGCTATAATCCCCAATCTATTCTCTGCGGCCTGCGGGTGGAACAAGATAGTCGCCTATCAGAGGCGGCAGCATCGGTTAAAAGTACCAGTGTGATGGTGATCCTGGCCCCCGACAAGAAGGGTACGGGACCGCTGGTGCAAAGCCATGGCGATCGCCCCTCCACGACTGGCCAGTACCATCTAGACAATCAGATTTTGACCCTAACCACCCCAACCCCCACTGGATCCATAGAGGAACGACTATGGTTTGCCAACCCCAATCTCCGCATGCGTACCAGTGTCATTAAGGTGGGGGAAGGGGTAGATCGGGCCTGCTTCTGGTCGGAAATTCGTATGGGGTTAACCCGCTAACTAGAGCTTTAGTCAGAACACCTCAACGGATCGGGAACCACTGCGGCAAAGGCCTTGAGACTGAGTGCCAGGGCCTGGTAAGAATTGCAACGATCCTGGCCACCAAGGCGTCTATCCCCTCCCCAGGGCCGTCAAGGGAGGTAGGATCTAAATAGAAATAGCACATCTGAATTGGGAGAGTAGATGATGAGTATCCCCATTCAAGGCCAGATTATTGCTCTATGGGTGGTTTTTCTGTTTGGCATGGTCTTTCACAGCCAGTTGGCCATGATGCCCCTACTCTACGGCGAGAGCATTGCCATTCCTCGCTACAACGGTAAGACACCGGTTTCCCACCTGTGGATGATGCTGGCATTCTTTGCCCTACCCATGCTGGCGATCGCCGCTACCACCCTCCATACCTCCCCGACCTATCGCCTGATCCACTTTGGTTTGACCCTGGTGTACTCGGTGTTGAATTTTTTCCACGCTGCCCTGGATCTAACAGTACGGCCCATTGAGTGGTACCAGATTGCCCTGATGGTGATGGTGTTTATGAATGGGTTGTTACTGAACTGGGTAGCCTATCAGTGGTTGTAGAGTAGGGTTTGATGATTTTTGTACCGCTTTGGTCAGAACCCTGGGGCCCACGTTGATCCGCCAGGGGAGAGCCTGGGTTGGGATTCTGGCTTGCCTCTGCTGCTTTTCAAGGGACTACAACTATAGATTCGGTGTTAATTGAGCGGGATAAATTGGGTTTCCTAAACCTAGACCTGCGGGCTATCTCCATGACTGGGGATGGAACGCCTGACTTACCCCGTCCCGTTTGCCCACGATCGACGCTGTAGCTACCTTTGGGAGTGCAATCCTATGGGTGCCAACCTGGCCTGGCTGGGATGTGGAGCCTATTGTATCGGCTTAATGATGGTCAGCCTGGAGGTGCGCTACGCTGGCTTGGATCTCTGGCCAAGCGTAGCCCTAACCTTAATTCTGACCTTGATAGCAGGGGGACTGGCAGCGATCCTATTGCCCTCACGCTGGCCCATGGGTCTTTCTGCAGGGGGCTGGCTAGGGACCGGGGCGATCGCCGCGATCGCGGCCCTTAACTATGGCTGGCACTATCCCTGCCCCGATCACCTCGACATCAGTCACCGGCTGACGACCCTATCTGGAACCGAACAGATGGTCTGGGGGCAAATCGAAGAGATGCCCCGGCTCAATCGCAACGGTAAGGGCCAACTCTGGCTACAAGCTAATCTAGTACGTCCGCTGGAGGGTGACGCCCTGGCCCTAGATCCACCCCAACCAGTGCGGGGCCGTCTCTACGTCACCCTGCCTGCTGACGCCATCAAGAATCTCTATCCTGGCCTCAAAATTAAGGTGCGGGGCAAGCTCTATGCCCCCACTCCAGCCAAAAACCCCCATGGCTTTGACCTACCCCAATACCTGGCCAGTCGTGACTGCTATGCGGGCTTTAGTGCCAGGCAAGTTCAGATTCAGAACGGCGATCGCCCTCCTGGTTGGGGTCTGTGGCGATTGCGCCAGCGGGTTGCCCGAGCCCATAGCCTCGGCTTAGGGGAACGGGCCGGTGCCTTGGTCAGTGCTATGGCCTTAGACCGGCGGGCCGTCCATCTTCCCTATGACCTGCAAGACAGTTTTATTCAAGCTGGACTGGCCCATATTCTGGCCGCCTCAGGCTTTCATGTTTCCCTGGTGTTGGGAGTCGTTTTAGGCCTGCTGAACCATCCCGCCCTTTCCAGTCGCCTCTCCAGGCCGGCGTTAGTCAAACTGGGGGTGGGGGCAGGAGCCCTGGCCACCTATGCCCTGATCACAGGGGCCCAGCCCAGTATCATGCGGGCCACAGTGATGGGACTGGGGGTACTGGTGGGTATAGCCCTGGAGCGCCAGGTCAAACCCCTGGGTTGTTTGCTGCTGGCGACCACTCTGCTATTACTGTGGAACCCTGGCTGGATTGAGGATATTGGCTTCCAACTGAGTGTAATGGCCACCCTGGGCCTGGTGGTAGGCACCCCAGCCCTCAGCGATCGTCTGGAGTGGCTTCCCCCTGGCCTGGCCAGCTTGGTGGCAGTACCTCTAGCGGCCTATGGCTGGACCATTCCCCTGAGCCTTTTCCACTTCAATACCCTAACCACCTATAGCCTGGTGCTGAATATGGTGGTCACGCCACTGGTCACGGTGATTAGTTTAGGTGGCATTTTCAGCGGCCTGATCGCCCTTGTCTCCCCTGGCATTGCAGCTATGGTCGCCTGGCTGCTCTGGTTACCCACCCATCTGCTAATTGGTTTGGTGGAGTGGGAAACCCGCCTACCAGGTAGCTCCCTGGCCACCGGTCACCTGGCCCTATGGCAACTGTTCGGCCTCTACAGTCTCTACAGCCTCTACGGTCTAACCGGTGGGGGAAGCTGGCGGCGCTGGCAACGATGGATTCTAATCTGGCTGATCATAGTAGTAGCCCTGGGGCCCCTCTGGTATGGAGCGGCCACCCGGGCCCAACTGACGGTTTTAGCAGCCCAGAACGATGCGGTCATGGTGGTACAAGACCACCAATCCACCCTGGTAGTCAATAGCGGCACCCACCGCACGGCCTTTTATACAGTGCTGCCCTTTCTACGGCAAGCTGGTATCAACCGGATAGACTACGGGATCAGAGGGATCAGGAGCGACTCCGACAATTGGCGGATGATCACCGCCCAGGCTCCAGTCAGTCGCCTTTATCAGGCAGGCACGGAGGCTCCGCCAATTCAGCCGACCTATCCCTTATCCCTAGATCAAAGCCATCCGCTGGGGCGACAACGGGTACAGTTACTCAGGGACACTGGCGCCGCCTTGAAGTTAACTCTGTTTGACCATGACTGGTTAATGCTGTCAGGGTTAGCACCCCAAGAGCAACACCAGTTGGTAAGTCAGGGGGCAATCTTGGCTAGCGAAGTGCTGTGGTGGGACGGATCGCCCCTGACCCCTGAATTATTGGCAGCAGTGCGGCCTCGCGTGGCGATCGCCTCGACTACCAAGCTCTCCGGATCCCTGGAACAAACTTTGGTCGCTCAGGGCATCCAGGTCTTGTGGCCAGAGCGAGACGGGGCCATTACCTGGACATCTCGCCATGGCTACCAGTCTTACTTGGCTACGGGTAGGCGTTACATCCAGGACCTGGATAGCTAGCAGATCAGGGATAAGATAGCCCCTGGTTTGGGCTCCTGGGTACAGTTTAGTCGGGATACCAGAACATACCCTTTATGCCCTCAGGGTCGGGCATAAAGCCTAAACCCTTGTAGAACTCAACCACCTGGGGATCGGCAAAAAGGGTGACGTTACTAATATCTTCGTGGCGAAGTTTTCTGATCATTTGTTGCATCAGTTCCCGCCCTAGGCCCCTACCCTGAAAACTGGGATGCACCACCACGTCCCAGATGGTGGCATTAAAGGCATGGTCAGAGGTGGCTCGGGAAAATCCAATCAGGCGGCGCCGACTGCCCCGCTGTTCCCACATGGTGATGACCAGGTAGCTATGCTGAATTGCCTTACGAACTTTGCGAATCGGCCGTCTAGCCCAGCCCACCGCATTACAAAGTTCTTCTAGTTCGTAAAGGTCAAGGTCGCGATCGGTGCTAAAAACAATGGAGAGACCTGCCTGAGGTTCGGTCATGGTTTCTAGAACCACGGCTGATGGCTCTGGGGTTCCTGGAGCAATACTATCGGAACCAGTAAAAAGATTTTTCCAAAACCCCATGCAGACGCTGCCAAGTTGCCGAGAAAGGTATTCTTCAATTCTAAACTAAAGGGTCAGGTGGAGGCAAAGGTAGTTCCATTTCAGACTGTCAGTGATAGCTTTGGTCAGAACCCTTAGGACAGGATTGGTCAGTCAATTTCATGGCTCGTAACTGACAGGCTTGTCCCATGTTATGAGCCATAAAAAAGCTGATACCAGGAAGCGTTCTGGCTCACCTCCACTCCATTCCCGTGGCTACGGCCATAAAACTTACCATAGCGATCTTCCATGGCTCCATAGACTTGAGGTAGGATCGGTACTATGGCTATAACAACAGTTTTTGGTGTTCCCCATTACTATGAACTCACCACGGTTGAATCAACCCATTCCCTGGTGTTTATCCACGGGTGGTTACTAAGCCACAAGTACTGGCAGCCCATCATTAATCATTTAGGCCAGCGTTATTCCTGTTTAAGTTATGATCTGCGGGGGTTCGGTCAATCTCGGTTTGATCTTGATCAATTTGTACCGGGTATTCCTCCCTCTGCCGAGCATCTCCAGTCCTCTAGTTCGCCCTATAGCTTAGCTACCTATGCCCGCGACCTGGGGGAGTTGCTACGACAACTCAATCTTGACTCGGTCTGGCTAGTGGGCCACTCCCTCGGCGGTAGCATTGCCCTATGGGCGGCCTACTGTTTTCCCGATCTGGTCAAGGGAGTCATCTGTCTGAATGCCGGTGGAGGCATCTACATCGAAAAAGACTTCCAGCAATTTCGCCAGATCGGACAACAGATTGTCCGCTGGCGATCGCCCTGGCTCAAGTATCTGCCCCTCTTACCTCTGCTACTAAGCCGAGCTACCGTAGTTCAGCCCCTAGGCTACCGTTGGGGTTACAACCGGCTTGAGGACCTGGTCGAAGCCCATCCCCAGGCAGCTTTAGGGGCGCTGATGGAGTCCACCACAGAAGAAGAGGTCCACCTGCTACCCCGGGTGGTTTCCGGCCTCAATCAGCCGACCTACTTTTTGGCAGGATCCCAAGATTCCGTGATGGAACCCAAGTTCGTAAAACATCTAGCGGCCTATTTACCGATGGCTAACTCCAGAGTTAGTCCAGTGATTGAGTTGGCTAACTGTGGCCACATAGCCATGCTAGAGCAACCCCAAAAGGTGATCGAAACTATCTTAGACCTGATTGAATAGGTCATTGTCGGCCAAACTAGGGCTGGCTGCGGCAGAAACGATATAAAGATATAGTCTTGGGAGACTGCAATAGGCTCTCGTCGATCCCTTAAGGTGGGTTAACCATGGGTTTTGGAGATTCGTTACAACAGGCATCGGCACTGGTAGTTGGGGCTAGCCAGGGGATTGGGCTGGGTTTTGTGCACCACTTGCTGGCAGACTCCCGCTTTGACCAGGTTTACGCTACCTATCGTGATTTCAATCAGGCTGGAGAATTACTGGCCCTGGCTCAGACAACTGCCAAACTTAGGCTTTTAGAGCTAGATGTTACCGACGAAGGAACGGTAGCCGCTGCGATCGCTAACCTGCAAACTCAAACACCCCGTCTGCACCTGGCTATCTACTCGGCTGGTCTTCTCCATGACCATCATCTACAGCCAGAAAAGAGCCTGTTGCAAGTTCAACCAGAAAACCTGCTCAGGTCCTTCCAGGTGAATGCGGTGGGCGGCGTCCTGTTAGCTAAGTACCTACTGCCCCTGTTCAAGCACAATTATCCCAGTGTCTATGGGGTCATTTCCGCCAAGGTAGGCAGCATTGGTGATAATCGCTTAGGCGGATGGTACGGGTATCGAGCTTCCAAGGCGGCTCTCAATATGCTGATCAAGACCGCCGCCGTCGAATATGGCCGCAAGAGTCCCCACACCATTCTGGCTTTACTTCATCCTGGCACCACCGATACCCGCCTTTCCCAACCCTTTCAACAGGGAGTACCCAGGGACAAACTATTTCCCGTTCCCCGCACTGTGGCCCAACTGATGACGGTTATCAACGGCCTTAAGCCTGAAGATAGCGGTGTTTTCTTTAACTGGGATGGTCAACCCCTACCCTGGTAACAGGGACAACCAGGTCAACTTTCCCATCGCTCCTCTGGAAAAGCTTCAGAATTCTTGCTGAATCTCCTATTTCCCATTCATACCACCGCCCCCTACAATAAAGGATGGTTTTTCAACATACAGGATTTTCTAAGGAGAGCAGTAATGCCACAGGCAGTTGGATCTCTTGAAACCAGGGGATTTCCCCCCGTATTGGCCGCTGCCGATGCGATGGTGAAAGCAGGACGAGTTACTCTAATTGGCTATATTCGAGCTGGTAGTGCTCGTTTTGCGGTGAATATTCGGGGAGACGTGTCTGAGGTAAAAGCAGCCATGGCTGCTGGCGTAGAGGCTGCTGAAAATACCCCCGGAGGTATTTTAGAGACCTGGGTGATTATTCCCCGTCCCCACGAAAACGTGGTGGCGGTTCTACCCATTGACTTTAATGAAGAAGTGGAAATTTTCCGGCAAGCAGTAGAGCAACCGATTTTACCAGGGCGTTAATCTACCCCCAAGTCAGGTAAAAGACCCAATCCAACTGGACTAAGCAAGTGTTACGATAAGTGATAGTCCAGTTTTCGGTAGATTACGCTTGTTTCATTTTATTTCAATTTCCGACACAGGTTTATCTCCGTCTCTGCGCTGTACATGCTGTTTCAGGAGACAATCCTATGTCCATTTATGTTGGTAATTTGTCCTATGATGTTACTCGTCAAGACCTGGAGCAGGTCTTTCAAGAGTACGGTTCGGTTAAGCGAGTTAGTTTGCCAATGAACCGAGAAACGAATACACCCCGTGGTTTTGCCTTCGTCGATATGGAAGTCGAAGAGCAAGAGGCCATAGTAATCGAAGCCTTAGATGGGGCTGAATGGATGGGTCGGAGCATGAAGGTCAATAAGGCTCTACCCCGTGACAATAGCGATAAGCGTAATGGTGAGGGACAGTACACTCGCAGTAGCTTCTAGGCTAGCTTTCTAAGGCTTTAACCGATAGTTGAAACAGGTATTCAGGTAATACGCTTGAATACCTGTTTTTCTACCCTGGTTATCTATAGCTTTGGCCAGAACGCTGAGGACGGGGTGGATCGGTGAAAACTAAAGCCGAGCAATCCTTCTGACGCACCTCCGCCCCCTTGCCCTTGGCTAGGGCTAATCCGATCCCCGGTCAAAGGAGCATTCAACGACAATTCTTAGATTGCTTTCAGCTGTTCCCTTCGTAACGTAGGGAACTCCAGCTTCCCCACTAATTTTTAGACCGAACTCTAGGGTAACCTTGTCTACATTAGCGATGGTCATATCTTTAAAGGCATTGAGGGCGTAGCTAGTATAGGCTCGAATAGTTCCTTCCATACCTTGAAGACCCCGTGGGCCAACTGCTGGTGTGGTGGGCTCGGCCGTTGGCCAACCGATTCCTTTGGTCGTACGGGTGGTTTCACTCCCGGTATTCTCTCCCCTTACGGGTAAAAGACCGGGAGGTCCCACATTTTCTGTCGCCTCAATATAAATCTCGCTGCCATCCTCTAGAAGAATGGGAATTAATTGGGTCATAGTGTGCACTCTGATGGTCAGTATCGATGTCCTGGTTAAGGATACCCAAATTCAGTAGATGCTCACCTACTCTGGTTATGGCGGCAGTGCGCTGACTCAGAACAAGGCCAAAAGCTAAGGAGCAGAGCTATGATCGGGTCTAATGATGGGGATTTCCGTACCTGGACCATTCCCCCGTTAGGACTAAATTTTATCTATAAAGGAAGAGGTAGTGGTCATAGAAGGGCATGACTATGGCTGAGACGATCACCAATTTCTATGGCGAGGGGCAAGAACCCCTATATCCAGCGGAAGATGTTCAGCAGATTCTACGTATTGCCATAGCTCGGCAAACGGAATCTGGCGAGTTGTCCAGGGATCAGCTCTTGGAAATTGCTGAAGAATTGGGGATCTCTGCCGCCACTTTGGTAGCCGCAGAACAGGAATGGGACCTGCAAAAACATGACCTTGCCGATCGCAACGCCTTTGATCGACAACGCCAACAACGATTTCATTATGGACTGATTCAGTTCCTGATTTTTGGTGGTTTTCTAACCATCTTTAATCTCCTCACAGGGTGGCATCTCACCTGGCTGATCTACCTGATATTTGGCCCCTGGGCACTCAAACTTACTTGGGATGGCTGGCGCATCTATCGCCCCAATGAGTACAGCTATAATCGGGAATTTCGGCGCTGGCAGTGGCGACAACGGCTAGGCCGGTCTTTTAACGGAGTAATTCACCGGTTGCTAGGATTCTGATCACCTGTCTAATCTGTAAACAGGTTGACCTTGGGCCCATCCCTATCGGGCAACATGGATTCCTACTCTACGCCCCAACTCAAACTTGTCCAGGCTTTCACTGGTCTTGCAGGGGCGTTCCAAAGGAATCCGTCCATTTTCGTGTTAAGTAGACCGTTCCAGGTCTAATACCACAGTAAACCCGACTTTTCCTAACCCCGACTGCCCCGGTCAGCCTCTACCTCCAGGGAATGGTGAATAAATAGGCGACCTGCGGCGATCGCCGCCTGGCTGGTAGGGTAAACTTCACCGTCGTTAAGAACCGCCAGGTCGGGGTTAATTACCCAGCAGCGATAGCCTTCTCCCCGACGGTAGGTAACCCCGGCAATCCAACCGGGAAAGACAGAAACATGAGCCAATGAGCGGGTGAACATCACCATTGTCCTCCTGGATAACTGGGGCTTGCCTGAATGGTTCAAGAGTACTATATTGAGTAGGGAAAGGCAAGGTCTTAATTGGCGGTCAGCAGTGTGGCGGTTTAGCCCAGGGCAAACTACACTTTTGGCTGGACAGAGGGTTTACTGAAGATCAACCAGCTACTTACCCATTTCTACGAGTTCCAGGTAATCATGGCTTCTAAAAACAACGAGGTTTCCGAAAAGCAGAAAGCACTTTCCCTGGTGCTCAATCAGATTGAGCGCAACTTTGGTAAAGGCTCCATCATGCGCCTGGGAGAAGCCAGTCGCATGCAGGTAGAAACCATTCCCACCGGCGCCCTTACCCTTGACCTGGCCCTGGGAGGTGGTCTCCCCAAGGGACGGGTAATTGAAATCTATGGTCCTGAAAGCTCCGGTAAAACCACCGTTGCCCTCCATGCGATCGCTGAGGTGCAGAAAGCTGGGGGAGTGGCTGCCTTTGTAGATGCGGAACATGCCCTAGATCCGGTCTACGCCAAGGCCCTGGGGGTAAATATCGACGAATTACTGGTTTCCCAGCCTGACACCGGCGAAATGGGGCTGGAGGTAGTTGACCAATTAGTGCGGTCCTCTGCCATTGATGTGGTCGTTATCGACTCCGTAGCCGCCCTTGTACCCCGCGCTGAAATTGAAGGAGAAATGGGGGACGCCCATGTCGGCCTGCAGGCTCGTTTAATGAGTCAGGCCCTGCGAAAAATCACAGGTAGCATTGGTAAGTCCCAATGTACAGTGATTTTTCTGAACCAACTGCGGCAAAAGATTGGGGTTTCCTACGGCAATCCCGAGACCACTACAGGAGGTAACGCCCTCAAGTTTTACGCCTCGGTCCGTTTAGATATTCGCCGCATTCAAACCCTGAAAAAAGGCACAGAAGAATATGGCATTCGGGCTAAGGTCAAGGTGGCTAAGAACAAGGTAGCACCTCCCTTCCGGATTGCGGAGTTCGACATTCTCTTCGGCCAGGGCATCTCTACCCTTGGATGCCTGGTCGATCTGGCGGAACAAACGGGAGTGATCCTGCGCAAGGGTGCCTGGTATAGCTACGATGGCGATAATGTCGCCCAGGGACGGGATAACACGGTGCTGCGGTTACAGGAAGATGCCGCCTTTGCCGCCAGGGTTGAGGCCCAGGTACGAGAAAAACTAGCCATTAACGGGGCACCCGTCACGGTAGAAACAGAGGATCAATCCGTGGAAGCAGAAGAAGAGCCCTAATCGATTAAACCGACCTGGAATCTAGCCGCTCTCTTCCCAATTAAGCTCCTCTGGGGGTCGGGCAGCCCGGTTAGATAGTTCCGTTAAGGCTCGGAGTTGTTGGGCCAGTTCTGGCCCTAGGGCTGCCTTCGAGTATCGCCAGTTCCAGTTACCTTCGGACACCCCTGGGCTATTCATACGACAATCGCTGCCGTAACCCAGGATATCCTGAAGTGGAATAATGGCCTGGTTAGCGATCGACATCAGGGCCAAACGAATCATCGTCCAGTGGATACCTTCTGGAGCAAAACATCCTACATAGAGGAGCAGCCGATCCCTTTCATAGTCAGAAAGTTGTTCAAACCAGCCCAGGGTCGTGTTGTTGTCGTGGGTTCCCGTGTACACCACACTATTGTGGACGTAATTGGTGGGCAAGTAGGGGTTAGCGCTGTCAGAGCCAAAGGCAAAGTGCAAAATTTTCATGCCCGGGAACTCAAAGCGATCGCGTAGATCCTCCACCTCAGGCGTAATTACTCCCAGGTCCTCCGCCAGAATGGGCAGGCTGCCCAGTTCTTGCCGAATGGCTTCAAAAAGCTCTACCCCTGGGGCTTCCACCCATTTACCATGGATAGCAGTCGTTTCCCCCGCGGGAACAGTCCAGTAAGCCTGTAAACCTCGAAAGTGATCGACCCGAATTAAATCTACGTAATCTAGCAGAGCCTTGAGGCGTTGAATCCACCAATTAAAGCCATCCTGCTGCAACTGCTGCCAGTTATAGATGGGGTTGCCCCAGAGTTGCCCGGTTTCACTGAAATAATCAGGGGGAACACCAGCCATTTCAGCCGGGGCAAGGGTGTCTGGGTCGATCATGAAATTATTGGGAAAGGCCCAAACATCCACACTGTCATGGGCCACGTAGATGGGGATATCACCAATAATCTGAATTTGGCGATCGTTGGCATACTGCTTCAGGCTACGCCACTGTCGATGGAACTCAAACTGTAAAAACTTATGGCAAAAAATATCACTGCTGAGGTTCTCTCGCCACTCCTCCAGGACAGTCGGCTCACGGCGGGCAATGGGTTGATCCCATTCGGTCCAACTGGCGCCGCCAAAGGCCTGCTTGAGGGCCATAAAAAAGGCATACTCTTCTACCCAGAAGTGACAATCGGCACAGAACCGGGAAAAGTCGTTCTGATCGGTCTCCGAGGCATTGGCCTGGAAGCGGCGAGCGGCTCGCTCTAACAGGGTGGTCTTGAGGGGAATGACCTGATCAAAGGCCACCACCTGATCTGGCAGCCCAACTAGATCCTCCAATTCATGGGGCGCCAACAAGCCGCGATCGCACAGTTGGTCCAAACTAATTAATAGGGGATTACCGGCCATGGAGGAGTAGCCCATATAGGGAGAGTTGCCGTGGCCCGGTGGTCCAAGGGGCAGGACCTGCCAGAGTTGCTGACCCGCCGCCGCCAGAAAGTCCACAAACTGGTAAGCAGCCGGTCCTAGATCCCCAATCCCCCAGGGGCTGGGCAGGGAAGTTGGATGTAATAAAATGCCACTGGCTCTGGGAAAGGGCATGGTCAATCCTGCGCGATTCCAGTTGACTTTAACATGCTAGTGTCGCCTAATGATTTGATTTTCAGAGGATTGTTCCCTTGCCCGAAACTACCCTCTACGCCTAACACTGGCGTCTCTGCCCTACCCCCAATCACCCGCTTACCGATCCCCTATGACCTCCTCCCCCTATCGCAATCCAGTTCCTACGGTTGATTTAATTATTGAACTTGTCCACCGTCCCCACCGCCCGATTGTGCTGATTGAACGCCGCCATGTACCCCTGGGATGGGCTCTGCCAGGGGGCTTTGTGGACTATGGTGAGTGCGTAGAAACCGCTGCTCGCCGGGAAGCCCTGGAGGAAACCCAACTGGCTGTTACCCTGATTGAGCAATTTGCGGTTTACTCCGATCCTACTCGTGATCCCCGGCAGCATACTCTAAGTCTGGTTTTTTTGGCTACCGCTAACCGTGATCCGGTGGCCGCTGACGATGCTAAAACCGCCGGTATCTTTCATATTTGGGATATACCCGACCAGCTTTGCTTTGATCATGACCAAATTTTGCAGGACTACTGGCAGTATCGGTTCTACGGGCATCGGCCTAGCTGCGAGCCGGGGAGATACCAGCGCAGCTCGGGATAACGGAGCCGCCAGGGTGTTTGAGAAGGCAATGTAATTGGAGACTTTTAGCGCCGGTTCTAACCCCCTTTGAAGCGAGCCAGAACACCTACCCAGTAATGGTTTTCACCGTTTCGATAGGATCTAAAGGTTCTGGCCAAAGCTATATAATGACAATGGATGGCTCGATGCCGTTAGTGACTGTCCCTTTACCAATTGAACTATGGAGATTGGAGTTCCCCGGGAAATTAAGGACCAAGAGTTTCGGGTCGGGCTTACTCCGGCAGTTGTCCATAGTCTCTGCCAGCAGGGCCACCGGGTCGTGGTAGAAACCTCCGCGGGAGAGGGTTCGGGCTTTAGGAATGATGACTACCAGCGGGCGGGAGCTACCCTGGTAGAGGATGCGGCGATCGCCTGGCAGCAAACCCTGGTGGTCAAGGTCAAGGAACCCCAGCCGTCGGAGTATAAATTTTTCCGTCCTGACCTGGTGTTGTTTACCTATCTTCACCTGGCGGCGGAGCGAGCCCTGACGGAGGCGCTGCTGGCCAGTGGCATAACGGCGATCGCCTACGAAACCGTTACCAGCGCCGATGGCCGACTGCCCCTGTTGACTCCCATGAGTATTATTGCAGGCCGTTTATCTGTGCAGTTTGGAGCACGCTATCTAGAACGTCAGCAGGGGGGGCGGGGAGTATTATTGGGCGGCATGCCGGGGGTATCCCCAGGGCTGGTGGTAATTCTAGGCGGTGGTGTAGTTGGCACAGAAGCCGCAAAAATAGCCGTGGGCCTGGGGGCCAGAGTTCAGATTATCGATGTTAACGTCGATCGTCTCGCCTACCTGGAAACCCTATTTGGCTCGCGGGTAGAGTTGTTATATAGCAGTTCCAGCCAGATCGCCAGGGTCGTACCCCAGGCTGATTTATTAATTGGAGCGGTGCTGGTACCTGGACGACGGGCACCCGTGCTGGTAACTAGGGATCTGGTGGCGGCCATGCAACCTGGTTCAGTAATTATCGATGTAGCCGTTGATCAAGGAGGGTGTATTGAAACCCTGCACCCCACCAGTCACAGCCACCCTACCTATACAGAGCACGGAGTAGTACATTTCGGGGTTCCCAATATGCCCGGAGCCGTGCCCTGGACCGCCACCCAGGCCCTCGGCAATGCCACGGCTCCCTACGTCCTAAAACTCGCCAGCCAGGGCATAGAAGCCTCTCTGCTAGCCGACCGGGGCCTGCGAGAAGGATTAAATGTGAGCCACGGCAAGTTGATGCATCCAGCGGTTCAACAGGTTTTCGCCGATCTCGCGGGCCAAGACAGCCCTCAAGCCGAATAGTCACGCGCAATGAAGCTGAGGCAAGTCGGAATGCTTTTCGGGCTTGACTTTGACGATCTACCCTGGCCTCCGGGTTATGACCAGAGGTATACCATTGGGTTTATCAATGGCAAAACATTTGTTGGTTATCCCGATATCTGTGCTATCTTTTGCCAGACCTAGTTAGTTAGTTGTTATTTCTTAGTCCTTACTCAGGGTAGGCAAGCTATCGATGGAGAAAGTTTCCGTAGGCATTGTGGGGGCGTCAGGTTACGGTGGAGTGCAACTAGTGCGCTTACTCACGGACCATCCAGCGGTGGAACTGACCTACCTGGGCGGTGATAGTAGTGCTGGCCAACCCTACACCGATATCTATCCCCACCTTGCCGATCAGGTCAACCTGACGGTCGAGCCGGTGGATTTAGAAGTCATTGGCGATCGCTGCCAGGTGGTATTTCTTTCCCTGCCCAATGGTTTAGCCTGTACCATGGCTCCCGTACTTCTGGAAAAGGGCTGTCGGGTACTCGATTTATCGGCTGACTATCGCTTCGAAAATCTGACTGTTTACACTGACTGGTATAAGGTAGAACGGCAAGACCAATCGGTAGCGGTGGAAGCGGTTTACGGTTTGCCGGAGTTATTTCGCGATCGCATTCGCAGCGCTCGCTTAATTGGCTGCCCGGGTTGCTACCCCACCGCCAGCCTGCTAGCCATTGCTCCCCTCCTGAAGCAAGGCTTAGCCCAACCCGAAACCCTGATTATCGATGCCAAGTCCGGCACCTCAGGGGGTGGTCGGGTCGCCAAAACTCCCATGCTCCTGGCGGAAGCCAGTAACTCCCTGTCCGCCTATGGCGTTACCCGGCACCGCCATACCCCGGAAATCGAACAAATTTGTAGTCATCTGGCCCGCCATGAGGTTACCGTTCAATTTACTCCCCACCTAATTCCCATGGTGCGTGGCATTCTCTCCACGGTCTACGCCACCCTGCGGGATCCGGGTCTGGTACGGGATGACCTGCTGACGATTTACAGTGCCTTTTATCGCTCCTCCCCCTGGGTTACTCCGCTGCCCCCTGGCATCTATCCCCAAACCAAGTGGGCCTGGGGCACTAATCGTTGCTTCCTGGGAATCGAGGTTGATCCCCGCACCGGTCGGGTGATTGTCATGTCAGCTATTGATAACCTGATGAAGGGCCAGGCCTCCCAGGCGGTACAGTGCCTTAATTTAATGCTGGGTCTGGATGAATCTTTAGGCTTACCAGCGGTAACTTTCTATCCCTAGCAGCGCCCCGGCCTCATACCTGAGGGGTGAGACTTTTGAAGATCCACTCCTGGAGCAAAGCGACTACCCGATCCAAGGCCACTTCCTCCAGCTTGCCAGTAGCCCGTTCTACCACTTCTACCCTACCTTCCGCCAGGGCTCGCCCAGTAACAACGCGGTAGGGAATACCGATTAAATCCGCGTCCTTAAACTTGACGCCGGCCCTTTCATTGCGGTCATCTAGCAGGGTTTCAACCCCAGCTTCATGCAGGTCAGTGTAAAGTTGGGTAGCGGCTTCAACCTGAAGAGGGTCGGCCATGTTAGGAATTACCACGATGGCCTGATAGGGGGCGATCGCAACTGGCCAGACAATGCCATTCTTGTCATAGGATTGTTCCACCGCCGCCTGGGCCAAGCGGGACACGCCGATACCATAGCAGCCCATCACCAGGGGAAGTTCATCCCCTGTTTCACTGGTATAGGTGGCGGCTAAGGCTTGGGAATACTTGGTGCCCAACTGGAAAATATGGCCGATTTCAATTCCCCGGGCCGTTTGTAGGATCTGCTCAGGGTTATGGCAGGCCCGATCACCAGCGATCGCCTTACGGATATCAACCACCCGGGTCGGCAAGGTCAAAGTATCCCCCCAATTGGCACCCACCCGGTGGTAGCCAACTTGATTAGCTCCAGTGACAAAATTTTCCAGATCTACGGCCGTCCTATCCACCAATCGCAAAAATGCGGGGGCCAGGTCCTTCAGGTCGGGCTGGATATAGGCATCTTCCAGATCGGGACCCAGGTAGCCCAGGGGCAGGGGCAGGGCTGCCCAGCTCTGTTGGGCGGCGGCATCGGGGACGGTTAAGGTCAGCACCGTCCTACCTCCGTAGGCCCCTGCTAGCTTGGTCAACTCGTTAGTGAGCTTGACCTCGTTCACCTCCTGGTCGCCCCGTAGACTGACCAGCACCAGCGCCCCCTTACCCCCATCAAACAACACCTGGTACAGGACATTTTTCACAATCTGGCTGGGAGAACAGCCCAAAAACTGGGCTAGGGAGTCAATGGTGGGGGTATTGGGAGTGGCTAGGGTGGCTAACTCACCAAAACCAGAGGGCACCGCTGCAGGGGGCAGGGATACCGCCTTTTCCCCATTGGCGGCGTAGGTACCATCGCTGGTATAAAGGACCTCATCCTCCCCCGCGTCTGCCAGCACCATAAACTCCGTCGAACCCGACCCACCGATCGCCCCCGAATCTGCATCCACGGCTCGAAAGTCAAGACCGCAACGGCGCAGAATGGCACCGTAGGCCCGGTACATTTCCTGGTAGGTTTGCTTGAGACTGGCCTCATCGGTATGGAAGGAGTAGCCATCCTTCATGATGAACTCCCGACCCCGCATCAGTCCAAAACGGGGACGGATTTCATCTCGAAACTTAGTTTGAATCTGGTAAAGATGGAGGGGCAACTGGCGGTAGGATCGCACCATATCCCGGGCTACGGCCGTAATAATCTCCTCATGGGTAGGGCCCAACCCCATTTCCTGCTGTCGCCGATCAATCAGGGAAAACATAATCCCCTCGGCCTTGGTATAGGTTTCCCAACGCCCCGACTCCCGCCACAGGTCCGCAGGCTGCAACTGGGGCAGGAGACATTCCTGTGCCCCAGTTGCGTTCATTTCTTCCCGAATGATGGCGGAGATCTTGGTCAACACCCGCCAGAGTAAGGGCATGTAAGCATAAACCCCACTGGCTACACGACGGATATAACCAGCCCGCAATAGTAATTTATGGCTGGGAATTTCCGCCTCCGCCGGATCCTCCCGCAGGGTAACAAACAACATGTGGGAAAGGCGCATGGAAAAACCCTCCAATCAATGGCAAGTCCAGTTGTTGCAGCCGCTATGGCCGTAGCCCCCTAGGCGGGACAGTCAGGGGATCGGGAAAAGGCGATGCCATCTCAAGGCTTTGACCAAACTTTTCCCTGACCCTTTGAGGCAAGCTAGAACACCCTAATATAAAACGAATTCGGGTTTTAAGGGCGATCGCTAGCTGGTAGCTTTGGGTGGAACCCCCGGCTAGCTAGCGCTAATCCCCATAGCTAGCCATAAAAAAGGCCACCGTAGTGGCCTCACCTAGAGAGGGATTGACGCAACATGCGGGGTTCGCATGGAATTTATAGCTTTGGCCAGAACGCTTAAGACCGAGTTGATCAGCGAAAGCGAAGCCTGGGTAGGCGTTCTGCCTCGCCTTCGCCCCATCAAACGTGGCTATGGCTATATGACCAGCATCCTACCCAGGAAAGTGCCCATCGGGTTAACGGGTGACACCCCTCATTCATCCCGAATGTGAATCTGAATATTAGGTCCAGAACGGGCCAGACGAATAACGGTGCCGTTTTCTACCGCCATATCAGTAATCCGTTGACCATCCAGGTAAGTACCATTGGTACCCAGGCTTTTGATCATCCAGCCCTGGTCAGTCCGATGCAACTCAGCATGGTGTCTGGACACCACTGCACTGTAGAGAATCACATGACTATCGGTAGCCCGGCCAATGCGAATCACGGGCTCCTGTTCAAAAGCCCAACTTTGAACAGCGGTTTTATGGAGCGGGTGCAGCAGTGAAAGGGTAATCACATCAGTGTATCCACGGGTTCTTCCTATAGCAATTAATGATAGAAGAGTCTGATGTACTTGATCTTAATCAGAGGAAAAGATCGGCCATTTTCATGATTCCTTCTCTACCTATGAGCCTCACCACCGATGCATCCGATGAATAGGCTAGGAACTTCGGCATAATTAACCAGTTTCCCGATAAAGCTTGGAGGTTTGACGGTATAGACACATCTGATGATCCCAAGTTTTTAGTTGATTAGTGACCAGGGAAGGGCTGACCCGATAATCGGGGTGCCAGGGTATCGCCTAGGGCCGAAATAAATGGTTATGGTCGGGGTTGTAGAGCCGCGATCGCGGTAACCTATCCTCCATCAGGTTTGAGGTTTCTCCAGTGGCTAAGGCATCCGGTGATAACGCCAGGGCTGGGCTGACCAGGTACAGGGTAGTGCGAATTAAATTGTACCGGCGGGTTACGGCCGCCATCTCCCCTAGGGGGACGCGCCAGATCTGCTCATCTGGCCAGCCCAGTCGATAACACACAGCCACCGGGGTATGGGGGGGATAATGGGCCATCAGCTGAGTCTGGGCAGCCTCCACGTGACGGGCACTGAGGTAGAGGCAAAGGCTGGTTTGATGGGCCGCTAGGGCGGCTAGATCTTCCCCATCAGGGACCTGGGTACGGCCACTAATACGTGTCAAAATGATTGATTGCACCAGTCCTGGAATGGTGAGCTCCGCATTCAGGCGGGCCGCCGCCGCCTGGTAAGCACTGATCCCCGGTATCACTTCAAAGGGAATGGCCGCCGCCGCCAGGGCCTGGATCTGCTCATGGATAGCACTATAGAGACTTGGATCGCCAGACTGCAAACGCACGACCGCCTGTCCTGCCCGCACCCGTTCAATCATCAGGGGAAGAATCTCCTCCAGGGTGAGGTTAGCGGTACCGATGCGATCGGCTTCGGGCCGGACCCAGTCTAGAATTTGTCGGGGCACCAGGGAGTTGGCGTAGAGTACGGCATCAGCCTGGCGCAGCAAACGCTGGGCCTTCACGGTTAATAATTCAGGATCGCCAGGACCAGCTCCAACAATATAAACCCCAGGGGCAAGAGGCTGGAGGCTGGAGTCATGGTCAGAGGCCGGGCGGAGAGCGGATACCATAGGAATGTTAGAAGATTAAGGGGGTGCCCGCATGATAACGGGTTTCACCCATAGAGTTCCATGGCCCGGGTCAGGTCAAGGCGAGATTGGGCCCCCACCTGCCAGGGCGATCGATGACCCTGTTGAAAGTGATCGATAGCAGCGCCAGCAATCATAGCGGCATTATCGGTACAGAGGCTGAGGGGCGGAAAGAGAACCCGCAAATTATGCTCCTGGGCAACTGTCTGGAGCTGCTGGCGTAACCCCCTATTGGCAGCTACACCACCGCCAATGGCAATGGTGCTAAAACCATGATCGAGGGCACAGGCGACGGTACGTCGGGTCAGACTGCGGGCCACCGTAGCCTGAAAGCTAGCGGCCAAATCAGCCACAGGAAGAGGCGCTGAGGTTTCTGCCTGGAGCTTCTCCACCAGTCGCCGCATCGCCGTCTTCAGACCACTAAAGCTACAGTCGTAGGGATGGAATCCTCCCGCTGGTAAAGAAATATTACCTTCCGGGAGGGCATAGGCTTGGGGATTACCCTGTTGAGCAATGCGATCGAGGACCGGTCCTCCCGGATACCCCAATCCCAACAGTCGAGCCACCTTGTCAAAAGCCTCCCCCGCCGCATCATCACGGGTTTGTCCCAGGGTTTGGTACCGACCACAACCCCTTACCCCAATCAAACTGGTATGTCCCCCGGACACCAAAAGACACAGGAAAGGAGGCTCCAGATCGGGATGGGCCAGATAGTTAGCGTAGATATGACCCTCCAGGTGGTGAACCGCTAAAAAAGGTTTGCCATGTACCATGGCCAGGGTTTTTCCTGCAGTTAAACCCACCATCAAGGCCCCCACTAATCCAGGGGCGGAAGTGGCAGCCACTCCGTCAATATCAGCCCAGGTTACCTCCGCTTGTTGCAAAGCCACTTCCAGTTCTGCCGCCAGGGTGACCACATGGTGCCGGGAGGCTACCTCGGGCACGACCCCACCGTAGGGTTGGTGTATCTCTATTTGAGAAGAAACCAGGCTACTGAGAATCTGGCGATCGCGAACTACGGCAACAGCGGTTTCGTCACAGCTAGTTTCTAGAGCTAAGATTGTTGTCATCGATCCCAATTCCCATCCCCGACCCGAGAAATTTGTAGAGATGTAAACACCTTAGTGATCTTAGCTTTACGGGGGTTTCAATGGCGGGGTATTATGACCACCAAGTTGGGTGAAAATTTGTACAAAAATTTAAGCTTTGTTCGAATTGCCCCGGGTTTCTTCGATAAATAAAGGAACAGTCTATGCGACGGTTTTTTGCTGTAGCTCTGGTTATTGCTCTGTGGTTTGGTATAGCCGGTTCGGCCTCCGCCAGTTTGGCCGGAGATAATGTGGCCGGTCTGACCCCCTGCGGTCAGAACCCAGCTTTTTTGAAGCGGGCGGCTAATGCCACCACTGAACAAGCTAAGGCTCGATTTGAATTCTATGGAAACTCCAGTTTGCTGTGTGGTACCGATGGTCTACCCCATCTGGTTGTAGATGGCGACCTGGCCCATGCCGGAGAGTTTTTGATTCCTAGTTTGCTCTTTCTTTACATTGCCGGTTGGATTGGTTGGGTTGGTCGGGCTTACCTGATCGCGGTGCGTGGCGAGAAAAATCCTGAAGAGAAAGAAATCATCATTGATGTGCCCCTGGCTCTGAAGTCATCCTTGGCCGGGTTTGCTTGGCCCCTGGCTGCCTTCAAGGATATTACCAGTGGAGCTATGTTTGCCAAGGACGATGAGATCACGGTCTCGCCTCGCTAAACTAGCCTCACCCTATTCATCCTGTTTGTTGACTTAAAAGAGAACTCCATGGATAACCTGCTTAGATATCTCTCAACCGCACCAGTTCTGGCTACCGTCTGGATGGTAATTACTGCCGGAATTTTAATCGAGTTCAATCGCTTTTTCCCCGATTTACTGCTCCATCCCTAGAGTCAAATCCCTTCTCCTTGAAGGGCATACAAGCCGTTAGGAGGACTGGGAATAGGGCTTTACTGTTTCATAGGACCTGTTTTGGTGTGGAACTTGCCAAGAAGCTTTAGCTTTTGTTGAACCCATCAAAACGGATTGCTAATTTGCTGTGATACCTGTTTGAGTTGGAGAACTGCATTTCATGAACGATATCATTAAGCCTGCCGGTGACCCTCAAATCGGCAATCTAGAAACGCCTATTAATGCTTCAGGTTTGACCAAAGCCTTTATTGGTAACCTGCCTGCTTATCGGGCTGGCCTTTCTCCCCAACGTCGGGGCTTAGAAATTGGCATGGCCCATGGGTACCTACTCTATGGGCCCTTTGCCCTTTTGGGACCCCTAAGGGACTCCGACATTCCAGGGCTGGCGGGTCTCCTCAGTGCTGCAGCCCTGGTGGTTATTCTCACCGCCTGCCTGTCAATTTATTCTGGGGCAGGGGTCAACGCCGCTGTTACTCGGGCGACATCTCCCTTTACTCCCCCTGCTGGTTTTGACACCAATGAGGGTTGGAGTGAGTTTGCTGGCGGGTTTTTAATTGGCGGTATTGGTGGTGCCACCTTTGCCTATCTATTGGCCGCTAATTTACCCTTGCTAACTGGCCTGGTCAGTGGTGGACATAGTTAGGTCCTGGCAATCATCCCTAGCAGTAGATAGCCTGGGCCAGAACGCGGAAGACAGAGTT
Source organism: Nodosilinea sp. (assembly GCA_049317845.1). GTDB lineage: Bacteria > Cyanobacteriota > Cyanobacteriia > Phormidesmidales > Phormidesmidaceae > Nodosilinea. Next base: position 65,100 of record JBMOHM010000003.1, on the reverse strand, counting down.
GATCCATCGATCGCATGTCTCGCAACTGACAAGCAGATCGCAAGTTAGGAGACATGGAAGAACGAAGGCTGGGTAGGCATTCTACATCTCCTTCGCTCCGTCAGTATGGGGCTATGGCTAAAATTCAAACTAAAAAAGGAGCCTCTTGTAAGGTCTCCTTTTTTGTTAGGGCTGATTATTCTAGCGGCAGGTCATCTACTAGCTGATTAATAGACCACTTATATTGCACGGCAATGTTAGCTTGCCTGCAAAGTTCCTCTAGTTGACGTTGCTGGGATAGGGCTTTACGGACGGTAATAATCAGCTCATGGACAGGTTGGCGGAACCGAGGATTTTGGTAAGCTATTGCCATAGTTTGCTGCTCCAGGAGCTGGAGCAAAAGTTCGTAATGAATAAGAGCGGGTAGGGAAACTTGCTTATCTGTTTTATCCACAATATTTTTTCCGAATACAGTTAAGTTAAAAGAATGCTTGAAAAGCAAAGTAAAAATTTGATCTATACCGTCAGATCTTTATAAAACTCCTAATATAGCTTTGGCCAGAATAGTCAGGACATATTGAAACGGTGAAAACCAAGATTGGGCAGGTATTCTGGCTCACTTCTGTCCCGTTATCCGCAGCTAGGGCTTAATCAGCAAAAACTTACGGAGAATAGAACCAGCCAACCAACCTTTACCAATAATTCTTGATATTTACTATAAATACCTATCTTCTCAGGTATTTATAGACTTTAAGGAAATAGCTGGTGAATCGCAAGGCCAGGATCGGGTTGTTGCATTAGGGCCTCTCCAATCAGTACACCCCTGGCTCCAGCCGCCGCTACGGTTTGGACATCTTGGCTGGAGTGGAGTCCTGACTCACTAACAATCAAAAGATCTCTAGCCAGAATGGTATCTCGGCGATCGGCAATCAGGGTCTCAGTGGTTTTAATGTCGGTGGTAAAAGTTTCCAAATCCCGATTATTAATACCAATTAGAGACAAACCGGGAATGGCCAGTACCCGGTCTAATTCATCCAGATTATGGACTTCCACCAAAACACTCATGGCCAGGGCCTTGGCAATCTGGACAAAGTACTGCAAGTCTTTGTCGGAGAGAATCGCTGCAATCAGTAAGACAGCATCGGCTCCCTTGAGTCGGGCCAGATACATCTGGTAGGGATAGAGGATAAATTCCTTACACAGTAGGGGCAAGTCAACCACTGCGCGAATCTGGGCTAGATACTCAAAGTCACCCTGGAAAAAGGCTTTATCCGTAAGCACAGACAGACAGGCCGCACCATGCTGGGCGTAGGATTGGGCGATCGCCACTGGATCAAAATCAGCCCGAATCACCCCTTTGCTGGGCGAAGCGCGCTTAACTTCAGCAATCAGCCCCGGATGGGTGTCAGCCTGACGCAGAGCGGCAATAAAATCTCGGGCAGGAGGGGCGCTTAACACCTGACGTTGCAGATCTGCCAAAGGTAACCTTTCCCGCATTTGGGATACTTCTCTTTCCTTCTGCCAGACGATTTTCTCTAAAATATTACGAGGCTCTGACTCAGGAGATTGGATCTGATAGTGCAGATGCTTGACCTCTATGGCTGGATTAGGACGACGGCGACGAATATGGCTCATACAGGCACCACCACCGCTCGTTTAAAGGCTTCATCGAGAACCTCCGATAGGGTTGGATGGGTATGGACGCAGAAGGATAGATCGGTGACGGTTTGACCTTGAAAAATTGCATTGGCCGCCTCCTGAATCAGGTCCGCAGCGTGCAGGCCAATAATATGGGCCCCCAAAATCTCCCCAGTATCTTTGCGATAGATAACTTTAGCCAAACCATCGGATTCACCCTCCGCCAGGGCCTTAGAGTTACCCTTGAAATAACTCCGAACCGTATCAATGGCGAAACCTTCCGCCTCTGCCTTAGCCTGGGCTGCCGGCTCGGTCAAGCCCACAAAACTCACCTCCGGATGGGTAAAGGCCGCCGCTGGAATGCTCAGATAATTAACGGTGCGGGCGTGACCACAAATATTTTCTACGGTTATCACGCCCTGGGCAGAGGCGGCATGGGCCAGCATCATTTTGCCTGTAGCGTCCCCAATGGCCCAGAGGTGAGGGACGGGTCGATCGCCCTGCAGCACTTGCAGATGATCGTTGACCGGAATAAATCCCCGTCGGTCTACCTCTACGCCAACTTGATCTAACCCCAGATCGCGGGTTGCTGGAATCCGACCAGTGGCCACCAGACAGGCGTCTACCTCTAAAACTTCCTGCACCTCTTTGCTTTCTCGATCTGCCAGTTCAATCACCACTGGACTGCCTGGAGTAACGGTTTTAGCAATTAATCCAGCCCGGGTATCAATATCTCTAGGGGCAATCAGCACCCGCTGAGCCACCTTAGCAATATCTGGATCAAAGGTGGGCATGAGTTGATCAAGGGCCTCAATGATGGTGACTTCAGAACCCAGAGCGGTATAAATATCGGAAAACTCTAACCCAATGTAGCCGCTACCAATAATGGCGATCCAGTCGGGCAACCAGTCTAGCTTGAGGGCGTCGTCACTGGTAAATACGGTTTTACCGTCCACTTCAATGCCAGGGGGTACAAAGGGGACTGAACCAGGGGACAGGATAATATCTCGGGCGGTCAGGGTTTTATCTCCTTCGGGGGTGGTGACTATCGCCCGCTGTGCCCCGGCCAGACGGCCCCAACCCTTAATAATGTCAACCCCCAGACGGGTGAGACTGTTGGTCATGTCTCCCTGAATCTTATTCACCAAATTTTTGGCGTGGTTAGCGATGGTGCCGCGATCGTAACTCACCTCTCCCACCTGAATCCCCAGCGACTGAAGATGATGGTGATTGCGGAGCTCCCGTACCCGACCCGAAGCTGCTAACAGGGCTTTAGAGGGGATACAGCCTCGATTCACGCAGGTACCCCCCATGACACCCGCCTCCACGATGGCGGTTTTAAGGCCCGATTTAACGGCATGGAGGGCCGCTCCATGACCACCAACTCCAGCCCCAATAATTAGCAGGTCGTAATCGAATGCGTCGCTCACAACAGGCTCCTGAAAGATAGGGAAAATTAGTACAGTCTGATGGCCAGAGCACGAGACGGGATCGTCAGGTCTGATACATCGTTAGCATCAAAGAAAGTAGCAATCAGTGATTTAACTGATCATGCCTCATTTTTGACCAGACTGGCAGAAATCTCCTAACTCTTTCCCCGTTGCCGATCGCTGGCGTTTCGCTTCGTAAAGCAACAAAGCCGCCGCGATCGCCACATTCAGAGACTCAACTGCCGCCTGCATGGGAATGGTAACCCGCAGAGACGCCTGGGACTGATAGGCAGGAGCCAGGCCCGCCCCCTCGTTACCCAGGAGAAAAACCGTTGGGCCAGTTAGATCGGCTTCCCAGTAACTGATATCAGCCCTGGGATCGGTCGCTACCAGTTGGACACCCTGGTGGTGCCAGTTCCTTAAGGTGTCCTGCAGATCCAGGGCCACGGTCAGGGGTAGGCGAAACCACTGACCGGCGGATGCCCTCAAGACTTTAGGGTGATCGGGACTTACACTATCCTGACTGAGCCACAAACCATCACATCCCGCTGCCACTGCTGTACGAATGATCGTGCCTAAATTACCTGGATCCTGTAAACCGTCTAAGACCAGCCCTACTCCAGTGATCGGTGGAGGAGGGAGGACCGATGACTGGGGCGCGACCGCCACGATGCCATCGGGATGAACCGTTGTTGCAAGGGTTTGGAGGACTTCCGGTGAGACCAATTGCACCTGCTGAGCCTGGGCTTGTAGAGCGATCGCCAGATCGGGATAACGCCTTTGCCAGGCAGGGGTATAACAAACCACTTGGAGCGGAAAAGCTACCGCCAGAGCCTCCTGAATGCCATGGGTTCCCTCCAGGAGTAGTTGGGCCTGTTGCCGTCGGTACTTGGCCTGATGGAGCTTGCGAATATCTTTTACCAGAGAGTTTTGCAGACTGGTGAGCATAACCATGAACTCCCTTGGCAGAGATGGCAGAGCTTTCAGAAAATTCTGTTAAAAATAATTATCCCAACCTAATCTGGGTGAATGCGGAACCCGGGACTTGAACCCGGATGTTTTTGCAAACACTAGGACCTGAACCTAGCGCGTCTACCAATTCCGCCAGTTCCGCTGACAGGCACCTTGAATCAAGGTTGCAGTCTTAAATTGTCTCCTAAATCTAAAACCCAGTCAAGATCTTTAAGAAAAATTTTGTTCTTGGAAAAACATGGGCTATTCTGGTGTGGTTTGAAGACAGTCCAGATCGGATATCTATAGGGTGAAATTCAGAATTTCAGATAGAATCTAGTCAAATTTGGGCAATGTGTAGGGTTATACACTGGTGGAGGATACTGCTATCGTTACTTCAATTCATTTACCTAATTCCCCGGCTACTGCCGAAACTAATAACGCTATTTTAGAGGTAACCGGCGGGGGTTCCCTTTCGGGTCATGTATCAATTAGCGGTGCCAAAAATTCGGCCCTGGTGGTCATGACCGCTACGCTGCTTGCTTCTGGACCCTGTCGCATTCGCAATATTCCCCATCTAGCGGATATTGACCGGATGGGGGAAGTTCTCACCGCTCTGGGAGTTAACCTGCAGCGACAAGGTGAGGCCCTGGCTGTTGATCCCACCACCATTAGCTGTACTCAGGCCCCCTACGATCTGGTCAGTCGTTTGCGCGCTAGCTTTTTTGTGATTGGTCCCCTACTGGCCCGTACAGGTATGGCCCAGGTTCCCTTGCCCGGTGGCTGCGCCATTGGGGCTCGACCCGTAGAGCTCCATGTGCGGGGGCTGCAGGCTATGGGGGCGAATGTTCATATCGATCATGGCACTGTTCATGCCTATATTCCTGGTCAAACTGGCAGGTTGCGAGGAACTAAGATTTACCTCGACTATCCCAGCGTTGGGGCTACTGAGACCCTGATGATGGCTGCCACCCTGGCCCAGGGAGAAACTATTATTGAAAATGCTGCTCAAGAACCTGAAGTTATTGATCTGGCTAACTTCTGTCGAGCAATGGGAGGCCGTATTCGTGGAGCCGGCACCAATACCATCCGGATTGTTGGTACGCCTGAGTTACATGGCGCTGACTACGAAATTATTCCAGACCGAATTGAAGCCGGTACATTTTTAGTGGCCGCCGCCATCACCCGATCCCAGATCAGCCTATCTCCGGTGATTCCCGAACATTTGACCGCTATTGTCGCCAAACTCCATGAACTGGGTGGTCAGGTTATTACTGATGGCCCTAATCAGGTACGATACCAACCCGGCTCTCGAATTGCTCCGATTGATATCCAAACGGGACCATTCCCAGGTTTTCCGACCGATATGCAGGCTCAATTTATGGCCCTTCTGGCCCTTTGTGAGGGTACCAGTTTGATCAGTGAAACCGTCTTTGAAAATCGGCTGCGCCACGTAGCCGAACTCACTCGCATGGGGGCTGACATTCGCTTGAATGGTAACTGCGCCATTATTAACGGAGTTCCCCGTTTATCAGCAGCACCGGTAATGGCTACCGATCTGCGGGCCTCGGCGGCCCTGGTCCTAGCAAGTCTGGCGGCCGAAGGAACAACTGTAATTCGGGGTTTACATCACCTCGATCGCGGTTACGAAAATTTGGAGGGCAAACTTCAAAGTCTAGGAGCTAAAATTATCCGCCGGGTAGATGATCGACCCTAGCTCTCGGTAACTTTGGCCAGAACCCTGAAGACACAATTAACCGATCAAAGCGGAGTCTAGGTAGGTGTTCTGGCCTTAGGGCTAATATTTACCTGGGGCAGCCGTAACCAGTGGTAATAATGGACCTAGTTGCTCCTGGCCCGTGACAGCTAGGTCGCTATGGCAGAGGACTACACGCTCTGTAGCCCGGCCTAGCAGATCGCGCAAAATTCGCCCTAGGCGATCGCGGTGCAGCGCTTCCAACTGATCGGTACGCCAGGGCTGTCCTGCATAGCTGTCCAGAAACAGCGGAAAGCCAAAAAGGTTATCGGTCCCGGTGAGCCACCGTTCGGAGCCGGCATCCAGCCAGAATTGCCAGCGGTGGCGCAGACGTTGTAAACGATACTGAAAAACGGTGGTGATGGTGATTCCCTGTTTGGCTGGATCTATGGGTTGAGCAGGAAAGGGATTAGCGGTTACCGCACCTTCCCTCAGTAACTGAATAAAGCGTTCCACAGACGGTTTATCGCTACCAAGTTGGAGTTCGGCCTGGATCAGGGGCTGCCCTTCCAGACGATTTTCCACCAGCCAGTAGTGCTGAGCTGTTTCCATCAGTTCCCGCAGGGCCGTGAGTTGGTCGGCAGGCAGATGATGACCGCCGCCGTAAAACCTTTGAATAGCCCGATCCAGGAAACTCACCAGGTTGGGAATCAACCGTTGTTGCCGTTGTTCTCGCTGCTGGGTAATCCATTGTCGCAACTGGCTATAAACCTGGGTAGCTTTATAGCCAAGCCGATCCCAACGGTCGAAACGTTCAACTGGCAATAATTCTGGCTGATTCAATCGGGGTTCAAAACAATAATCTACCAGCAAGCCAGCTCGCACCGGATCGATCTGAGCGGTCTCAAACCAGGAGATCAGGTCTGGTGCTTGGGGCCTTTGACTTAGGACCACCAGCATTTCTACCACCGCTTGGGGGGTCACCAGTTTGCCCAAATCGGGATAAACAAAGGCTACCAGGGTGAGTAGGGCTCGCACTAAGGGTGAGTTGATCAGGGGGCGCTGATCATTTAAGGAGGCAATGGGTAATCCCTGATGGGTGAGGATTTCAATCAAGGTATAGCGGGCGATCGCATCCAGTCCTGGACTAATGATCGCAATCTCTCCGGCGGCCACCTCACCACTGGCGACGGCGGCCACGATGGCCGCTGCAGTCTGGCGCAGGAGCTCTCCCCGGGAGGTAGTTTGAATACTCTGGAAACAGTCAAAGTCAGGGGAAATGGTAAAGGCTGCGAGGGGGTTGGTTACCCACTCCACCACCGGATCCGCCCAGGTATCAGCCAGGGAATGGGTCGGGTTAGGGCTCTGATCCACCACCTGGCATTGACCCCTAAGATTCTCCAGGTAATCGGGATCGGCGCCTACCCCTAACCGGACCTTACCGTTGGGATTCCAGGTCAGGGCAACGGGATAGTGCCGATCAATAAAGACCTGTAACCACCGGGCCGTAATGGCCGGATACTCATCCAGATCATCCACCCACACCCCAGCGAAGCGGGTCAGCAGTTGCTGCTGATAGATCGGTAGGGGTAACAGGTGACGCCAGTATAGTTCAGTCATCACCCCATAGGTCAACAGACTTTGGTGCAGACACCAATCACGCCAACCGACCAGGGCCTCTGCCACAGCTTGCCAGGTAGAAGGGGAAGCAAACCCAGGGGGTATGCCCTGGAGTAATCGTAGGGTCAGATCCTCGCTAGCAATTCCCGCAGAGGCGGCCATTTGCAAAAAATCTAGCGATCGCCGTACGGTTTGAGCCTCCAGCCAACCCTCAATGGAGGGCAGTCCGTGAGGTAGGGTTTGTTGCCAGAAACGGGTCGCTAACTCCTGCTCATTTTCAGGTCGTAGCTGGACCGGAAACTGGGGTAAGGGACCCAGATAGGGCACCAGCAGGGGCCAAAACAGAGTTACCTCTGATTGGATAAAGGCCGTAGGAGTGGTGGTAAGGACAGAGACCGGCCCCGCTATCTGGGGGGTGAGGCGATCGCTCAGTCGCAACCGATTATCCCCATTCGGTGCAAATACCAAAAGACTTTGACCTGGTTTGAGTATTTCTGCCCCTGGTCCGTATAACCAGCTCAGCAGATGATCAACCAACCAGGTGGTTTTGCCACTACCAGTAGGCCCCTGGCACCACTGGGGAATAGGCAAAAAAAATTCAGATATAGTGGGGTTTCCTGTCATAACCCAACTATACCCATTGCTGACCAGGAGTTAGCTAGCCTTGGGAGACAAAAAAGGCGACTGCCATCAGACCCACTACCAAGGCCAAAGCCAGACCTCCCATAATTGTATAGTTGCGTTTTTGGTTCAGGGTAGGAGGTTCTGCATCGTACATCTTGGGCTCGCTAGCAAAATTATTTAAGCGACCGCCCTCTTCAGTGGTGTAAGGCATAGATAAAAACCTTTCTAAAACTTCTATTACCTTAGCAAAGGTTTGAGAATGTTTAAGAAAATGAAATGAATTTTCAGTGTTCTGTACTCCAAGGCCTAGGCCGATGGAAAGGCGATGGGTTCCCCTACGGTAGGCGACAGAACCTGGGTTAGATAGCCCCGGTTGTGCAGATACTGTTGCAGTTCTGCCGCCGTCCCCAGGGTCTTTAGCAGGGACGCTAAAAGTCCGCTATAGAGAGTTTGACTGGCGGCGGCGGTCGGCAATAACACCTGAGGTTGGAGCCACTCTACTCGTTCCAGGGCGCTTTTCTGACCGCGAATAATGGGGCCGACCAGGGGTAGGGTGAGATCCAGTACGGGGGTAATGACCGCGTCAATGGGCCCCATAGTCTTGAGGTTAGGGCTGTGAAAGCCATGGGGTTCATAGAACAAACTGATACCTGTTGGGCGATCGCGCAGAATGTAACCGTTCTCCAGGGTAGTCGGCCCAATCGGGGCGCCAACTATGGCCTCAATGGAAAGCTGGCCTAGGGTAAAGATTTCACCATGGTCCAGGGCCGTCACATCAGAGTAGCCCAAGCGCTGAGCCACCAGGGCGGCACCCGGTGAACCCAGTACCGGAATGGATCGATCCAAAGCCGCCAGGGTAGGGGGATGGGCATGATCTGGCAATCCCTGACTGAGCAAGATTAAGTCAATCGCCTCAGGCAGAACAGGAGCTAGCGAATGTTCACCCTTAAATAACCAGGCTTGATTGCCAAAGGTAAGGGTGCCCACCAGCCAGGGATCCACAAGAATACGCTGGCCTCCTAGAACCCACAACCAGGAGTTATTATCCAGCCAGGTCAGGTTTAAGGCCATCGTTCATCCCCAGAAATACGTACTTTGAGTGTATAGGTAGGAAGCCGATACAGGTATAGGTTCAGAGGTGATTTAGCCATTCTGTAAGCCTCTAGACTGACTAGATAAACCTCTATCCTGAATCTGAAATTGTCTAATGGGCATGATCCCCGTATAATTCATATCTGTTCGATTCTCCTTTACCTGAAGGCCCTACCAGCTTGGTTTGTCCAGCCCGGTTTTCAGGATTAACTTTTCCCTTCCTGAAACGTTATTGAAATTTATGAAAACCATTTTAGATCGGCAGACTCCTTTAGCCCTGAGTCGCTCCCTGCTACAGTCCTACACGGTGCTGATTACAACTACAGGTAAGGCTTCCTTGACCCTAACTGTACGCCCTATTTCAGTTTTGTTGGGACTAACTCTGAGTTTGGGTGGATTAGGTCTATGGATTGGTTTACTGACCTATCGCAATAGTCAACTGGCTCAGCGCACCCAGATGCTCACCGACACCGCCAGCCAGGTGCTGGCAGACCTAGATAAAATCGGATCCGAAATTGAGGATCTCAAAAGTCGGGCGGGTCTATCGAGTCGGGGCTTAGATCAGGATCAAGGGGCCGACCAAACGCCCATTCCTCCCCAGGGAGGGGTATCAAAAACCGTTACACCAGAACTCATTTTCGCCCTGGGTCAGCGTAAAATCAGCGGACTTGATGGAGTGTTAAGCCATCGGATTAAGCCTTCCCTGGAAGCCATCCTGCAATCTGAGGCGGAGCACCTGGCTGCTTTTCCCAATGGCAAGCCCCTAGCTGGGAAGTTAGAGGTTTCCTCTGATTTTGGCCTGCGTCCCAGCCCCTTTGAGGATGGTAACTATGAAATTCATGAGGGGATGGATCTAGCGGGCCCCGTAGGTAAGCCGGTCTTAGCCACCGCCGATGGGATGGTAGTCGAAGCTAGCTACGATAATGGCTATGGTTACCATGTCAAAATCAATCACGACCACAATTACACTACCCTCTATGGTCATCTATCCCAACTATCGGTAACCAGCGGTAATCGAATTAATCGAGGAGATGTGGTCGGTTATTTAGGCAGTACGGGTCGATCCTCCGGACCTCACCTCCACTACGGTATTTACCGCAAGGGTGAAGCTGTTAATCCCCGTTATTATTTGAAGCTCGACAGCACTCCTTAAGGGATCAGAAAGGGTAGGATCGGTAAACCGTTAGTCTCACAGCACTGGTTTATGGGCAATACCTTTGGGCACTTATTTCGGGTTACTACCTTTGGGGAATCCCATGGAGGAGGAGTGGGGGTCGTGGTAGATGGCTGCCCTCCCCGGCTTCCCCTGACCGTTGAAGAAATCCAGACGGAACTCGATCGCCGTCGCCCAGGTCAGAGTAAAATCACCACTCCCCGTCAGGAACAGGACCGCTGCGAGATTCTTTCCGGCCTATTTCAGGGTCAAACCCTGGGTACCCCCCTGGCCATTCTGGTACATAACCAAGATACTCGTCCCCAAGACTACAGTGAAATGGCAACCACCTATCGGCCTTCCCATGCTGACGCCACCTACGATGCCAAATATGGCCTTCGCAACTATCAAGGGGGAGGGCGATCGTCGGCACGGGAAACCATTGGTCGGGTTGCAGCCGGAGCGATCGCTAAAAAGATTTTGCGGCAGGTGGCTGGAGTAGAAATTATTGGCTACGTCAAACGTATTCAGGATATTGAAGCCAGTATTGATCCGGATACCGTTAGTTTAGCCCAGGTAGAAAGTACGATTGTGCGTTGCCCCGATGGGGAGGTGGCCCAGCGCATGATTGATCGGATTGAGGCGATTCGTGATCAGGGCGACTCCATCGGTGGGGTAGTCGAGTGTGTGGCTCGCCAGGTACCTATAGGCTTGGGCAGTCCCGTTTTCGACAAACTAGAAGCCGATCTGGCTAAGGGCATGATGTCTTTACCAGCTACCAAGGGTTTTGAAATTGGGTCCGGCTTCGCTGGTACCCTACTGACCGGCAGTCAGCATAATGACGAGTTCTACACCGACGCCGAGGGTAAACTTCGGACTCACACCAATCGCTCAGGGGGCACCCAGGGAGGCATTAGCAACGGCGAAAACATTATTATTCGAGTAGCGTTTAAGCCGACGGCCACCATTCGTAAAGCTCAGAATACGGTTACCAACACCGGATCGGCCACCGTACTAGCGGCCAAAGGTCGCCATGATCCCTGTGTTTTACCCCGGGCCGTACCCATGGTAGAAGCGATGGCGGCCCTGGTGCTCTGCGATCACCTATTACGCCATCATGGTCAATGTGGGGTGCTGTAGCCTGGCCCTAACCCTGAGGACAAAGGAATGGCCAAGGGATTAGACCACCATTCCGGTCTGAAACACCCGGCCAATCACTTCCTCTACCGGTGGATCCGTTACAGTCAAATCATGAATATCAAAATCTGCCAACAGACGACTAACGGTCTGGGTTAGCTGATCACGACGCACGATCAAACTGGCAGTGCAGCCTTCTAAGGTTTCTAGTTCACCGTAGGGGGCTAGTTGATGGGCGTCCGCGGCGGTAGTCAATTCCACCTCGACCTGCCGGTAGGGGGCAAACCGACTCAGAAGCTGTTCCAGATTGCCATCGTAGATCAGTTGCCCCTGGTGAATCAGTAAGACTCGCTGGCAAAGGGCGGTAATGTCTGCCATGTAGTGACTGGTGAGCAAAATTGTAGCCTGGTAGCGCTGGTTATAGTCGCGCAAAAAATTGCGGACCGCCACCTGGGCATTGACATCTAGTCCCAGGGTCGGTTCGTCTAGAAATAATACCCGGGGACGATGCAGCAGAGCCGCCATCATTTCTGCCTTCATACGTTCTCCCAGGGAAAGCTTGCGCACGGGTTGGGTCAGCTTTCCCTGAAGATCTAGCATTTCGGTTAATTCCCCTACCCGATCGCGAAAATCGCGATCGGGTAGGCCATAGATAGCAGCATTGATACGCAGGGAGTCAAGGGCGGGTAAATCCCATAACAGTTGCTGCTTCTGACCCATGACCAGGGTAATGGTTTGGAGAAAGGCGGTCTGCCGTTGAAAGGGAATGTACTCACCTACCCTGGCGATACCAGCGGAAGGATGGACCAGACCGGTCAGCATTTTCAAGGTAGTGGTTTTTCCGGCTCCATTGGGTCCCAGAAAGCCCACCACCTCTCCCTCATTAATCTCAAAAGAAACGCTCCGTACCGCCTCGATACTACGATACTGGCGGTTGAGGAAGTGCTTGATGGTACCCCCCAGACCACTGGCCTTGGTCGCCACTTGATAGCACTTGGTCAGGCGATCAACATAGATTAAAGACATGGGTAGGTGGCCATAGGAATTGATAGCTTTAGTGAGAGGGCTTAAAGCCTGATTAATTGATTTTTCAAATACCCCTTATCGCTACCCGTGGCTACGGCCATATCAAACTGAACGGGCACTCAGCCCTGATCCCCTTGAATTGGCAAAGCCTCCTACAGACACCTAACCGATCGGGTCTGGAGGCCAATACAGGAGTGCTTAAGCCAACGCGCAACGCAAAAAGTTAAGCCGTTCGTTGAGATCCATGCGGCTCAAACGAGCCAGAAGAGCATAATGGTCAGGCGTTAAGCTGCAACAGCTAAGCCAGAAGTCTAACCTATGACCCGTCAGAAGTCGATGCCAAAATACGAGCTTCATGTTGATATTAAGCCTTTTGTAGGCCTGGGTAAAGCGAGTATCGGCTCCAGCCAGAATATCTCGCAAAACCGCCAGCTGATCTTCTTGACTAATCTGACTCCATTGACGAATCAACAATTGTACAGATTGGGAGAAAAGGGCTATGGGTAAACTGGCCACAAAGGCCTGGCCGACACTCTGGTGGGCCTGCCAGATAATGCTTAAACGAGCATCGACATCGGTTGCATGGAAGGAAGCCAGATCGGCCTGAAGGTGAGGGCGAACAGTGATGATTGCCATAGGAATAGTCCTCGCAGGGTGTGGTGGGTTAATCGCAGACGAGACCCTGGTTAATTGATAGCTTTGGCCAAAAGGCTGAGAACAAAGTGGATCGTTCAAAGGTGAAGGCTGGGTAGGTGATCTGACTCGCCTCTGCCCGGTGAAGCAGGACTACGCCCATCAAATCTCACCAGTCCGAACCTAAGGGCGAATACAGCCCCAGTAGACCTTACCTAATTAGCAACCTCAATATTATGGACTTAAAATCTAAAGTTCTAATATCCAGGGTGATTTTATATGCTTTTCTATTGATCCCTGATTTTTCGAGCAAAACCAAAAATCTTCAAGGTTTCTTTGGATTTATGAATAGGGTATAGTAGGTAGTAGATTTTAAAGCTTTTTAAATATCTCTTTGCCCCGTTAAAGGTGGCTAGGACTATAGGTTTGCTTTTTTGTCGTGCTACAGGTTATCTATGTTTCGACGCAAATCAGCACCACTGCTCACCTATTTGGGTCACAGAACGGAGTTTGAAGGATCACTCCGCGCCGAAGGGATGGTGCGGGTAGATGGGATCATTCATGGCTGTGTTGAGATCGAAGGTGACCTGGAGATTTCGGCTACCGGATTGGTGGAGGGAGCGGAGGTTAAGGCCCACAACATTATTGTGCAGGGCACTTTAAAGGCCGATAAAATATTAGTTAGGGATAAACTCAGCCTAAGTCGTACAGCTCGTATTGAGGGAGATATTGTTTCTGGTTCCATCCAAATCGAATCGGGAGCTTACTACACAGGCTATATCCAGACCCATGATGCCCAGGCCTCTCTGCCGCCAACCACTGCAGTAGCAGAGTTGTACGGCACTACCGAAGGTTAAGGGGTTTACTCCAGCCCCTCATCTCTACCTTTGCCAGGTTTCTCGAACCCCAGGGAGTAGGGATATAAGGGCGTCTATAGCTTTTTTACTCCGGTAAGGTATTGAGGTATTAGGGTTTTCCGCACCGTCAGCCTCTAAAGTCTGTACAACTATGCCGCCAGTCTCACGCTAGGATAGAAATGATTTTTTAACTCCTGTGTAAGAAATAGTGCTTAGAACCCTGGTCACTGACTTTAGGATTGTCTTTGAGCGAGATCCTGCTGCCCGTAACTGGCTCGAAGTATTAACTTGCTATCCAGGCTTCCACGCTCTGGTTATCCATCGATTTAGCCACTGGCTCTGGCATTTGGGGCTACCTGTCGTGCCCCGGTTGTTATCCCATCTAGCTCGATTTCTCACCGGTATTGAAATCCACCCCGGCGCCACTATTGGTTGTGGTGTGTTTATTGACCATGGCATGGGGGTGGTAATCGGAGAAACCGCCATCATCGGTGACTATGCTTTAATTTACCAGGGCGTTACCCTGGGGGGAACCGGAAAAGAGGTCGGTAAGCGCCATCCTACCCTGGGTGATAACGTGGTGGTGGGGGCCGGAGCCAAGGTGTTAGGCAATATTCAGATTGGTCATAACGTCAGAATTGGGGCTGGTTCGGTGGTGCTGCGGGAAGTGCCCTCTAACTGTACGGTGGTGGGTATTCCTGGACGCATCGTCTATCCGGCTGGCGATCGCATGGAACCCCTAGACCATGGACGCCTACCCGATTCCGAGGCGCAGGTGATTCGCGTTCTCGTTGATCGGATAGAAGCGCTGGAAAAAGAGGTTAAGGGTCTTATGGAGAGGCAGCCTCAATTGCAGCCCCTTGGCCCATCGACCAGGGCTATCAACTTCCGCCATTCTCGGCTTAACGATATCACCATTGAACAATTCTTCGACGGGGCTGGTATTTAGGCAGCTATTGACTCTGGCTAAGGATAATTCCACTCAAGAGAGGGTTTCGGGGCAATAGCCTAAACCCATTACAAACTGACGACGAAAAGCCTCAATATCTTCGCGGTCAGGCTTGCCATGGGAAACAATCGCCACCTGGTAGCGTCGCATCACGTCAACCGGAGCCTGACCAACCTCCAGGGCCCACAGAGCCATCCGCACCCGCATACCAGGATCGTAGGCTACGCCCAGTTCGTTTAAGTAGGCACGAAAGTCTTCGCTGACCCAGGCAGCCGTACTGGCATTGAGTTTGATGCGGGTCACCCAGCCATCGATCTGGTGAATCACGGTCATAAACTCAAGGGATAGGTGGGGAGAGGCCAGCAGATGTTCGACTATCCGAAGGGTCAAACTGGCGTTGGCGAGATAGTAGGTATATTCCATCGTAGACTTCAGAACCAGACGCTACAGTTTCTATTGTTATGCTTGCCTGTTCCTATGCTTAGGGGTATATCCCCCGACTCAGCCTGGGTGTATCTCCCCAATCTCTTCATCCTTAAGGGGGCAGAGGCAACCCAGAACCTCTACCCAGTATTAGCTTTTATCGATCAACGGTGTCCTAAGTCTTCTGGCCCAAGCCATAACTAAGTCAGGTCAACCCCTCAGGCCCTTAGGCCATGAGCTGAGTCGATCACCTCAACTGATGCATAGGGTTGTCCTCGATGGATCTCTAACTTTTGCAGCTAAGGCCTTAGTTACATTAAATTGAGCTAAGGCAATTTCGACAAACCTGAATCCGTCCCAGCCCATGTCCGATCGCTCTGCTTCAGACTATGCCCTATCTGCCTATCACTACAGTTTGCCCCCTGGGCAGATTGCCCAGGTTCCCGTTAGCCCCAGGGATGCCTCCCGTTTACTGGTAATTAATTCTGGCCATAATCATCACCATGGCCACTTTCGTGATTTACCGGAATGGCTAAAGCCAGGGGACCTGCTGGTCCTGAATAATACCCGGGTGATTCCCGCCCGATTGCGGGGACGCAAAGCTGGGGGGGCGCGGGTCGAAGTCCTCCTACTAGAGGAAAGATCGAGTCACCAATGGCTAGCCCTGGTGCGCCCAGGACGAAAGCTCCAACCTGGGGCAACGATTTATTTCGGCCAGGAGTCTCCTACCCCGGAGTTAACCGCTCGGGTGATCGCCACCGATACCGATACCAACGGCCGCATTTTGGAGTTCGAACCAGGCGAGGGAAAATCCCTTCAGGCCATGATTGACCACCTGGGTGAAGTACCCCTACCGCCCTACATTGAGGGTGGCCTCACTACCCCCGATCAGTACCAGACCATTTATGCCGAATTGCCGGGAGCCGTAGCGGCCCCCACCGCAGGCCTACACTTTACCGATCGCCTGTTTGAGCAGTTGACCGCCCGAGGAATTGGAAGAGCGCTAATTACCCTGCATGTTGGGGTTGGCACCTTTCGCCCCGTGGAAACCGATAATATTCTGGAACACGCCATGCATGGCGAGTGGATTGATGTGCCGGCCAGCACCGTGGAACAAATTAGGGCGACTAAGGCGAGGGGAAACCGGGTAATTGCCGTGGGTACCACGGTCGTGCGAGCCTTAGAAGCCGCCGCCCAAACCGGCGTACTCACCCCCTGGCGGGGCAAGACTGACCTGTTTATCTACCCTGGCTACGGGTTTCGGGTAATTGATGGATTGATCACAAACTTCCACCTCCCCGGATCGAGCTTGCTGATGCTGGTGAGCGCCCTGATCGGGCGGGAACGTTTACTCCAGCTTTACGATCAGGCGATTCAGTCGGGCTATCGATTTTATTCCTTTGGGGATGCCATGGCAATTTTACCCGAGGCGATCGTTAACCCGGAGAAGGCTGATAAGGAGACGAGTTGACCTCTTGGCGGCTTAAGAGAAAGACACCCAGGCTCGAGTCCCCAAGCGATCCCGATCAGGACCCCAGGGCCTCATCGAGTAACTGGCGGGCAGCCTCAGCCTGACCACGGGCTTCCCGAAACCGCAGGTTACTCTGGGCAAAGGATTTCAGCACCTTAAAGCCATCCTTTAGTTCTCCTAGCTGGGTTTCGGTAATAGGTTCGTCGCTAAACAACAGATCTACCAGGGCCCTGACCTTAAGGGCTTCATCCCGGGAGTCCTGCACCTTTACCTTCAGGGTAGCCAGTTGATGCAAAACCTGAATGGCCTGCACCACAGCGTCTTCCTGCTGTTCAGCGGCCGGAGAAGGAGGAGGGGCTTGAACTTCTACCAGTTGTTGGGCACTAAAACCATCCGCCAGAGTTGTCGTTAATGTACCTTGATCCAGCATTGTCATCAGTTGATCCATCGCTTTCTCCCGAGTTTTAGGAGAGTCTTTACCAGGCACTGCTAATACTACTTCAGGACTCTGGGCCAGGGTATAGCTAACCATGCTTATAGTTTATCAGTACTATTTTATAGTAGTCGCCCAGCCCTTGAATAGCAAGCCATGGCGGCTGGGGGCTATCCTTCTAGATCGGATTGAACCACTGCCCGCAGGCGTTGATGCAGGTCTGAAGACTGCGATCGGGGGACAAAGGGAGGAATGCCATCGATGGAACTCATCCAGGCAGCGGAAAAATTCTCCAGAATGGGACGGAAGTCAGGCACAGGGATCGGGGAGGAGGGGAGAGGGCCTTGGGGTAGGGGAGTCTCCTCGATCGGGTTGGGGGAAATGGTTGAACCCTGGACTGCCGGGGTCTCTAGCTCAGATGCGGAAGGCGGGCAGGGGATAGGGATGGACTCTCCATCGACATGGTTGGTGGGGCCAGAGAGTGGGCTTGGTCCCAAAATAATCGATTCAAACTCCCGGCTAAAGTGACGAATGGGTTGCCCACGCCGTTGCCAGAGTTGCAGAATATGATCTATCGAAATGATCTTATAGCGGCCCTGGTAGAGGGCTTCGGTGATGGCATTGCCTACCCACCGATAGCCAAATTCCTGTATCCACTGACTAATCAGGACTTCGGAAGCATAGTGATCAATATCAAAGCTATACTCCCTGAGCAGTTTTAGAATAGAGATCACCTCTGGCGATAAATTAGGATTAGCCATACCATGCCCTGAGGATTTAACCCAGATCAGCCCAAATTACGTGAGCTTTCTCTCCCATTAAATCGTAATCATCAAAATTCGTCACGATCAGTTATATCTACTATTTTTTCTACCGGATTACCTATCTATGCTTTGGTTCGGCGACGGGCAACTTATGGCAGGATCTAAGGGTGGATCGCCCGTCAGCCTTTGAAAACCTATGCAGGTGCCGGTAGAGTTATGCAACAACGGGGCAGCCTTGTTCTTAAGGCAGTATTGGTTTTAATCTATAGTCTGATCGGTTGGCTGGCTGGGGCCGGGTTAGGTCTGGCCGTTGTGACCGAGAGTTTAGCCGATCAACCATCGGCAACTATTCAAGCTATCCAAAATCTTCGCCAGCAGGCCTTTACCGCGACCCAGGCAGGACGCTTTGAAACAGCGGAGGAATACTGGAGTCAGCTCCTGAATTACTTACCCCAGGAGCCAGCCCTCTGGAGTAACCGGGGCAATGTGCGGGTTAGTCTCAACCATCTGCAGGCGGCGCTGGAAGACTACGATCGCGCCATTAACCTGGCCCCTGATCAGCCGGATCCCTATCTGAATCGCGGGGCTGTTTTGGAGGGATTGGGGCAGTGGCAAGCCGCGATCTCTGACTATAATCGGGTGCTTGACCTCAGTCCCAATGACCCCGACGCCTATAACAATCGAGGCAACGCCCAGGGCGGACAGGGTGATTGGGTCGCTGCCCTAGCCGACTACGAAAGGGCTGTGGAACTGAATCCTAAATTTGCCCTGGCCCGCATCAACATAGGTCTAGCCCAGTACCAATTGGGCCAGGAGGCCATGGCAATTCGTCAGTTTCGTAATCTGACCCGGCGCTATCCCAACTTTGCCGATGCCCGGGCGGCTTTAACAGCGGCCCTCTGGAATGCCGGTCAGCCCGGTGAGGCAGAGAGTAACTGGGTGGCGGTGATGGGTCTGGACGGACGTTATAAGGATCTAACCTGGGTTAGGCAGGTGCGGCGCTGGCCGCCTAAGCTGGTAACCGCCTTAGAAAGGTTTTTGTACCTCCAGGCAGGCCCCCATGATTGACCTTTTGCTCATGGTGGGGCTGGGATTCTTGGGGAGCTTTGGCCATTGTTTGGGTATGTGTGGCCCCCTAGCCGCAGTATTTGCCATGGGTTCTAGCGCTAGAGAGCAGGTTAGCCTCTGGCAAAGCCTGCGATTTCATCTGTTGTTGAATCTGGGCCGTCTGATTAGCTATGGTCTGGTGGGATCGGCCATTGGTGCGGTCGGGTCGGTCTTAGTAGCGGGCGGGCATATGGCTGGCCTTGGCAGTGGCCTGCGTCAGATTGTAGCCTGGTTAGCTGGCATCATGTTGATCTGGGTTGGGCTGACCCAGGTTAGTCCGGGTGGGTTTCCCCGCTTTCCCCTGCTGCACCCCCTGCTCCAACCCCGCATACGCCAGCAGTTGAACCGGATTATGGGTGACTTTAGCGATCGCCCCCAATGGTGGACCCCCCTACCCCTGGGGCTGGTGTGGGGTTTAATCCCCTGTGGATTTCTCTATACGGCCCAAATCAAGGCAGCTGAAACTACCCAATTAGGGGCGGGGGCCCTTACCATGCTAGCCTTTGGCCTGGGGACGCTGCCCATGATGGTGGGAGTGGGACTCTCAACCAGCTGGTTGAGTGGCGATCGCCGCAGCCAGCTATTTTATCTGGGAGGATGGCTGACCCTACTGATTGGCGGGTTAACCCTGACCCGTACCGGCGATACCCTACCCAACTATCCCGCCTACGGTAGTCTGGCGTGCCTGGTACTGAGCTTAATTGCCCGACCCCTAGCCCAGATCTGGCCGTGGCCCCTGCGATACCGCCGAATTTTAGGGGTAGGAGCCTGGTTTCTGGCACTGATTCATACCATTCAGATCATCTCCCATAACTGGCAGGGGGATTGGCGCGCCCTGTCCTTTATGCTGCCCCAATACCAGTGGGGCATCGGGGCTGGGGGATTAGCGCTGGCCCTCATGCTACCCCTAGCCTTAACCAGCTCTAACGCCGCTCAGGGCTGGCTGGGGCGACGCTGGCGTCAGTTGCATCGCCTTAGCACCCTAATTTTAGGCTTAGCTCTGGTACATGGTTTGTTGCTGCAACTGGGCCCCGTCTATAGCCCTGAAACCCTGTGGAAGATGGGGCTGTGGGCTGGGTTGGGCCTAGGGGTGATGATGGTGAGATCGCGGCTATGCTGGCAATTACTATCGCTGGAAAAATATTATGGACCATCCCCGCCCTAACCCGGCGATCTCCCCCGGATTGAGGATCAAGACCCTGACACTAGTGCTGGGGTTGGCTTGTTTGAGCTGGCCGGTGCAGGCTCACCAATTAAAAGTTGCCGATAGTGTTGGCGGTACCCTGCACCTCGAACCCAACGATACCCCCAAAGCCCAGGCCCCCACCCTGATCTGGATCGCCCTGACCCATCCTGGCGGAGCCCTGATTCCCCTAGAGGAATGCAATTGCTCCCTGACTATCTATAGCCCGCCCCGCCCTGACCCCATAGCCAAGCCCCCCCTGAAGCCCATCGCCACCACCCACTACCAGGGTATTCCTGGAACAGAGTTTACCTTTCCGGTGGTAGGCACCTATACCCTAGTTTTCCAGGGTACTCCCCGACGAAGTGGATCCTTTAAAGCCTTTGAACTCAGCTATCCGGTAACGGTAGCGGCGGGGCCCAGCCCCCGGCCTCTGACCAAACCAGAGTCAGGGTCCCAGCTCCAACCGTCCTCTACCCCGCCCTTCAACCGTGTGGCTGGCAGCATCAGGGGAATTGGGTGGGTTTTAGCAGGCCTGGTCCTGGTGGGAGTAGGGATAGGCATCGGTTGGCTGCGACGGCTGCGTCAGTAAGCTAAGGCATAGCCTGGGTAGCCTAAAATCCCATAGCGGTGGCCAGGGTCTGAAGATCTGGACTCAGCCCCCCCTTCACCTGATTCTGGCTATGGGTAATGGCGGTATCAGGATCCTTCAGCCCATTACCGGTAAGGACACAAACAATGGTGGCCCCAGCCGGTACCTGGTCCTTAACCTTAAGTAGTCCGGCTACGGAGGCAGCACTGGCGGGTTCGCAAAATACCCCTTCCAGGGCCAGAAGGCGGTAAGCCTCTAGAATTTCCTCGTCGGTAACGGCGGTAAAGCTTCCCTGGCTGGCGTCTCGCACCGCTTCTGCCCGCTGCCAGTTAGCCGGGTTACCAATGCGAATAGCAGTGGCCAGGGTTTGGGGGTCCTTGACCACATGGCCATTGACCAGGGGAGCCGATCCAGCCGCTTGAAAGCCCATCATGCGGGGTAGGCGACTACAGCGATCGCGCTGATGATACTCGCAAAATCCCATCCAGTAGGCGGTAATGTTGCCCGCATTACCCACGGGAATACACAGCCAATCAGGGGCCTCTCCCAGACTATCGACCACCTCAAAGGCTGCGGTTTTCTGACCCTGGAGTCGAAAAGGATTGACAGAATTGACCAGAGTTAAGGGGTAGTCCTGAGCCAATTGCCGCACTCGTTCCAGGGCCGTATCAAAGTTACCCTGAATCGCCAGTACCTCCGCCCCGTAGAGCAGGGCCTGGGCCAGCTTACCTAGGGCTACGTAGCCATCGGGAATTAGCACAAAGGCTCGCATACCAGCTCGCCGGGCATAGGCTGCCGCCGCCGCTGAGGTATTACCGGTACTGGCGCAGATGACGGCTTCTGCCCCCTGCTCCTTGGCCTTAGAGAGGGCCATGGTCATGCCCCGGTCTTTAAAGCTACCGGTGGGGTTCAGACCGTCGTACTTCACCCAGACCTGTACTCCCTGGCCCACCTGCTCCGACAAAACCGGCATAGGAATTAGGGGCGTATTACCTTCCCGCAGGGTAATAACGGGAGTTTGTTCTGAGACCGGCAGGTAGTCGCGGTAGGCCTCAATCAGTCCTGGCCAGGCTTGGGTGCCTGGGGCTGAATTGGCAGATACCCGCAAGCTAGCGGCAACGTTCAGAAAAGGGGGGGAGGTAAAGCTGGTAGTCACGGTGGATTCTGGGGTGAATAGGAGCTCTCGGGTTTAGATCACCCTGAGCCACAGAAAGTATGCTGATTTTAGCGAAAATCGGTCTCTTTTCAGATTGCTGACCATGGGCAAGTTGACTGGGGTGTCGGTAGTGGCGGCGGGCATGACCAGATCCCGGTAGTGCCTTAGGCATCCGTAAGGCCCATCCCTAAGGCCAAGGTGAACCCAGCGCCTCCGCAGGATCACCATCTAGACAGGATTCTTAAAATAGCTTAACCTTCTACCTGAGTACAAATCCCTATAACATTTCTCTCAAAATATTACGATGGATAATGCAAGATTTTCCCGATCGAATGGTTCCATCTCAGCCTCATCCACGGCCACTCTTCCTTCCCGATCGGGTAGTTCTAGTCCGCGAGACGAACGGGGCCTACCCTATACCCCTGACCAGCAGGTAGAACTGCTCCATCTCCAGGTTGAAGTAGATGTGCTTTTGCTTCAGCTACAAGCCCTATCTGTTAAGGCTGACTAGATAGTCCGAGAGAATGCAATTTTTGGAAGACAATCAATAAAATTAGCAACTGGGGTTTAAGAAGGGGGTGAGTTGACCCTAGGGCTTACTCGTTAGCCTTTCACCTGATTTTTAACTCCACTTTAATGTGGGCCATTTTGGTCGGAGTTAGCTATTCTAGGAAAAAACTCTGAGGGAATGACCAATGATGGACTTGTCAGGAACTGAACCCAGCCCTAGCCCGGCGGTCCATAGCTACTCTTCCCAATCTAACCGCCATTTCTATCTGATGTTGGCTTTAGCCCTTGTCTTAGCAGCTCTCGGGGGCTCAGGCCTGAAATTTATTTTAAATCACTATTCTGCCCCTTCCCATCCAGCTAAGTTGGATCACCCGGAGTCCTCCACCCCTATCTTTCAGGCTCATTTAATTCCAGGCTCTGCCCTTCCTCTAGCCGATCCAGCACTTTTACCATCGACTCCGGTCCAGGCTCGCTTGACTACAGTGGCTACCGGTCGAGTTGATCCCTTCACCTCAATTTTAGCTCCTGGGCGTGGGGGCCTACCTCAGGCCCTCAAGTCACCCTCCGCCAGTGCGGTACTGCCGACAGTGACCCTACCCGCTCCTGGGTCTGTCGCGCCGTTGTTGACACCTCCCCCTGTTGGGGTGGTACCAGGTCCTCTAGTAAGGACGACAGATGCAATGTCAGGCTCCAAGCCTATCAGTTTGATTGATCAAATCGGTATCAATGGCATTGCCCAGGTTGGTAATCAGGTCAGTGTGATTGTCACCGAACCCGGTAGGACAGCCGGTCGGCGAGTGCTGCCAGGTGAAGCCCTGGTAGACGGCCAGGTGAGGCTAAAACAGGTTGATCTGTCTGGTGCAGAACCCCAAATAGTCTTGACCTATGGCAATCAGGATTACTATCGGCCGGTGGGAGCTGGTCCAGTTATGGGGCAGCGGTAACCATGGTTAGGGGGCCTTCCCATCCACCGGAACAATCGCTGTCCTTAGAGGCCCATACCTATCCCTGTCCAGTTTGCTGGCAGGGCCGACTCCAACCTATGGTGCTGATGGAGGCCTTTGGCTGTAATCTCTGCCAGCAGATTTTAGGGATTAACCTGGAGCAGCAGGCGATTTATCGGCTCGATATCACCCCCCCTCAGGAATGGCGTTGGCAAGGTCAGGGCTGGCGATCGCTGCACCACCCACCCCGGGAAACCACCCTAACTCTGGTCCTGGTCAGCTCCATGCTGGTGGTCTGTCCTGCCGGCATCGTCGCCCTGGCTGCTTACCTGTTTCCTCCCCTAGATCGGGTTGGCGGCCTAACCTGGACCTGGGGCTGGGCTGGGTTAACCTTGATGCTCCATAGCTTGATGGTGGCCTGGTTGGTGGCTGAATCCTATCAATTGCCGGTCTATCGACTCCTACAGATACGCCTGGGCCAACTCTATAGAGCCTTAGAGATGTAACCCTGATGCCCTAGCCACCTGAAATGGGGCGGAGGCAAGCCAGAACACCTACCCAGCCTCTGCTTTGACCGATCAGCTCAATTCTCAGGGTTCTGGCCGAAATATAGATTACTGTCCTGGCCGGTCGCAGCAACGATGATCAGTCTGTAGAATAGGGGATATCACCTAACTAACGTTTCTAGTGCTGGCCCTAGTCCATGGTTGCCGCAGTTAAGATAGAACACCTGAAAAAAGCCTACGGACCGGTTCAGGCGGTCCAGGATGTATCCCTCACCATTGAACCAGGGGAAATCTTTGGGTTGCTAGGTCCCAACGGTGCTGGCAAGACCACTACCATTCGCTGTGTTTGTACCCTGGCCAATCCCGATAGTGGAAAACTCGAGGTCATGGGTATTCCCGTGTTAGAGCAGCCCCAACGGGTGCGCCAGCACCTCGGTTATATTGCCCAGGAAGTAGCTCTGGATAAGGTTTTAACGGGGCGAGAGTTGATGCAGTTGCAGGCCGCTCTATACCATTTACCTAGATCTCTTGCCCAACAACGGATCCAACACATGATTGGCCTACTGGAGCTGGAGAAGTGGGCCGATCAAAAAACCGGGACCTATTCAGGAGGCATTAAGAAACGCCTGGATCTGGCCCTGGGGATGCTTCACCAACCCGATGTTCTGATCCTGGATGAGCCCACCGTTGGACTCGATATTGAAACCCGATCGGCGGTATGGGGGTTTTTGCGGCAACTCAGGGCCGCCGGCACAACGATTTTAATTACCAGCCACTACCTGGAAGAGGTAGATGCCCTGGCAAATCGGGTGGGGATTATCGATCGGGGACGGGTCATTGCGGCGGGTCGCCCCGCGGACCTGAAGGATCAACTGGGTGGCGATCGCATTACCCTACGTCTACAGGAATTCACTACCCTTAGGGAGGCCGAGACCGCTAAGTCTCTGCTAGCCAGTGTCCCCTGTGTCCAAGATGTGATTATTAATGCGGCCCAGGGCAATTCTTTAAATCTGGTGGTGGATCGCCAGGCCGATGCCTTGATGATGGTGCAACAGGCAATGGCGGCAGCGGGCTTGCCGATTTTTGGTATTTCCCAATCTCGCCCCAGCTTAGACGATGTTTATCTGGCCGCCACCGGCCGTACCCTGATGGATGCGGAACTGGCGGCGGTGGGCCAGCGAGATCTAAAACGGGAAAAGAAACAGGCCATGAAGGGAGGTTAAAGAATAAAGACCATGAGTACGACCTTACCAACTCCAACGTCTAATCCAGCCGGGACATCTGCCCTGCCCAGTGCGGACATGCAGTCCTGGAAAGATAGTCTAGCCAGGTCTCAGGGTTCTCAATGGGTCGATTTCTGGCAAGAAACTCTGGCCATGACCCAGCGTCTGTTTATTCAGTTGCAGCGACGCCCCTCCACCCTGGTGGCGGGGGTAGCCCAGCCGCTGATTTGGCTAGTGTTGTTTGGAGCCCTTTTTCAGAATGTTCCCGCTGGTTTATTCGGTGAGAGCCGCAACTATGGCCAATTTTTAGGGGCTGGCATCATTGTCTTTACGGCCTTTGGTGGGGCTCTAAATGCAGGCTTACCAGTCATGTTTGACCGCGAGTTTGGCTTTCTCAACCGTTTTCTGGTGGCGCCTTTGGCCTCACGTTATTCCATTGTGGTAGCCTCTGCCCTGTTTATTGCCAGCCTCAGCCTGGTTCAAACCGCTGCGATTCTCACCCTTAGCGCTCTGCTGGGGGCGGGTCTGCCCAATCCCTTCGGACTGGTACTGGTATTGGCGATTGTCATGACTCTGGTCCTGGGGGTCACGGCTCTCAGTCTGGGACTTACCTTTGCCCTGCCGGGTCATATCGAACTAATTGCAGTGATTTTTGTCACTAATCTGCCCCTGTTGTTTTCCAGTACGGCCCTAGTGCCCCTCGATTTTATGCCCCACTGGCTACAGATGGTAGCTAGTTTCAATCCCCTCACCTATGCGATTGAACCAATTCGCTACGTCTATCTCCACTCCGATTGGAGCTGGGGCAGTATGGTACTCCAGACTCCTTTCGCCGATGTATCGTTAGGAGCCTGTCTGATAGTTTTGACGGGCTTTTGTGGGGCGGCCCTGGCCTTGATTCAACCCCTTTTAAGGCAACGTATGGCCTGAGTTGTCCCTATTTAGCCCAGGACCAGGAACATTACCGCTGGCTAAAAGGTCTTTGTAGTCGAGAAGATTCGAGATTATCTCCAACCTATTGTCCTACCCCCGTACTTTCAGCGAGTCCTAATTATGATTCACCATCCAAAATTTTCAGGCGTTTGGGCTGCCGGTCTTATCATGACTACGCTGGTCATGTTATCTTCATCTGCCCTAGCTCAGTCCACCAGTACTGACCCTAAGGCCGAACCCGTTGTAAATACCAATACGGGCTTTACCAGTTCAGACGCAGGCAACGGCTTATTTGGTCAAAGTACGACTCCCTTCGATTTGATTCACCGGGCAGTACTAATGAACGAAATGAGTCTATCCGACTTTAGTCGCCAACATCAGGGTCGTATCGCCTCCGAGGCTGCCAGTTTCCGTCAACAGCAACAACAGGCTCTGAAAGCCCAGTCTACTCTGGGTAAGGCCCCATCTACGACGGTTCCGGCCTCCACTCCTTAGCTCCACTTGAGCCTGGTTTTTCCCCATGACGCCGGAGTGTAGCAGTCTTGTCCTATGTCTCCGCCCTATTTCAGGTGGATTAGCTACAGACTTTAGAAGACCTACTCTGGGTAGGGCTCAGGGATTTTCAGACGCTGCGGTCACTATAGTCTTGACCGCTGCCGTAACGTAGGGCGTCGATCCAGCGGTGCAAGTAGTAACGGGTTAGGGGATTGAGAACGGGATCGAGGGATGTCAATATCTTTGTTAGGCTGGCCAGACCACTGTAGCTAGCTAGACCACCATAGTGACCCAACCACCTAGCCAGGGTGCCTACGCCTACCTGGGGAATGATTTGGGTAACCAGGCGGGGATGGTTGAGGGCGGTGGCCAGTAGGACCCTGGTGAGAGCGGAAAACTGCACGATATCTTGGAGGAAGGGTGTCAAGGTCGCTTCTCCCATCCCCGCCATATCGGTAAAAATTGCTCCTAACATGGTGTTGATTTGCTGGTCGGAAATCACCTGGTCAACGCCTACCCCCATCGATCGCTGAAACAGCCAGGTGACCGCCAAATTGGGTTGGTAGGATTGCAGTTGACCCAGGGCCCTAGACCCCAGACAATCGCAGGCCAGGGCTTCACTGATACCGGAGGTCAGGCGCTCCAGATGGCGCACCATGGCGCCAAATCCCCCAAAGCTGAGGGGTGATTGATTGCCACTGCTATCTCCCACCGCCAGGGTACGCCCCCAGGGATAACGGAGGGGACTCTGGCGATAGCAGGGAAAACAACCAAACAGGGCCCGTCTTACCGTCAGTTCTTCCAGGCCGATCTGTTGGTAGTCGGGTAGCAGTTGCCAGTAGTCTTCAAATAGTTGGGTTAGAGTCAGACGCCGGGGATCGGCATCCAGATAGGTAAACAGGTAGGTGGTGCGGCCATCTCGGGCGGGGAAGGCTTCCCAAAAATACTGACACTGGTGGCGCAGGGGGGTAAAAGACACTAGTAAGTCGCCGCTGGTGTTGGCCTTAAAGCCGTCGGCACAGGTGCCTACCACCAGGCACATGCCATCGGGTTTCTGACCAGCTCGTACCTGGCGAACCATGACAGAGTTGTGACCCATGGCATCTACCAGGAGGCGGGTGGATAGGGGTGGGTCGCCCTGGACCCGGACGCCGTTGGCATGGATAGTGGCTCCGACAAAGGTCCTGTGCTCCAGCAGACAGCCCCCTGCCGCCAGAAATTTTGCCTTCAGTTGCTCCAGCAAAGCTACTGGGTTAACCCCAACATTGAGGACATCCCTGACCCAGATGGGATCACTGCCCAAAAACTGAATGCGGGCAGGGTTATATTCGCTGGAGATTACCCCTTCCAACTCTGCCTCGCTCAGCAATCCCAGGGTGACCAGGGCGCTCAATTCCCGGCGGGAAATATTCCATTCCTGTTCTCGCCCCCGCATCTGACCCCGCTCTACCAGGGCAACTCGCCAGCCCCGCTGGACCAGGGGGACAGCTAGCAACAAGCCCAGAGTGCCTCCAGCGATGACCACATCCCAATCTACCCCGGTGAGGTGATCGGGACTGATCCGAATCACCTCCTGGTGGGGTAATTGTCCAGTCCGATACTGCTGCCAGAGGTGGTCAGCCTGTGCCAACCCCTGGAGGGGATTGCCGGGTAACCCACCTAGCATGGACTCAGTTAGGGACATGCTGGCACCTCCTGGCGATCGCGGTCCCAGACCAGGCCAGAATTGCTGGCAGGTGGGGATCGTTACTCAGGCGACTGGGGGGGTCTGGGATTGACTCCAAACCCCCCGGGGAAGCCATTCTCCCCCCAGGGCTTGAATCCGATCCCTGGCCATGGTGTATAGCCAGGCTGAGGCAAAGGGGCTGTGGTCGGGATGATAGATAGGTTGCCATTGCCGTTGGTACTCGCTCTGCTGAATATGGTGGGGGTCATAGCCTTCAAAGTGGTCTATTGCTGCCAGGAGGGTGATGGGTAGACTAAGGACTACTCCTTGTACCCAGCCGGGTTCGAGACTGAGGGCCGGATAACCCAGGGGTAGATGGTATAACCGACCAACGGCGATCGCCAGGTCCATGGTGATAACCTGACCCTGACAGAATTGGTTAAAAGCCCATTCCCCTGGTTTAAGGGTACCGTAGACAAATAGGCGGGTGGACTCTGGCACCGGGATTAAATCTCCTGGGTTTCTAACCGGGTCTCTAAATCTGTAACCGGGCTACTCATCAAATGATTAACCACAGATACCAGTTGCTGGGGATCAATGGGTTTATCCAGGGTATTGGTAGCCCCCGCCTGGCGGGCTCGATCCCCTTGCCCCACCATTTGGGGGTCAACCAGGGCGAGAATTTTCAGGTTGAGGTGGCTGACCTTCTGGCGCAGAGCCAGGATCGTCTCATAACCGTCGCTGTCCACCAGGTCCATGGTGAGAATAACCGCGACGGGGTGGAGTAGATCCACTTGATCAATGACTCGTGATCCATCCATAACCCAGATCACCTGGTAATCGGCCGCCGTCAGCATATCGCAGATTAGGTTGGCGGTTTCTTCATTCTCTTCCACCAGCACGATTCGCCCCCCGACCGGCTCTTTTATTAAGGGGGGGGGCAGGGGAGAATGATCAGGTAACCGTTGCAGAGGCAGCTTAACGGTAAAAACAGAACCTACCCCCACATGGGAATTAACCTTAATGGAGCCACCATGGAGATCAACTAATTGCTTGGTTAGGGCCAGTCCTAGACCAGTACCCGAGTATTCTCGTTGACGCACATTACCAATTTGCTGAAACTTCTCAAATAGGAGAGACTGAGCTGTTTCAGGAATACCAATGCCCGTATCTTCAATGTGAAATAGCACCCCATGGTGATCCCGCCGTACCCGGAGGATCACCTTGCCCTGGGCAGGGGTAAATTTAACAGCGTTACTGAGCAGATTGCTAAGAATTTGTCGTACCCGCCGGGGATCGGCCACAAAGCTATCCTGATCGGTGGCAAGCTTCAGATCCAGGGTCATTTCAATCCCCTGACTGAGGGCCTCAGCCCTGAAGGCGTCAATACTTTGTCGGCTCAGAGAGGTAAGGGAGAAGGAACGCAGGTCCAGGGTTATGCGACCAGATTCAATCTTAGAGACTTCTAAAATATCGTTGATCACCCCCAGTAGATGCTCACCGCTGGTGTGAATGGTATTCAGGTAATCCCGTTGGCGCTGATTCAGATCTCCCAGGGACCAGCGCAGTAGGGTGGCGGACATGCCAATGATGTAGGTCAAGGGGGTGCGCAATTCATGGCTCATAGTAGCCAGAAAATCACTTTTAGCCCGGTTTGCCGACTGGGCGGCCACCAGGGCATCCCGCAGATCCTGGGTGCGCTCAACTACACAGATCTCCAGATTTTGGGTTTGCTGCTGCAACTGCTGGTACAACTGGGCCTGGTTAACGGCAATGGCTAGATGTTCGGCAATATGTCTTAGAAACTCGATTTCCCAGGGCTGCCACTGGCGCCGATCAACACATTGATGGGCAATTAGTAGTCCCCATAGATGTTGTCCCACCAAAATGGGAGATACCAGTTTAGCCTTTACCTGGGCTTGCTCCAGGAACGCCCTTAAGCAGGGCATGTGGCTATAGGTGCGGCTCACATCCTCCACTACCAGGGTTTCTTCCCGGAAATAGCGATCGCCACAATCGAGTGGGTTATTAAAACAATATTTCTCAGAATAATGCAACACCGAGGGGATGGCTGCATGGGCCAGGGACTCGTAGGTGATATAGCCCTCGGGCTGTCTTACAGATCCTGCGGCATCGGGGCCTTGATCCGAATCATTCACCTGCCTATGCTCAAACTGATAGATCACCAGGCGATCAGCCTGTAAAAACTGCCGGACCTCGGCCACCGTCGTTTGCAAAATCACCGACAGATCCAAACTTTCCTGGATCTTAGTGACCACCTGGTTGAGTAATAAGCTGCGCTCTAACTGCTGATCTAGCCTGGCCTGGACCGGCTGACAGGTGTTAGCCTGGGTAGCCTGGGCACAAAACTGCAACCAAGCCAGCATAAATTCCGCTTGAGCGGCGGGGGTGGTCTCCCCCAAGCGATGGCGCAGGGTTGTCCAGACAGCGGGTAACCGACCAGGGTCCAGCGTTGATTGTAACCTCTGCAACCAGTTATCGACAGCCTCACGGGTGGTGAACAGATGCACCATGGCCTGGTCCGACCCGGAGGACGGCGGTTGCATAGTCATGACTATGGAAAGGGAAGGCCCAGTCAGACACCAGAAACGCTGGTAGTCGGTGAGCGGGACGGGCCATTGAGCTTCAGTCAGCAGGGTAAGTTTGGCTTGATGACAATAGTCTTCTAACCATGGTCCCAAGTGGTCTAGCATGGCCGTAGAGATCAATTGCTGGGCACCGTCGGGTGCCACCTTAGCCATAGGTCTCTACCTGGGCTAAACTAGCCCATACCAATCGGGTTTTAAGGGAATAAGCCATAGATAAGGTTAAGACCAATGTCGCCTACAGGTCTGGCAAGGCTGGGATCACTTCAGAATTATCTCCTATAGTAGCTGTGCTGAGGAGAGTCCCTAACTAACACTAGAGTTCCTTCAGATTTGCTATGACTGAGGTCCTACCCTATGCATCGTCTGGCTACTATCCCCGGGGGGTGGACTCCCGAAACCGAAGGACTGATTACGGTGGAACAGTCCCCCGCCCCAGTTGTATTCTTGACCGCCGCTGATACTGAGATTCAAACCCTGTCGCTTGCCCAAAGTCGCTTGCCCGCAGGGTTCCCCGGCTTGCGTGCGGTTAACCTGTTGCAGTTGCAACAACAACTCACCATTGACACCTACGCTGAGGCGGTGCTAAGTCAGGCCCGATTAATTATTTTACGGTTACTGGGAGGAAGGGCCTACTGGCCCTACGGTCTGGAGGTTGTGAAGGAAGTAGCGGCGGCGACCCAATCCGCCCTGATTGTGCTGCCAGGGGACGATCGCCCCGCCCCGGATCTGATCAGTCACTCGACTGTGCCCCTAGGGGTGGCCAACCAATTGTGGCGCTACCTGAATGAGGGAGGGGTGGATAACCTGGCCCATGGCTTAGTCTGGGTGTGGGATCGCCTGTTTCAAACCAACTACCAACCGCCACCGCCCCAACCCATTCCCCGGGTCGGTCTCTATCCCTGGAGTCAGACCCGGACCACGGCAGATGCCACCATCGGTATTTTGTTCTACCGGGCCCACTATTTGGCCGGTAACACCGCCCCCATCGATAGTCTCTGCAGTGCCCTTAGCCAACGGGGTTACCAGCCCCTACCCATCTATCTCTCCTCTTTGCAGGAAATCGAAGTCCAACAGGAGTTACAGCAGTTGCTCCAGGCTCAGCAGGGGATTCAGGTTTTGCTCAACACCACCAGCTTTGCCCTGGCTAAACTGGGGGGACTGTGCCCCGATCTGGCTCTGTGGCAGAGCCTCGATGTGCCGGTCTTGCAGGTAATTCTGAGTGGGGATAGTCAAGCCACCTGGCGCGATCGCAGTTTGGGTCTAAGCCCCCGCGATATTGCCATGAACGTCGCCCTCCCCGAGGTGGATGGGCGCATTATTACCCGCGCCGTATCCTTCAAGGCGGCCAGCCAGCGCCATGCCGCCCTGGAGACCGAAGTGGTCACCTACCAGCCAGTACCCGATCGTATCGACTTCGTGGCTGACCTGGCCGTAGCCTGGGCCGATCTGCGCCAAACCCCCGCCAGTGATCGCCGTCTGGCCCTGGTGCTAGCCAATTACCCCAATCGGGACGGGCGTCTGGCCAATGGAGTGGGCCTGGATACCCCCCAAAGCGCCGTAGAAATTTTGCAAGCCCTGCAAAGAGCAGGCTACAGCCTGGGTCAACTACCCCAAGATGGCGACCAGCTGATCCAGTGGTTAACGGCGGGAGTGACCCCCGATCTGGACGGCATGGGGCCGCGCCTGGTGCGCCAGTCCCTCTCCCTAGCCCACTATCAAGAGTATTTCCAGGCCCTACCGGATCAGGTCAAAATACCTATTCTGAATCGCTGGGGAGATCCGGCGATCGCCTTGGGCGAGACTGGCGCATTTACCATTCCTGGCCTCCAGTGTGGTGGGGTCTTTTTGGCCATTCAACCCAGTCGGGGCTATGACCTTGACCCTAGCCTCAACTACCACTGCCCTGATCTGGAGCCTCCCCATAGCTATCTAGCGGTTTACCTATGGTTGCGCTACCAGTTTGGTGCCCAGGCAATGGTCCATCTGGGTAAACACGGCAACCTGGAATGGTTGCCGGGTAAGGGGGTGGGGCTATCCTGCAATTGTTACCCGGAGGTAGTGCTGGGACCGTTGCCCCACCTCTACCCCTTCATTGTGAATGACCCTGGAGAAGGAGCCCAGGCAAAGCGTCGGGCCCAGGCGGTGATTCTTGATCACCTCACCCCACCCCTGACCCGAGCGGAACTTTACGGCCCGCTGCAGCAGCTAGAAGCTCTGGTGGATGAGTACTACGAAGCCCAGAGTTTAGATCCCAGTCGGTTGTCCGCCATTGGCGATCGCCTTCTCGATCTGCTCACCACCAGCCATGTCTTAGAGGATCTACCCCAACCAACGCCGCGATCGGACCTGACTCCCCTCCTACCCCGCCTCGATACCTACCTGTGCGAACTAAAGGAAGCCCAGATTCGCGATGGTCTACACATCTTTGGTCGTTGTCCCCAGGGTCAGCAGTTGCGGGACTTGATCATTGCCATTGCCCGGCACCCCGGTCCTGGACGCCAGGGGCTAACCCGAGCCATTGCCCTGGCCTGGGGCCTGGATTTTGACCCCCTGACAGTCGATCCTGCGACCCCCTGGATAGACATAGAACAGGAGAGGTTACCCCACTGTCGTATCGCTGGGGATGGGGTGGAGGCCCTGGAACAGGAAGCCGCCAGTCTAATAGAAAGGATGCTGGCGGACCCCCAGGGGTATACTCCGCCCACCGATTCTACCCTGGCTGTCGCGCTAACCTGGATCCAAGACATCCTGCTACCCGCTCTGGTGCAAACCCAGGATGAAATCACCCATCTGTTGCACAGTCTAGCGGGGGGCTACGTACCCAGTGGCCCAGCTGGTGCCCCCACCCGTAACCGCCCTGAGGTGTTGCCTACGGGTAGAAACTTTTTCTCTGTAGATATTCGCGCCATACCCACAGAAACCGCCTGGGATGTAGGGCGTCGGGCCGCCGCCGCCCTCATTGATCGCTACACCCAAGACCATGGCGAATACCCCCAAACCCTGGGCCTGTCAGTGTGGGGCACCGCCACCATGCGCACCGGCGGCGACGATATCGCCCAAGCCCTGGCCCTGATTGGGGTCAGGCCGGTATGGGATGGCCCCTCCCGCCGGGTGGTGGATTTTGAAATCCTCCCCTTGAGCGCCCTAGGCCGCCCGCGGGTAGATGTTACCCTGCGTATTTCTGGTTTTTTTCGGGATGCTTTTCCCAACTTAATTGACCTATTTGACCAGGCGGTCGGAGCGGTGGCGGCCCTGCCGGAAGGGGCCGACCAAAATCCCCTGGCCCACCGCGTAGCACAGGAAACCCTCAACTGGCAACAACAAGGCCTGACCTCCGACCAGGCTCGACGCCGGTCCAGCTATCGAATTTTTGGGTCTAAGCCGGGGGCCTACGGGGCGGGACTACAGGGGTTAATAGAATCCCAAAACTGGACCACCGATGCCGATCTGGCCCGTGCCTACCTGAACTGGAGTGGCTATGGTTACGGTCAAGGGGGCGAAGGGGCGGCGGCGGCCGAGGCCTTTGAACAACGCCTGCACCACCTGCAGGTAATTCTCCACAACCAGGATAACCGCGAACATGACCTGCTGGATTCTGATGATTACTACCAGTTTCAGGGGGGGATGAGCGTGGCTAGCCGCACCTTGCAGGGTCGCCAAGTGCCCACCTACTTTGGCGATAATGCCCTTATCGATCGCCCCCGGGTGCGATCGATACAGGAGGAAATCAGTCGGGTCTATCGATCGCGGGTGGTGAATCCTAAGTGGATTAAGGGAGTCATGGGCCATGGCTATAAGGGAGCTTTTGAAATGGCCGCTACGGTAGACTATCTGTTTGCCTATGATGCCACCACCCACTGCGTAGCTGACTATATGTACGAAGGCATTGCCCAGGCCTACCTGATCGACCCCACCGTACAACGCTTTGTTCAGCAGTCCAATCCTTGGGCCCTTAGGGACATGGCCGAACGCTTACTAGAGGCTCACCAACGGGGACTTTGGGCCACTCCCAACCCAACTTTACTGGAGTCCCTCCGGCAGATTGCCCATAGAGCTGAGGCCTGGCTGGAAACCCAGGCCGACAACTTCGGGGGCTGAAGCAGAAGGGTTAGGGTGAATAGGGCAACCATAAGCCCATACAATCTCAGTTATAGGCCTAAGTCAGAGAGTCATCGATGTTAGCCGCACCCCCTACCGCCTGGGTTATTCGCGATCGCCCCCTGACCTGGGGGAGCCGCACCTACCTGATGGGTATTCTCAATATCACCCCCGATAGTTTTAGTGATGGCGGTCAATTTTTAGACCCGGCTCAGGCTCAGGCTCAGGCCCACCACCTGATCAGCCACGGGACGGACATCCTCGATATTGGGGGGCAATCAACCCGTCCTGGAGCTCTGGAGATCTCTGAAGAAGAGGAGCTACAGCGGGTCATTCCCGTGATTGAGACCCTACGCCAACAGGGAGATACCCCCTTGGGGCAGGCAATAATTTCCGTGGATACCACCCGCGCGGCGATCGCCCGAGCTGCCCACCGGGTGGGGGCCGATATGGTGAACGATATTTCTGGGGGTACAGCCGATCCGGCCATGCTTGCTACCGTAGCCGAGCTAGATATACCCATCCTGCTCATGCATCGGCGGGGGACCTCGGCCACCATGCAGCAGCTCACCGACTACGAGGATCTGATCGGGGAAATTTACGAGTTTTTGGCCCGGCGGATCGAGGCCGCCTTGACGGTGGGGGTAGGGCCCCATCGAATTGCCATTGATCCGGGCCTGGGCTTTGCCAAAACCTATCCTCAAAATCTGGAGATTCTGCGCCATCTCTCGCGATTTCGCAGTCTAGGTTGCCCCATCCTGGTGGGGCCCTCTCGAAAAAGCTTCATTGGCTGGGTGCTCAACCAACCCGATCCCCAGCAACGGGTCTGGGGCACCGCCGCCGCCTGCTGTGCCGCTATTGCCGCAGGAGCCGATGGTCTACGGGTCCATGATGGAGCAGAAATGTACGATGTTTGCCGCATGGCCGACGCCCTCTGGCGCAGAACCCTTGAGTAACTTTGCTAAGAGTCCCTGATCACGGGAAAGCCAAAACGGCTGCTGTATTCCTTGTTCACCGGTGCCTCCCGGCTAAAGTTGATGCCCCCAACCTTACCCTGCCGACGTAAAATAGGCTATATCCAACTGGTTGAGCCAATTAGCTTGTCTTCTGGCCCAGCCTCCAGGCTGACCTGGGTAGGTTGAGCTAGTTATAGCCAGTTCATACAAATAAACGTTTTAGGAAGGGAAATCATGGGACGCTTCAGACCTCTATTGGGAATGTTACTGGCGGTGGTAGCCACCTGTCTGATAGCCTGCGGTGGCCCTGGGGTGAAGACACCGCCTACCTACACGCCGGAAATTTTGCAACAAATAGATTTGTATCGAAACGGGGTGGAGTCCCTGCGCGATCGCTTCCCCGCCCTCCAGGGGTACATTCAAAAGCAGGATTGGGTAAACGTCCAGAGCTTTATTCATGGCCCTATGGGTGAACTCCGGGCACGGGTAAATCGGCTGGCGGCCAGTTTGCTGGTGCGGGATCAACCCCAGGCAGAAGCTCTGGCGAAGGAAATCTATGGCCATCTGGAGCGCCTGGATGAGGCGGCGGTCAATGGACAGCAGGTGGTAGCTGGCCAGGAATACCGTAATGCCCTGGATGACTTTGATAGCTTTTTGAGCCTGATTCCAAAGGCCTAGGTCAGAAAAGATTGTGCGCCGCATTGTGATCGTAGGCTGTGGTGTGGTGGGCGCTGCCATTGCCTACGAAGTCAGTCGTTACCCAGCATTTGAGGTGACAGTGGTGGATCGGGCCGCCCCCGCCAGTGGTTCTACCGCTGCCGCCCTGGGTATCGCTATGGCGGTCAGTAGCCAACGGGTGAAGGGCCGTAACTGGCGTCTGCGACAGCAGAGCCTGGATCGCTATCAGAGTCTACTACCCGAGCTCGAGTCCCTCACCGGTCAACCGATTGGGCGCAATACCGAGGGCATTGTGACCCTTTGCTTTGAGGCCGATACCCTGACTCGCTGGCGATCGCTCCAGGACCACCGCCAGCGTCAGGGATACCGGCTAGAAATCTGGTCCCCAGCCCAGGTCAGCGATCGCTGTCCCCACCTAAACCTGGGGGAGGCCCTAGGAGCGGTCTACTCGGCCCAGGATTTTCAGGTCAATCCCGGGCAGTTGACCCAGGCCCTAGTAACTGCGGCCCGCCTGCATGGAGCCAACTTTATCCTGGGTGAGGCGGTGGAGGGTTTCCAGACTATCCCTGCCTACCCTGGCCAGCGCTGTACCGCCGTCCATAGCCCTAGCCGCAGCTACGCCGCCGACGCAGTGGTGTTGGCCGCAGGTCTGGGCACCCTACCCCTCACCCAATACCTCCAGACTCCCCTAGCCCTGGGGCCAGTGCTGGGCCAGGGAGCCAGGCTGGAACTGCCCCAGCCCCTGGGTTATCCTGACTTTCAGCCGGTAATCAACGGCCATGACCGGCATTTAGTCCCCCTGGGTCAGGGATCCTACTGGGTAGGTGCCACCGTGGAATTTCCCCCCACCCAGTCCCTCTCCAGCCTGGCCAATCTGGTACCCCAGGCTGACCAGCTAGATCAGGTGATCGCTGGGGTGACGGCCTACTGCCCGGGTTTGGCTGCCGCCCAGGTGAGCGATCGCTGGTTTGGGCTACGGCCCCGGCCCCAACATCAGGCGGCTCCAGTGATTCAACCGCTGGAGGGATTTACCAATATCTGGCTAGCCACCGGTCACTACCGGAATGGGGTCTTACTAGCCCCAGCCACCGCCCTGGAGATTTGCGATCGCCTGGTCAAGGCGTTGACTTAAGGTCATCTCCCATGGGGGCAGTGGTCAGTAGGGTAAAGGACTCTACCAGTTTTACCGCCTCTCGGGGATCCACATCCTGACAGCTACCCAGGGCTGGAAACAGTTGCCTGATATAGGCAGCACCCACCAACCGATAGGCCCCTGACGGACCCGATAACCAATCGCTATAGAGGTTAGATCCGGGAAACCGGGTCTGCATTTTAGTTGCCTTAAACTTGCCATAGTGGAGGAAATAACCTTGCCCCCCAAAGAGGGGAGGCTGCATCGCCAGGGCTGACTGGGTTGGGGGCGGCGGGGTAGGGTCACCATTGGCAAATTCCACCGCAAAGCATTGCCCCTGCCTATGGCGATAAACCACCATATAACCCAGGGCCTGATCGCGGTGGTCAACCCGCAAATCAACCACCTTAAAGTCAGGGGAAACCACCCCAGGAACGACCACCTCAATCCCCAGGCTAGTCAGTTGGTTGGTTTGTTCTGGGGAAAGTTGACCCAGAAAGGACCCAGGGGGTGGGGGCGGGGGAGCAGTTGATTCCGGTAGGGGGAGGGCAGGCGGGGAGGGTGCCTGTGGGTTAGGTCCTAAGCCTTTACAGCCGACCACCAGGCCGATGAGGCCCATTAGAGCCATCCACC
This sequence comes from Nodosilinea sp., assembly GCA_049317845.1. Lineage (GTDB taxonomy): Bacteria > Cyanobacteriota > Cyanobacteriia > Phormidesmidales > Phormidesmidaceae > Nodosilinea. The sequence goes on along the minus strand of JBMOHM010000003.1, from coordinate 26,803 downwards.
TCAAGCAGGAAAATTTTTGCAAACAACAAGCCATGGCAGAGGAAGTTCAGGATTGGTTAACCAGTATAGCCAGCTATGCAGCCCATGGCTCTGCCTGGAGCATTTCCTAACCCTGGGAAACCGTCTTCAGTTGGGCTGTCTCAGCGGTTGACATCTGCACTGGACCCAGTTGATCCCGATAGTTGAGCCCCCGCATCTGGCTATAGAGCTTGACATACTCCACCGCTGACTTTGCCCAGCTAAAGTCCTGGGCCATGGCCCGCTGCTGTAACCCTCGCCAGGCATCCTTATAGTGATAGCCTTCCCAGGCTCGGATCAGGCAGGTAAACAGGTCGAGGGGTTCGTAGCGATCAAAACAATAGCCCGTACCGGCATGGAGTTCCGGGTCGTGGTGTTGGACCGTATCCACCAGGCCGCCAGTGCGGCGCACAATGGGGATACAGCCATAGCGCATGGCAATCAGCTGGCTAATGCCACAGGGCTCGAACCGGGAGGGCATAAGAAAAGCGTCAGCCCCAGCGTAAATGCGCCGTCCTAAGCCCTCGCTATAGAGCAGATAGGTAGCCATGCGGCCCCGGTAGCGGGAAGCCATTTGCCAGAGTTGGGTTTCGTAGTAGCGATCGCCGGTACCCAGCAAAATAAACTGGGCATCGGTGTAGGCCAGAAAGCGATCGAGAATTTGTAGAATCAAATCCAGGCCCTTCTGCTCCACCAACCGACCCACCAAACCGACCAGAAAGGCCTTAGAATTCACCTCCAGCCCCAGTTCCTCCTGAATAGCTACCTTATTGAATCGTCGGTTCTCCAGGGTATCGGCGGTGAAGGGCTTGACAATATATTTGTCAACACCGGGGTTGAAAACCTCTTGATCGATGCCATTTAAAATACCGCTGAGCTTACCGCTAACAAAGGATAGGAGGCCCTCCAGATCTTCGCCGTAGTCAGCGGTCTGGATCTGGCGTGCATAGGTGGGAGAAACGGTATTGACGCGATCGGCGAACTGCACCGCCGCCGCCATGGTGTTATGTCCCTGCATGTACCAGGGACACCAGGTCATCTGCTCCAATTGCCAGCGCCAGGGACCCTGGTAAGCCAGATTATGAATGGTAAACACCGTACTAATTTCAGGAGACTGGTGCATCCAAACGGGAATCATGCCCGTATGCCAGTCATGACAGTGAATAATCTGGGGTTTCCAGTAATTCCAGGCAAACTCCGCCGCCCCATTGGCAAAAAAGGTAAAACGCCAGAACTCATCCTCCCCGCCATAGACCTTGCGGGGATTAAAGGCAGGATGGCCAAACAGGTAAAGGGGAACGTCAGATTCGGGCAGGGTAGTTTCGTAAATGGCAAAGTCGTTGAACATGGCGTTTCCCCGCCATACTGGTTCGGCCGGAATATCTACCTTGTCGGGGAGAAAGCCGTAGTAGGGGATCAAAATCCGGACATCATGTCCCATGCGACGCAGTACCTTGGGTAGGGATCCAACCACATCTCCCATTCCCCCCACCTTGGCCAGGGGCGCTGCCTCCGCCGCCACAAAAAGAATATCCATATCCCCCCCTTCCTGCATAAGCCTAGGTTTAGTCTACGGGGGAGTGGACATTCTGCCTAGATACTTGAGCACAATAGCCACGAAAATCTAGTCCGATCATAAGCTACAGCTATAACAAGCTTTAAGGGGCTTCCAGGGTGGATAAATGCTGCCGAATCAGCTCAAATACGGCTCGCATCCCCATGGCTTCACCACCTTCCGGTCTACCCGGCAGATTACGGATATTCCAGGCCATTAAATCAATGTGCACCCAGGGAATGGTAGGGCGCACAAATTCCTGGAGAAATAAGGCGGCCGTAATCGCTCCGCCGTAACTGCTATCGGAAATGTTCGACAGATCGGCCACTTTACTGCCCAGCATGGCCCGATAGGGTTGATGCAGGGGCAGAGACCAGAGCGGATCATCTACCTGTAAACCAGCGGCCAGAAGGGATTGCTGCGTCTCAGGATGGTTACAGAAACAGGCGGGTAGCTCTGTACCAAGGGCGATACGAGCGGCTCCCGTAAGGGTGGCAAAGTCGATCAGCAGGGCCGGATTTTCACCCCCAGCTTCCCACAGCGCATCCGCCAATACCAAGCGTCCCTCCGCATCCGTATTGCCTACCTCCACCGTCAGACCTCGCCGCGAAGGTAATACATCCAACGGATGAATAGCATTGCCGGCGATGCTATTTTCCACCGCCGGAATCAGGACGCGCAGCCGCAGGGGTAACTGCAAGCCCATCACCATGGTGGCCAGCCCTAGCACATTGGCGGCTCCCCCCATGTCTTTCTTCATGAGCTTCATACCGCTACTGGACTTGATGTCAAGGCCACCGGTATCAAAGCAAACCCCCTTACCCACTAGAGTCACCCGGGGAGCGTCCGGATGGCCCCAGGTCAGGTCTAACAGCCGGGGAGCCTGGGCACTGGCTCGACCCACCCCATGGATGAGGGGATAATTCTGACGGATCAGGTCTTCCCCTGCTATTACGGTTAAGTTGGCTTCGTAGCTATCCGCCAGGTGCTGGGCGATCGCCTCTAACTGTTCTGGCCCCATATCCCCGGCTGGGCGGTTGATCAGATCACGTACCAGATTAGTGGCGGTAACAGTGTGGTTAACGTAGGCTTGATCAGCGCTTGCTGGCGGTAGCAGTTGGGCCGGAGCATTGCCCTGATCCCGTTTATAGGAAGAAAAACGATATTCTCCCAAGCGCCACCCCAGCCAGAGTTTTGTAGCCCCTTCCCGCTCCCAATTTTGGGCCAGATGATAGGATTGGACCGGCAAACTCAGGGGTAGGGCGCCCAGGGTCCAGGTATCGATCGCCCCCTCCTGGCCCACCAGTACTTTGGCCAGTTGGCCCCCCTCCCCTGGTACCAGACAGATGGTATTGGCCTCGGCTTTAAATCCAGTGGCTGCGGCCCAAGCCTGACTGTCCCCATGGTGCTGAGCCAGATCCGTTGCCTTAATCAGGTAGATAGGAATTGAGGTCACGAGGGCTATATCCTTACGGTCAGTGAGCTAGAATCCAATCAGTTTAGCTAAACCTGAGGAACTGTATCACTATTTCAACCTCAGCAGTAGGGTGAGAGATAAGGGCCCTGGGCCTATCCATCCCATTTCACCTTAAACAGTCGAAATAACTCGTAGTCCCGGTGGGAGACAACTCGCCCAGCATTACTTTTGACCACAGCAGGCCACTGCTCTAGATCGGTTAGAAAGACCTCAGCCCCCAGGTAGGTTTCTAAAATGGCCCAGCTTTCCGCCAGGGGAGCGTCAGGACTGAGGGCATCAAAGATAAACCAACCGCCGGGTTTAAGCACCTTTTTTACCTGTTGTATAACCCCATCCCAGTAATCTATCGGGTAATAGCAACTGACTCCAGTAGCAATGACCATATCAAAGTAGCCGGCATCATAGTCGAGACGATGGGCCGGAGCCTGTCGCATCCCCTTAAACAACTTTGAGTTTAATTGGGGTCCCCTGGCGGCGAGGGCCTGACAGGCCACCGGACTAACTTCATGGCCGTGGAAACAGGCATCCCAATCGCGCCAGGGATAAATTAAAAAGCTAATGCCGCAGCCAATATCCAGACACTGGTTGCGGCGCTGGGGTTTAACGGCCTCCCAGAAAGGGGAGGATAACCGGGGAGTGAGGCGACCGCTAATCCAATCCTGAAAGATGGGCATTTCTTCGATCTCTGGGGGCAGGTGAAAGGACTGACCAGAAAATTCGCGATCGTACCGTTGAGCCACCGCCTGAATCTGACCAGACCAGGGGGAGGGATCCATGGAGGGCAGACTCATCCCTTTAGGGCCCGACTAAAGTTTTCCCGATAGGATTTATTAAAGGCTAAAAACATGGGCCATAGCAGGGTAAGGGGCAACTTTCCCTGGTTAAAGTTAGTGCGATTAAATCCACTCCAGAACTTCCACGCGCCGCCACCATACACCACGATGAATATCAGGGCTATCAGGGTACCCATCACCTTCTCCTATCAACCAGGGTTATCTATCTTCTACAATAGCAAGGTTGCCTTGCTTTGCTCAGGAAAACCCTATGCGTGCAGTGCTAATGGCTGGTGGTTCAGGCACCCGATTAAGGCCACTTACCTGTGACCTGCCTAAACCCATGGTTCCGATTCTGAATCGACCGATTGCCGAGCACATCATCAGGTTGCTGAAACGTCATGGTATTACGGAGATTATTACCACCCTCCATTACCTGCCCGATACCCTGCGGGACTACTTTCAGGACGGTCATGACTTTGGGGTGCAGATTACCTATGCTGTTGAGCAGGATCAACCCCTAGGTACGGCTGGTTGCGTTAAAAATATTGCCGATCTACTGGATAGCTCATTTCTGGTGATCAGTGGCGATAGTGTGACGGACTTTGATCTGGCGGCGGCGATTCGGTTTCACCAGGAAAAAGCAGCTAAGGCAACCCTGATCCTCACCCGGGTTCCCAATCCCCTTGACTTTGGTGTGGTAATTGTCGACGGAGAGGGTCAGGTGCAGCGATTTTTAGAAAAGCCCTCTGCCAGCGAAATTTTTTCCGATACGGTCAATACCGGTGCCTATATTTTAGAGCCGGAAGTACTCCAGTATTTACCTGCAAACCAGGAGTCTGACTTTTCCCAACATCTGTTTCCCTTGTTATTGGCCCAGGCAGAACCGATATACGGTTACGTAGCCGAGGGTTACTGGTGTGATGTGGGGCATTTAGAGGCTTATCGCCAGGCTCAGTACGATGCGCTCTACCGCCAAGTGCGCCTGGAGTATGGCTACTCAGAGGTGAGAACGGGGGTTTGGGTTGGGGATAATAGCCAGATCGATCCCTCAGCGGAGATCCATTCGCCGGTCTTAATTGGCAGAAATTGCCGGATTGGCGCCCGATCGGTCCTGGAAGCCGGGACGATCATTGGGGATAACGTTACCGTCGGCAATGATGCCGACCTGAAGCGTCCGATTATCTGGAACGGAGCCATTATTGGGGACGAAGCCCACCTGCGAGCCTGTACCATTGGTCGGGGGGTGCAGATTGACCGCCGCGCCCATGTCCTGGAGGGAGCGGTAATTGGTTCTCTCTCGACCGTCGGAGAGGAAGCCCAAATCAGCCCTGGGGTAAGGGTTTGGCCTAGTAAGCAAGTTGAGTCAGGGGCGATCTTAAATATCAATCTAATCTGGGGCACCATGGCCCAGCGCCATTTATTTGGCCAGCGGGGGGTGTCTGGACTCGCCAATATTGACATTACGCCAGAGTTTGCAGTCAAGTTGGGGGCAGCCTTTGGATCAACCCTAAGGCCAGGAGACCGGGTGACCGTATCCCGAGATCAACGCAGCATTTCTCGCATGGTGTCGCGATCGCTGATTGCCGGGCTGATGTCTGTCGGGGTACATGTGCAAAACCTGGAATCAACGGCTATTCCTGTCGCCCGCAGTGTGATCCAGCAGATGGGTGTGGTAGGAGGTATTCATGTGCGACTCCATCCCGATCGGGCTGACCATGTGCTGATTGAATTTTTTGACGGCCATGGCATTGATCTATCTAAGGGTAGGGAGAAGAAAATTGAAGCAGCTTACTTCAAAGAGGATCTACGCCGCGCCGCGATCGACGAAATTGGGACGGTAACCCATATTCCCCAGGCCATTTCCACCTATGCCGCCGCCTTTGAAAAACATCTGAACCTGGCCTTAGTGGGCCATAGCCACGCAAAGCTGGTGGTGGACTACGTCTACGCCGTATCCGGGGCGGTGCTGCCCCAACTCCTGGGTAAGTTTAATTGCGATGCCGTAGTCCTCAACGCCAGTTTACGCAAAGCAGCCCTTTCCAGAGAAGAACGAGAGGCGATGCTAGTGCAGTTAGGGCAGGTGGTCCAAGCTTTGCGAGCCACCTTTGGAGCCCAGGTACTGGCCAATGGGGAACAACTGATTCTGGTGGATGAAGTGGGCTCACCGATTCGGGGGGATACCCTAACGGCCCTGATGGCTCACATGATGTTAACCTGCCATCCCCGAGGTGCCATTGTGGTTCCGGTGCAGGCCTCCAGTGCCGTAGACTACATTGCCCGCCGCCATGATGGCCATGTGATTCGTACCAAGGCCAACCCCACAGCCCTGATGGAAGCCTGTCAGACCAACCCAAATGTAGTACTGGGGGGGAGCGGGGATATGGGATTTATCTTTCCCAAGCTCCATCCCGGCTTTGATGCGATGTTCTGTATTGCCAAATTACTAGAACTCCTAACGGTGCAGGGGCGATCGCTGGGGCCGATTCTGACCGAATTACCCAGAGTCTGCCACCGGTCCCTGACCTTGCGTTGCCCCTGGTCCATCAAAGGAAGTCTGATGCGCCATCTGGTAGAAACAACCCCCGCCGATCACCTGGAGCTAATCGATGGCGTTAAAATCTTGGGAGATAATCCTGACAACTGGTTTCTGGTCTTACCCGATGCGGGAGAACCCCTGGTGCATCTCTTTGCCAACAGCCAAAATCGGGAGTGGGTTGACAATATTATGACCAGGTATCAGAGTGAGGTACAGCATTTTATCAGCAAAGAACAGGACACCAAGGAGAATGCCCCCCTATGAATAATTGCCTGCTACTTGCCGAGATCGTTCAGGCGCCCCAGTTGCGTTACACCTCAGATAACCAAACTCCAGTGGCCGAGTTTATTGTGCAATTTCCGGGCCTCAAGGAAGGAGACACCCCGGCTAAAATCAAAGTTGTTGGTTGGGGCAATCTGGGTCAAGAGGTTCAGACCAACTACCAGGTTGGTCAGCGGGTATTACTGGAAGGTCGTCTGACCATGAATGTCATCGATCGCCCGGAAGGCTTCAAAGAAAAGCAGGTGGAAATGACCCTCCAGCGGATCTACGACGCCGGCAGCTTTAATACCATGGCGATGAGCGCTCCCCCTTCCCTTACCCCCCCTATGACCTCCCCTGCCCCCTCCTCCTCCCCTCGTCCCAGTAGCCCCAAGCCGACTAAGGCGACCGCCGCAATAGCTGGCCCTGACCTGGAGACCAGTCCCAACTACGACGATATTCCCTTTTAACCCCATGCCTGCTGAGCGTCCTCCTTCTATTGAGAAAATCGTCAGCCGTTTTCAGCAAAGTAACGATCCCAAGCGTCGCTACGAGCAGTTGCTCTGGTTTGCTAAAAAGCTCAACCCCTTGCCTGAAGACCAAAAGATCCCTGCCAACAAAGTTTCGGGTTGTGTCTCCCAGGTGTTTGTCACCGCTCACCTCGATCAGGGCAGGGTGGTTTATCAGGCCGACTCCGATGCCCAGATTACTAAGGGTTTGGTAGCCCTGCTGGTGCAGGGGCTAAATGGGTTGACACCGCAGGAAATTCTGGACCTGAGTCCAGAATTTATCCAAGATACCCACCTGGACGTCAGCCTGACCCCTTCCCGGGCCAATGGTTTTTATAACATCTTTAAAAAAATGCAAGCCCTTGCCGCCGACCTGGCTCGTGAGCAAAGTCTGACCTGACCTTGACCCTTGCCAACCTAAGTTGGGTTGGCTATTTAGCTCAAGACTGCTATACCAATTCACTGGGTCGCTCTTCCCGCTCGCCGGTACCGCCCTAGCCCAGAGCTGTAAGGTTTTTTAGTTTACTGGCTCAGCCAGGCGATCGCCTCCCGCACCCAGGTTTCTGGATCAGTAGCTTTAGCCAGAGTAGTTTGGCGACCCACCGCCTGTAGCGCCTTCAGAATCTCGGCTTGGCTATAGCCCAGGGCCATCAGGGTCACCATCACCTCCTCCTGGATAGCCACCACCGGTCCACCGTCGGGTATCAGCACCAAACCAGTCTGGGCCTGCCAATCCTGCAGCTTGGTCTTCAGTTCTAATACAATCCGTTCTGCGGTTTTAGCGCCAATGCCAGGGGTATGGGCAATCAGCCGGGTATTCCCGGAGACGATCGCCTGGAGTAAGTCTCGGTCACCCAGAGTATCCAGCATGGCCAGGGCAATCTGGGGGCCAACACCGCTGACGCTAATTAACTGGCGAAACAGGTCTCGCTCTTGTCGTTCCCCAAAGCCAAAAAGAACCATCTGGTCTTCCCGTACCTGCAGATGGGTAAACAGTTGCACCCCTTCCCCCAAGGCCGGTAAAACAGCCAGTTGACGAGCCGCTACCTGCAACTCGTAGCCCACCTGATGCACCTCAAGGGTAACAATAATCTTATGACTACCCGGTTTCTCAATATGGGCCAGGGTTCCCTTCAGGCAGGTAATCATGGGGATCGGGTCGGGTCGGAGGGACGGGATTCTGAGGCTAAGGGAGGGCGAGGGGAGAGGGGTTTTTTAGGGACTGGGCTACGGGGTAAGGGGGATAGCTGGCTGGGTTGAAGTTGGCTGCGGCCATTCTCAATTACTCGCAACATCTGGGAAAGTTGCTGTTCCACCTGGGACAGCACCCGATCGGCGTAGGTATCGGCTTCCTGCTGAATCATATCCTGCTCCTGCAGAGCGTTTTGGCGCAGGGTTTCCCATTCCCGTTGGGCTTGCAGTTTGGTCGCTTCTAATTCTGCCAGCACCTGACTACGGAGATTTTCACAATCAGCCTGGGTTTGGGCCTGAAGCTGCTGGGCCATTTGCTCAGCCTGCTGGAGAATACCGGTCTCACTGAGAATTTGGGCCGCCTGTTGTTCTGCCGCTGCAATCAAGTCCTGGGCGTAGCGATCGGCATCGGTAATTAAGGTTCGACGTTGCTGTAAAACCTGTACCGCTTGTCGGAAGGCGGGAGGCAAATTCAGGCGAATGGCGTCTAGTTGGTCCAGCAGCAGATCTTCATCGATCAAGGTCTTGCTGGTAAAGGGAATACGCGGACTGGCCAGAATCAGTTCCTCCAGTTTATTCAGCTCTTGCTGAATATCTACGTCTCCGATATCGGGTAGGGCGGATGGGGATCCATCGCCGCTGGGGTTGGATTCAGGGTCGGACTGGGACTGGCGGTGAGATGGGTCTGGGCGTAGCATTGGTAAACGTCTCGCGCTACATGGTCAGGGACAAGATGGTCAATCGGACCACCAAATCGAGCAATTTCTTTAACTAGGCTACTGCTAAGGAAGCCGTACTCTGTAGAGGTCGATAGAAAGAGGGTTTCAATATCATCGGCCAGGGTTTTATTAGTATGGGCCATTTGCAGCTCTTTTTCGAAATCTGATAGGACCCGCAAACCCCTAAGGAGCACCTGGGCCTGATGATAGTGGGCATAGGTAATGGTTAATCCATCGTAGTGATCGACATCGACATTGCCCAAAGGACTGACCGATGCCTGGATTTGCGCCATGCGTTGATGGATGGAGAACAGCGGTAACTTATTAGGGTTGCTGGAAATCAAAACAATCACCCGTTCAAATAAGCGACTACCCCGGGTAATAATGTCCAGGTGGCCCAGGGTAATGGGATCAAAACTACCAGGGTAAAGGGCAATCAAAGGATTAACTCAATCTACTGAGGGTGCTTGCAGCGATTATATCGAGATCGGCTCCCTTTGCCCTAACGACGACGTTTTTTGCTCACCATTTTGCGCGATAGGCGCAGGTTAATGGCTTCCCGGTCGGCCCAGTCTTGCAAAACCCGATAAAAGATCTGCCGGTCCTGGCCCTGCAAAACCGCCGTTTGATCGGCGGTTTCAATGCCGTAGGGGTAGCCGCCACCGATAATCACCTCGCCTCGCACCCAGTTAAGGTAACGACCAATGTTGCCACTTTCCCCCATCCACAGGGGCATCTCTAGGCGCACGGGATGGCCGTCGCGAGTGGTTTTGAGGTAGGTAAAGGTAATACGATCGCGGTGATGGTCGTACTGGTCAAGAATGCCACCCCGATCGCAGCGGAAAATAGTGGTGCGATCGCCCCAGTCCATCAGGGAGGCGAGGAGTTGGGCATCGTGAATTCCTTCCGTGGCTTCCAAACCGTAGAAATTCTGGAGCAAACTCACCAAATCGCGGGCATAGGAGGTATCTACGTAACCCACCAGGGGCACCTGTCGCCGTTCACTGGCCTCCAGTAATTTGAGCATAGCCTTGACGTAGGCGTCCTGGCTATCTTGATCAAAGGCTTCGGCAAAGGTGACCACCAGAGCGCCATCAAAGAATACCAGGCTACGCTGCGGTTCTCTACAGCCATTGATGTACTCCACCAGCCGTTCCACCTCGAGTTCGAAGCGGCGAATATTCACCCGGCGCTCCACTGGTTGGGCGGGGTTGGGGCCCAAATCCGCCGGGGTCATCAGGTCGAGGCGTACATCTTTCTGGTATATACGGGTCGGGCTGTGGGGATTCTCAAACCAGCCAATCTGAATCAGAGCCAGGGGAATGGAGAGATCTTTACCCGGAGAAATTTGGGATCCGTCTACAGCAAAGGTGGTAATGTCGGTGAGGATCTCCTGCACCCACTGGGCGCTCTCCTGCCGATTTGACCAGCGTTCGCTGGCGGGGGCTGACTCCCCAAAGAAAAAGGAAATAATACCCTGATTGGCGATCGCCGCCAGTTCCAGGGGTTGGGCTCCCACGGGGGAAGAAAGGGGAGCCAGCAGGTCCTGGCGCTGGGGATAATCTAAACTGGAAAAATCTATCCAGGCTTGCCGATAGGTTTTCAACAAGTCAGAACTGGCCCGGTTAAAGGAACTAAAGGCCGATCGCTTTTGCTCAAGCAGGGCTTTAATCTGACCGGAACTCACGGGCATACTCCACCATTCTATAGAACGTCTGTATCAAAAGGATACTAGCCGGTTTCCGGAGCGTTGTCACGCCCATGGGCAGAGGATCTGACTGATCCCCTAAAGGGGCTCTGGGGTAGCCGGTAGATAGAGGCGATCTTCACTGGCATCGTACTCAAAGAGTTCAGCATAGCGACCCCAGTCTATGGCCGTGGCAAACTGGCGCTCTGCTTCCTCATGGGGAAAATGCTCGTCCCACAAATCTAAGAAGAAATCGGCTCGCATCGAACCACTGGGTTTCTCCCGCAGGGTATGCACCACGCTACTTAAAACCGGCACATGGCTGAGGCTCTGCTGGCGAAAGAGGTCCTTACTACGCAGAATAGTGGTAGTGGCAAAATCCTGACCAATGGGAGTAAGGCGCACATCCCCCTGGGATACCCGAGCAAAGTCTAACAGTACCGCCGCATCTAAAATCGGCAGCAGATCATCCACCTCTAACTGAAGCCGTTCCGCCAGACGGGAAATATCATCTCCCCCCTCGGGTTGATCCACAATCAGTTCCAGCAGGCCACTAATGCCCCCAACCCGGACGTGGGGCAAGGGCTTGGCGTAGGGAGAGAGGGAGGGAGGGGTTGGTTCTACCGCCACTGTCACCCGGCCACTCACCTCAATTTCAGGGTTGGTCATGACGGTGTAGATGTAGTCTACCAGGGAGGCAAAGCGAGGATGGGTGCGATCGTGGGGACGGGGCATATCGATGACGACCTCTCCCCGAATCCGCCCTGGATTAGCCCCTAAAATTACCACCCGATCGGCTAGGAAGACCGCCTCCTCAATGTTATGGGTGACAATTAAAATGCTCTGCGAGGGAAAGGTGTGGGCATTCCAGAGATCATCTATTTCCCCCCGCAGATTTTCGGAGGTCAGGACATCGAGGGCGCTGAAGGGCTCATCCATAAACAGCACTTGGGGCTCCAGCACAAAGGCTCGGGCAAAACCAACCCGCTGTTTCATACCCCCCGAGAGTTCCTTCGGATAGGCGCTTTCAAAACCATCTAAGCCGACGATATCAATCGCCTTGAGGGCTCGTTGACGCCGTTCCTCCCGTTTCATGCCCCGCGCCTCTAACCCCAGTTCCACATTTTCCTGGACCGTTAACCAGGGTAGGAGGGCAAAGCTTTGGAACACCATGGCCACATCGTTATTGGCTCCCCGTAGGGGTTTGGCGTTACTCAAGACCTGGCCCTGGCTAGGGGGGATGAGGCCAGCCATAATTCGCAGCAGGGTACTCTTGCCACTACCGCTACGGCCTAGGAGGGCGATCACCTCCCCCGATCGCACCGTTAAATTTACCCCACTCAGCACCGTAAACTCTCCCTTACCATCGGGTAGGGGGAAGTGTTTTGACACCTGGTCAACGGTAATCAGAATCGGGCTGGCAACAGTTGGGATCATAGCTCTGACAGTGCCTAAAGATGGTATTTGGTTTCAGCTAATTGATAAAGGCGTCGCCACAAAAGGCGGTTCAGTCCAACCACAAAAAGACTCATCATACTGATACCCAGGGTAATGCGGGGCCAGTCCCCTACCGCCGTAGCTTCAGCGATATAGGTTCCCAGGCCGGTTGCCGTTAATGTAGTTGAACCCCAGGCAACAATTTCCGAAACAATGCTAGCATTCCAAGCTCCTCCACTGGCGGTAATTCCACCGGTTACCCAGGCGGAGAAAATGCCGGGGATGATCAACCGCTGCCAGCGCCGCCAGCCCTTCAGCCCCATGTCACTGGCCATCTCCCGCAGGTCGGTAGGAATACTCTGGGCACCGGCAATGGAATTAAACAGGATATACCACTGGGATCCCAGGGCCATCAGGACAATGCTGCCCCACTCGATACTGACATGGGTGCGAATAAAGAACAGGGTGGCAAAGGGAAAGATAAAGTTGGCGGGAAAGGAGGCCAGGAACTGCACCAGGGGTTGGAGGGTACGGGCCAATTCGGGGTTAAAGCCGATGGCTACGCCAATGGGAGTCCAGACCAGGGAGGCAATGATTAATAGGGCGGTGACCCGTAACAGGGTGAGGCCTCCCAGCCAGAAGGTTTTGATCACCTCAATGGGGCCTACCGTACTGAGAATAAAGTGTAGGATCCAGGCTACCAAAAGGCTAATGATCACGAGCAATCCCAGGGTATAGAGGCGATCGCTGCCCTGCCGTTGCGCCGAACCGATTTCTCCCTTGGGGCGGGGTGGAGTTAGCCGAGACAGGAAGCCGTTCAGGGCATCGGTGAGGGGAGTCAGGGCCGTGCCCACCAGACGAGGTACCCGAGCTGTGGTGAGCAGGTCATAAACCCATGATTCGGCGGTGGTGGCAGAGGCATTTTGCTCCATCCGAAACTTATCGGACCAGGCAATCAGGGGCCGCCAGAATAACTGATCGACCAACACAATCACCACCGCAATGGTGACCACGGCCCAACCCAGGGCAGGCAGATTCTCGGCGGCGATCGCCGCCGCCACGTAGGACCCCAGGCCAGGTAAGGTGTAATTCTGATTTAATACGCTAATCGCCTCACTGGCAGCCACAAAGAACCAACCCCCGCCAAAGCTCATCATCGCGTTCCAGAGCAGGCCGATGGTGGCCGCTGGAATTTGCAACTTGGTAAACCGCTGCCAGTGGGAAAGCTGGTAGAGGGTCGCGGCTTCCTCCAGCTCCTTCGGAATAGTGCGTAGGGACTGGTAAAAGGAAAAGGTCATATTCCAGACCTGGCTGGTAAAAATAGCAAAAATTGAAGCCGCTTCCAGGCCCAACAAGCTGCCCGGGAAAAGGGCAATAAAGCCCGTAACGGTAATGGATAAAAACCCCAAGACCGGCACCGATTGCAAAATATCTAGGAGGGGAATCATCACCCGTTCCGCCCGATGACTATTGGCGGCAATATAGCCATAGGCCAGGGAAAATAGGGTAGAACAGGCCAGCGCCGTGAACATGCGCAGGGTTGATCTGCCCCCGTAGTAAGGTAAATTGCCAGGATTTAGATCAATGGCGGGGACCACATCGGGAGGCTGGAAGCTAACCAGGGCACCAGCCCCTAGCCGGGCGACCAGGGCCAGTAATACTACGGTGCCTAGAATCACCGCAATATCGGCCAGTCCAAAGGAGAGGCGGCGCAACGCCTCGGGCGAGGGGAAGGTTTTCATCACGGCATACCCATTACACAGAACCCTAAGCTCTTGCCAACAACCTCTGATATTGACACGGATGGTTTTTACAGGAAAGCATCTAGGACTTCATTAGCGCCTTACGCAATTCCTCTAGCCCTAACATGATGGGTGGACAGAGGAAGAGTAGGATCCATTGCTCCACATTAAGCGGCGCGGTGGAAAAAATCCTTTGCAGGGGAGGCAGGGTAATAATGGCGATAATTAACACCCATTCAAAGGCAATGCCAGCCCAGATCAGGGGATTGGAAAAAAGACCCAACCGCCAGATCGAGGTTTTCTCTGAACGGCAGGCCAATACATTGCCATCCTGGCTAGCGACGATCGCCGCCAGGGTCAGGGTCGTGGCCTGGGCGTAGATAGCTAGGACGGGGCCTGTAGCGGATCGCGATAATAAACCAGGGGTTACGGCCTGGAGAGAGGCCAGATCGTAGCCATGGCTGTGCCAAACCCAGAAGAAGGCGGCCATACCCAGGCTGGCCTCGATCAGTCCCAGCCAGCAGTAGGCCCGTAGTAGCAAACTGCGATCCAGCAGGGTTTGGGTTTTAGCGCGGGGTGGCTGTTCCATAATGCCCACCTCAGCCACTTCCGCCCCCAGGGCCAGAGCCGGTACCATGTCGGTCCCCAGATCGATGGCCAGAATCTGCATAATCACCAAGGCAGGGGGAATTTTCAGGGCCACCATGGCCAGGAAGGGCAACAGCTCGGCCACATTGGAGGCCAGAATATAGGTGATGAACTTCCGAATATTGCGGTAGACCGTGCGTCCCTCCTCGATCGCCCCGACAATGGTGGCGAAATTATCATCGGTGAGCACGATATCAGCGGCTTCTCGGGCCACATCGGTACCATTCAGCCCCATGGCAATGCCAATGTGGGCCGATCTCAGGGCAGGGGCGTCGTTGACCCCGTCGCCCGTGACCGCCACCACCGCTCCAGTCGCCTTATAGGCCTCCACCAATCGCAGTTTATGCTCCGGGGACATGCGGGCAAATACCAGCCGTGATCGATATTTAACCATCTGCTGTAACTGGGCGTCAGACAGGTGACCCATAATTTCTCCCGTAATCACCCGGACTGGCTCGTGGCTATCCTCCTCCCCCGCGAGTAAGCCAATTTGGGTCGCGATCGCCTCGGCGGTGAGGCCGTAGTCCCCGGTTACCATGGTGACTCGCACACCGGCTCGATGGCATTGGGCAATGGCGTCAGGGACCTCTGGCCGGGGGGGGTCAAACATGGCTATCAGACCAATAAAGGTGAGGTCCTGTTCGAGATCCTGGGCTTTCATATCCCGCAGTTCCTCCCCGCCAGAACGAGCCGCTAGCCCTAGGACCCGAAAGCCTTGTCGAGATAGGGCATCATTGGCATCGACCACCTCCTGCCAGGCCTGGGGGTTTAGATCGGCCACCACCCCATCCCTTAAAATCGTCTGGCAGTGGCGCACCACCTCCAGAGGCGCTCCTTTAGTAAAGACCATCAGGGAACTACCCTGAAACAGGGGAGAGGGGCAGTCATACTGGGGCCAGGCTAAAACCACCGTCATCATGCGGCGACGGGAATCAAAGGGAACTTCCCGTTGACGGGGATAGTGCTGCTGTAATTGCTCCAGGTTAAGCCCCGCTTTGGCGGCGGCGACGATCAGGGCGGCTTCGGTGGGATCCCCCATTTCCTGCCAGCGACTGGGGGCGGTCAGGTGAATCAGGCGGGCATTGGAACAGAGGGCCGCTCCGGTGAGGAGTAAATTGGCCTTCCAGAGGAGGGGAGAATCCTTAGTCAGATGAACCTGGCCCACGGTGGGGTCATAGCCCGAACCCGTAACCCGCACCTGGCCCGGCAGCAGATTGGACTCTAGGGGGCTGAGGTCTGGTGATTCTACCCCAACCGGCGGTAACCAAAGATGGCGGACGGTCATTTCATTTTTAGTCAGGGTGCCGGTTTTGTCTGTACAGACCACCGTTACCGCACTCAGGGTTTCCACCGCCGATAGCCGTCTCACCAGGGCGTTACACCTGGCCATGCGCTGCACCCCGATCGCGAGGGACAGGGTCACCGTAGGTAGGAGCCCTTCCGGTACCAGGGCGACAATAATGCCGATGGCAAAGATAAAGCTCTCCTTCAGTTCCATCCCCACCAGCAGGGAGGTCAACACAAACACCAGAACTCCCATGGTGACTGCGATCGCCGTAATTACCCGGACAATATGGGTAACCTGCACCTCCAGGGTGCTGGGTTCTCGTTTGACGCCGGTAGTGAGATGGGCTACCTGACCAAATTCGGTCTGGGTACCCGTGGCATAAACGACCGCCGTGCCCCGTCCGGAGGATAGGGTAGCCCCCGCCAGCACCAGGTTACTGATTTCGGCTGGGTTGAGGGTTTCCTGCAGGGGTTGCTCCCCCTGATATTCAAGGGGTTTACCACTGCGTAGGGCTAAGCTTTCCCGAGGTCTGACCGGATAGGGATTACGGGCAACGGGAAGGGACTCGCCAGTCAGTACCGAGAGGTCCAGATAAAGGCTTTCTGCCGTTACTAAGCGGGCATCGGCGGAGATGCGATCGCCCTCCTCCAGTTGCATCACATCTCCCCGCACCAGTTCCTCCCCTGGAATTTGGATCAGTTCCCCCTGGCGATACACCCGCACCTGGTTAGGTAATACATTTTTCAAGGCAGCCAGGGCCTGCTCAGCTCGAAACTCCTGCCAGAAACTAAAGACTGCATTGATCCAAATAACAGCCCAGATTGCCCAACCCAGAGCTGGGGTGTGGGAGATAAAGGCCAACATCCCCGCTACCCAGAGCAATAGGGCCATAAAGTGGGTGAGCTGGTCGGCAAAGCGTAGCCATAGGGATCGATGGGCCGGTTCTGGGAGGCGATTAGGACCAAATTCCTCCAGTTTTTGGGCAGCCTGCATAGCGGTCAGCCCCTGAGGGGAGGTGCCTAATGCTCCATAGACATTGTCAATGGGTAAAGTCCAGATTAGCTGATGTAACAAGGTCTTAGTCCTCTTCTATGAAGGGATAGGAGGGAGAGAATCTGTGGGTAATCTATGGTATCCCACTCAATTTGGAAACCCCAGCACCCCGAAGCCAATATTCAGCTTAGATCTGAGGTATGGCCCTAGCTAGGTTCAATGGCCCAGGAGCGAGTTAGAACCCCTGGCGCAGCTTAAGCTTTCATGGATCAACTTGGACCTCAGGGTTGGGGCCCAAGGGATATTTGCCCGCCGGGAAAAGTGACCACCAGGCAGGGGCCCGACCATCCCGCCAAGAAAAAGATTGCAATTTTAGAGCCTTATAGTACACTTGTATTAAAGCAGTGGAGATCCCCTTCCCCCCCCTGCTGATCAACTGCCCTATGGACCTAACTGTAATTCAAGATAAGCTCAGGCGTCAGGCCTTTGCCTCGAGTCAACATTCCTTAGACATCCCCATAGACTGGCCTGCCAATGGGGAGCTCATTACCTATAGCCCTGACCGAATGCCAGCCACCAACCTAACCAATACGGTGGAAAGTCTTCGCCGTCGGTCCCTACGGGCCTATGGCGAGTCCGCAGGGGGTCGGGCGACTGTATCCCTCCCCCAGACTGCAAACCCAGCCATGGCTGTGGCCCCGCGGCAGGGCACAGTTGGGAGCCACAACCCCTACTCAGGCGTCCCTTTGATCGATCCAGCCTGTCCTCAGCCTGCTGAACCAAGCCCCATCTATCAACAACGCTTGCAATCGGTGGTAGATAAAATCAACCACCTTTCTGTGCAGCAACGGCGAGCCATTGCAGAGCTACAGGCCACCCACAGTCAACTGGCGGGGGTCTCAGTGGGCAAGTCCGACTTAGGTCATGGCTTTTTCTGCCCCCAAATTACCCTGGATCGAGCGGCTACCGCCAGTGCTGAACTCGATCACCAGGGCAATATTCGCCTCACCTATCAACCCCTTCGCCTCAACCAACCAGATCGGGAAGCCCGCCAGTTAGCGGGCCATTTGCGGCAAACCTACGGAACAGGCTCGACCTTACCAGCTCCATCGCGATTTGCCCGATCCCTGATGGTCAAGATCCTGGGCGTCCTCAGCCAGGAGCCTCTAGATTGGCTGGCCTGGGGCTGGCGTAGCATAGAATCCCCCTTTACTCCAGCCTCGAATGGAGGCAAAAGATCCCCTCAGGGGTCCCCTCAAGTGGTCAGAGGAGGCCGTAGGACGACGGTTTTTCCCTCTTTTATTGACACCCTGTTGTGGCTCGGGGGAGGGGTGATTACCAGACTTGCCCTGGACTTGCTGCTATCGGCTTTTTCCGGTCTATGGCCCCTAACCGTGATGGTGATTACAGCGATTGTGGCCTACACCCTGTATCAGGCTACTCTGGCTTCCCGGCCTAACCTGGGTCTAGCTAACCGGGTGTTCTTGGCTCTAGCTGGAGTGTTTATTGGTGGCTACCTCTAGTCCTTGCCCCATCGGTTCTGATTGATTGAGTCGCCACCATAGTCTCGGTAGTCTCTGCCATGTTACCCGTGGCAGAGATCAGCCAGAACGCCTACCCAGGCTCTGCTTTCACCGGTCCACTGGGTCCTGAGGGTTCTGGTCAAAGCGCTATTTCCTCTAGGAGGCAAACAATGGTTCCTATATATTCTACCCGGGAAGATTTTTCTGAGAGTCGGCTGCATTGGCTGAAACCCTTGCTAGCAGCAGGGCTCTTCCTCTTGCTACTATCCCTGGTGATCCAACGGGGTGGTTTAAAAAACTTGATGGCTAGAGCTAAGCCCGCCCTGGCCGAGGATTGTCAAACGGTGGTACGGAGTGATGCCCGGCTCAGCCGTGAGCAATTGGCCAAACTGCTGACTATTCCGGAGCGGAATTCTAAGGTGGCCGTGCAAAAAGTTCTAGCGGAGCCCTACTGCCGCCTACCTCCCATTCAGCTGCGCGCCGATGTGGTGGCAGAACGAGATTCCTATCCCCTCGCCTTTGATCCCCATACCCATCTGGTGGTGCTCTATGAAAAGGAAGAGTACGCCGGATATCGCTTCAGATTTAACTAGGAGACTAGCATGAGATCTTCTTCCTCCCTATTGGCCGCAGGTTCTCTCCTGGCGGTTTTAGTCCCGGGGACTGCTCGGGCCGAGGAATTGGCCCTTAACTTCGATCCACCGGCGATCGCCGCCGATCATCGCCCTGATCCTGGGCAATCTATCCCCCAACTTGAGTCAGAAATCCCTCCCCAGACGGAGGGCATCGCTCCCTTACCCGTACCGACCCAGGCGGGTAATCCCCCTATGCGCTACCATTCCCCCCAACAACTACCCCGTAGCGTCTACCGTGGAGCGATCGCAGTTGCATTGACTAGCGATGGGCCACCTGCCTCTGTGTTACCGCCCGCCCCACCCTCGCCAGACCCCGCACCGGTTCAAGTAGCTGTCTTACCCATCGCAACCCAGGCCATCCCAGCCACTGCCATGGCTGATACAACGACAAAAACCCCAGCAGAGGCTGAACCCACATCCCTGGCCTTAAGCTTTGATCTGGCGTCGCCACCCCTGACATCCCAACCGTTGATAGACCTGGCCATAGCGTCGCCAGCCCCCAGTAATACTGACTGGATTGGGGACTTATTTACCGGTAACAGCAATTCCCTGGTGGCCAGGGCCGTCGGCTCGGCGGAAGGTACCCGTACCCCCACGGGCGATCGGAGGGCAGCTTACTATGGTCACGTCGATCCGGGTAATAGAGCTTGGAATCTAGGAACCTTTTCCTACCAGCACGGGGCGGCTTCTCCCACCGAAGCTGATGCCAGACAACTACGCCGGTTAAGGACCCAGACCCAGATTTTAGAAGCCAGGGCAACCCAGCTTGGTCTTTCCCTATCCCTGGAAGAAACCCTGAATGGCATTGATCTTGCCAATCAATCTCCCCTTGCCGCGATTGGCCGGGTAGGGTACGTGGAGCGGTTGGCAGAAGCCAGAGCTATGGGGCATAACGGTATTGATGCGATCGTGGTGGCGCGTACCCGTTCTTACATCAATCCGAAGACCAAACAATGGAATGCTCCGGGCTTAGGTAATACCCAGGCAAGCATTAATCGCGACCAAGAGCGGCGGGCTAAGGCTGTTTCCCACGCTCTGGTGGCCTATCAGCGAGAAAATCCTGGCTTCGATAGCAGCGCAGCGATTTTAGGGAAACCCTTGATCTCCCCTACCCCTGGGGAAGGTTCTTCAGGTTTCATATCTTCTGAACCCAGTCCTGACAGTCAGGCCTTCATTCTTGCCTTTGATCCTGAACAATTGTATCTCCCAACCCCTAAGGGAGCCTCAGTGGATGTCTCCCCTAGCCCGTCCCAGTCCCCCGGCCTAA
Source organism: Nodosilinea sp. (assembly GCA_049317845.1). Classification (GTDB taxonomy): domain Bacteria; phylum Cyanobacteriota; class Cyanobacteriia; order Phormidesmidales; family Phormidesmidaceae; genus Nodosilinea. The sequence goes on along the minus strand of JBMOHM010000003.1, from coordinate 6,541 downwards.
CCTCCAAGGCTAGCGGCGATCTAACAGTTGCTGAACTCTCCAGACCTGATTCCAGCCAGCCGGTTCCGCAAGCACCCCCAACCTCCCCTGGGCTTAGGGAGGAAGTACGGGAGGCGAACCAAACCTTAACACCATTACCCTCTGCCATAGTTGCATCGGCACCTACCCCAGAGGCCCTAGCCACGGTGTCTGGGGCGGACTCCTCCAATTCCCCTAGCCCTCCACAGATACCTTTGGAAAACCATCGATCCAGCCTACCCTGGCTACTTAATGAGCCGGGGGCAATACCTCAGACAGTGATCCATTCACCGGCTGTTGAGACAGAGGCTGCCGTAGTTCAAGCCCTTAACCCTAAAGAAGAAATCCCTAAAGAGCATATCAAGGCACCTGAGGACAATGGAGCGACCCCTCCCTCCCTTGAACCGATCGTCTCCCAAGGCCCCGAGATTTGATAGCTATCCCCAGGTTAAGGATAGGAAGGGGCATAACCCGGACCGGGTTCTCCCTCATCGGGAACTATCCAGGCTGTTTAGGTGACGTTCGCGCATGAACAAAAATAGGGCAAAGCCAAAGGCAAAGGAAATGGCAAACATCAAGGCTATGTAGAGGCCCCAAAAGGACAGCTTCAGCCGCCGTCCTTCAGCTACGATCAGGGTGATGGCCAGTAATGCTCCGATGGTGACATCAACGGCAATGAAACTGGAGGCAGGGTTGGCCCAAACCTGACTAACGAAGGTGCTTAAGTCAAAGTTCAGTAGGTTAATGGCGGTGAACTCACCCCGAGTAGCCACGGTGAACTGCACCAGGTAGTAATTAGTCCAGATCAACCCTACCACGGTTAAAAATCCATAGATAACCTGGCGAATTAAACTTCCAGTCATAGCTGCAATTGCATTGAAACAACACCGGTAACCATCTGCCGATTTGATTCCTTGAGATCAAATTAGCCTGATTAAATTCATATTACTCTTAGAGGTTGTTTGAACAGGGTTGTCCCAGGTGTAGTTCGCCGCCAAGAGACCGCCAAAATATTAGATGGGCTGACGGGCCTCCGCTAAGCTGCGGTTATAGTTCCATGACACGCTCAAAGAGGGATTTATCGAACTCACGTCCTCCTACTCCCCTGCATTTGCCAATCCTGGGGCCTCGCAAACAACCCGAAAGCCAAAGCCATTATTCCGATACCTGGGCAGATGGAGCATATTCCGAGAGGCAGAACGGCAGTACTGAGGCCGGCTATACCAGGCGCCACCTCGAAGCACCCGGCTTCCAAAATTTTCCTTGTTCAACCAAGCTCTGCCGTCGGTAGGTGCTTCCTGATAGTTGTCATGCCAGTGGTCCAGACACCATTCCCAGACATTGCCATGCATGTCATAGAGACCAAAGGCGTTAGGCTGGAACTGACCCACCGGTGTAGTTTGGTTGCGGGATGCTGCGGTTGGACTCTGCTGGCAGGATACCTTGCCATTGTAATTGGCCATCTCCTGGATAATCCTGTAGCCAAAGGAGAACGGGGTGGTGGTGCCTGCCCTACAGGCGTATTCCCACTCAGCCTCACTGGGCAGACGGTAGGTAGCGCCCTTCAAGGTAGATAGTCGCCGACAAAATTCCATCACCTCATCCCAGAGCAGCGATTCTACCGGATGGTGATCTGCTCTGAAGTGTGACGGATTCTCACCCATCACCGCTTCATACTCAGCCTGGGTGACTGGATACTTGCCCATCCAGTAGGAGGATAGGGTTACTTGATGCTGGGGACCCTCGTCCTCTAGTCGATCGGGTTCATCCTCTGGCGAGCCCATGATAAAGCTGCCTCCTGGAATCAGCAATAGCTCCACGCCTACCATGTCACGGCTAACAACAATTATCCAGGATGATCATCGGAAACCCTACTGATTAGATGGAGCAGAGCCCTTTCATCTAGGATGGTGAGACCGAGTTTTTCAGCCTTGGTTAATTTTGATCCGGCCTTGTCTCCGGCCACCACGTAATCAGTGACCTGGCTGACGCTGCTGATCACCTTGCCCCCCGCCGCCTCAATTTTTGCCGTGGCCTGGGGGCGGGTGAGGTGGGGGAGGGTGCCGGTGAGCACAAAGGTTTTACCCGCCAGGGGTTGATCGACGGCGAGGACGGTCGGCTCGGCGCTGGCCAGGGCCAGGCCGGCCTGCTGCAACCGTTCAATTAAGGTCTGGTTGGAGGGGTTAGCAAACCACTGGCTCACCGCCTGGGCAATCTCGGGGCCGATGCCCTCGATGCTGGCCAGGCGATCGCTGGGGGCCGCCGCCAGGGCCTCCACGGAGGGCAATTGCTGGGCCAGGGTTTTGGCATTGACCGTACCGACGTGGCGGATGCCCAGGCCGTAGAGGGCCGCTGCCCAGGGACGGCTTTTGGAGGCGGCGATCGCCCCCACCAGCTTCTGGGCCAGTTGGGGCCCCATGCGCTCCAGGGGCAGCAGGTCCTCCACCCGGAGGCCGTAGAGGTCGGCCACGGAGTGCACCAGCCCCTGATCCACCAATTGCTGCACCCACTTCACCCCCAACCCCTCAATATCCAGGGCATCCCGGCGAGCCCAGTGGATGATCGCCCCCTGCACAATGGCGGGGCAGGAGCGGTTGATGCAGCGGGTCACCGCCTCCTCCGCCAGTTTTACCAGGGCTTCGCCGCACTGGGGGCAGTGGTCGGGCATGGTCACCGGGGGGGCGTCAGGGGGCCGCAGTTCAGGCATCACCCGCACCACCTCGGGGATGATTTCCCCCGCCTTGCGAACAATCACCGTATCCCCCTGGTGGATGTCTAGGGCCACCAGGCGATCGCCATTGTGCAGGGTGGCCCGGGCCACGGTGGTGCCCGCCAGTTGCACCGGCTCCAATTCCGCCACCGGGGTCACCGCCCCGGTGCGCCCCACCTGAAAGGTCACCCCCCGCAGCCGGGTGGGCACCTCCTCCGCCGGGTACTTGAGGGCCACCGCCCAGCGGGGAAACTTCTGGGTAAAGCCCAACTCCTCCTGCAGGGCAAGGTCGTTGAGCTTCACCACCACCCCATCGGTCAGGTAGGCGAGCTGGTGGCGTTGGCTGGCCCAGCTGTTGTAATAGGCTTGCACCTCGGCGCTGGACTGGCAGAGCTGGCGGTTAGGATTGACCCGAAAGCCAAAGCGGTGCAACAGTTCCAGGGCCTGCCATTGACTCTCGGGCCGGGGCCCTGGCTGGGTTGGGGCGGGTAACAGGTGCAGGGTATAGGCAAAAAAATCGAGCTGACGCTGGGCCACAATGCGGGAATCGAGCTGGCGCAGGGTGCCGGCGGCGGCGTTGCGGGGGTTGGCGAAGGGGGCCTCCTCTCGGGCCAGGCGTTCCTGGTTAATCTGCTCAAACACCGCCAGGGGCAGGAAGGCTTCCCCCCGCACCTCCACCACTGCGGGGGGATGATCGGTTTGCAACCGCAGGGGGATGGAGCGAATGGTTTTGACATTTTGGGTAATCTCCTCCCCGGCGGTGCCATCCCCCCGGGTGGCGGCCCGCACCAGCACCCCCTGCTCGTAGGTGAGGGCTAGGGCGGAGCCGTCGATCTTCAGCTCCGCCACGTACTCCACCGCCCCCACCTGGGGCGCCTGGCGCCGCCAGCGGTCTTCCCAGGCTTGAAACTCCCCCAGGTCAAAGGCGTTTTCCAGGCTGTAGAGGGGGATGGCATGGCGCACCGACCCAAACTGGGTGGCGGGTTTCTCCCCCACCCGCTGGGTGGGGCTGTCGGCGGTAATCAGCTGGGGATGGGCGGTTTCCAGCTCCTGGAGCTGGCGGTAGAGGCGATCGTAGACCTCATCGGCCATGATCGGATCGTCCAGCACGTAGTAGGCGTAGCTGGCGGCCTGCAGTTGCCGGCGCAGGGCGGCCACCCTGGCGGCTTCAGACTGGCTGGTAGCTGACTCCATCTCCCCTCCTGGACCGATTCCCTGGCTAGTAGTCTATAGCGATCGTACCCATGGGTCCATCGATCACACCCGTACCCGTAGCGATCGCAAGGGTGGGTTTAGAATATGCTTAATGGTGTTTAGATAAATCATAGACAAAACCTTTGGATTATCACGGGTGTAGGGCCTATCGGCCGGGTCAAAATGGTGGAGTTAGAGGCTCCGAGGGTGACTCGGGGCCTTGGCCCATGGCATTGCCCTGTTGTCCTCACTGGACTGGCAACGACTACATGACCGGCGATATTGGATATTCGATATTGGATATTAACGACGCAGCCCATGATTACAGGCGACTTAAAATCAAAGGTTGATAAGCTCTGGACCACCTTCTGGAACAACGGCATCAGTAATCCACTGTCGGTGATTGAGCAGATTTCCTACCTGCTGTTCATCAAGCGGTTAGATGACCTGGAACAGGCCCAGGAGCGCAAGGCCCAGCGCCTGGGGGCGGATCTGCGCACCCCCACCTTTGGGCCTGACCAGCAGCACCTCCGCTGGTCCCACTTCAAGAACCTCGATAACCCGGAGGAGATGCTGCGGATTGTGCGGGATCAGGCCTTTCCCTTCATTAAGGACCTGGGCACGGTCTCTGGGAGCAGTACCTACGCCAGGCACATGCGGGATGCGGTGTTTTTGATTGCATCTCCGGCCCTGCTGGCGGCGGTGATTGAGCAGATCGAGAAAATTCCCATGGAGGATCGAGATACCAAGGGGGACCTCTACGAGTACATGCTCTCAAAGTTGAGTACGGCGGGCACCAACGGCCAGTTTCGTACCCCGCGCCACATCATCAAAATGATGGTGGAACTGCTGGCCCCGGGTCCCCGGGAGATAATCTGTGATCCGGCCTGTGGCACGGGGGGCTTTCTGGTGGCGGCGGCGGAGTACGTGCGGGAGCTGACGGACAGCGAGGGGGGTCGGTTGCTCAATGACCGGAGCAATCGGGAGCATTTCAATACCAAGATGTTCCACGGCTTTGACTTTGATGCCACCATGCTACGGATTGGCAGCATGAATATGATGCTGCACGGCATTGAGCAGCCGATTATCGAGGCGCGGGATTCCCTGTCGGACAAGCATGCCGGTGTGGAGGACCGCTTTACCCTGATCCTGGCGAATCCCCCCTTTAAGGGGTCGGTGGAGCAATCCACCATCGCCAAGGACCTGACCAAGACCCTCAGCACCACCAAGACGGAGCTGCTGTTTATCCCCCTGTTTCTGCGGCTGCTGAAGACCGGCGGTAGGGCGGCGGTGATCGTGCCGGATGGGGTGCTGTTTGGCTCCTCAAAGGCCCACCGGGATATGCGCAGAATCTTGGTGGAGGAGCACAAACTCAACGGGGTGATTTCCATGCCTTCGGGGGTGTTCAAACCCTATGCCGGGGTGTCGACGGCGATCCTGATGTTTACCAAGTTGGGGGTCAAGGAGAAGGGCACCGATTTCGTCTGGTTCTACGACATGGCGGCGGATGGCTACTCCCTGGATGACAAGCGCCAACCCATCAAAGCAAACGATATCCCGGATATTTTGCAGCGTTGGCAGCAGAGGGACCCGACAACGGATAGGGACCGCAGGGCCAAGGCGTTTTTTGTGCCCGGGGAGGATATTAGGGCTAATGCCTATGACCTGTCGATTAACCGCTACAAGGAGATTGAGTATGAAGAGGTGACCTACGACCCGCCCAAGGTGATTTTGCAAAAGCTACGGGCCCTGGAAGCCGACATCCGCGAAGATCTAGATACCCTGGAGGAGATGTTGGGATGAGGGTGTTTCCAAATCAACCATACTTATGGGCTGATCAGGGCGGATCCGGTCCTCAAGGGGAAGGGTAAACTGAGACTTTGGGTGTATGCCTGGGGAGGGGGGGGTGGTAGTCGGACAAGGTCATGAGAGAAAATTGTTTTTGAGCCCCTATGGAATCCTTCAGGTTTGTCGTGAGCTGTCAGGAGTGAGACTATGACTCAAATTGCCGCAGTCTCCATGGGTCTGGAAGACTTCTTTGCCCATACGGAAGATACTGAAACCCGCTACGAGTTGGAAAACGGAGAGCTGCGTGAAATGCCGCCGGAGAGTGACCTGAATCTGCGCATCGCCTCTTTTTTGTTTGCTTACTTTTTGCAGCAGGGTGTGACCCACGATCGCCTGCGGATGAAAACTGAAGTGGCGGTGAGTGGGGCACGGATGACAGTGCGATTACCCGATCTGATGGTGTTGTCGGAAGAGTCTGCAGCGGCCCTGGCGGAGGCCATGCGATCGACGATTACTATGGATCTGCCACCGCCTCGGTTGGTGGTGGAGGTGGTGTCGCCGGGTAAGCAAAATATTGACCGCGATTATCGCTACAAGCGTGCCCAATATCAGGCCAGGGAAATCGCTGAATACTGGATTGTGGACCCCCTTGCCCAGCGGGTGACGGTGCTGACCCTGGTGGAAGGGCTTTATGAGGAAGGGATCTTTGAGGGGGAAGCGGTGGTTACCTCGCCCCTACTGGGGGAGTTGGCCGGGACAGCGCTGACGGCAAAGCAGGTTTTACAGGCGGGCCTATGAGCGGTGGATGGAGGTGGGGTTTGGATGTGGTGG
>JBMOHM010000002.1:0-123400 GCA_049317845.1 Nodosilinea sp. | reverse complement strand
CCGGTTGAAAGTGGCTGTCAATGGCGGCTGAGATATTGACTATGCGTTCACCGGGTAAGTCTAAGGCTGACAGAGCTTCTCGACGGGAATAGTCTGAAATAGAAAGCAATAAATTAGCCTTTTTCAGAGATTTTAGCTTGCGACAGTACCAGTCGCGAAATACCTGATTCTGGAAATAATGATCTTGCTTGATTAGGGGAATCAGATCGTACAGTGTTACTGCTGTAGCAGTGTTGATCCCGAGTAAGTTAACTGAAGTTGCGGCATCATCTACCAGGCCTTCAAACAAACTGGAAAGATGATGTACGTCTGGTTTTAAGTGGGCTACAGCAGATTCCCTAATATACTCAGCCGCCCGAATACGCGAGGCATTTTCTGGATTGTTTTCTGCCAGGGGTGAGGGTACGTCAAACACCACTAGCCGATCTGGGTCAATAAGCCCGTCAAAGGCCTGGCGAATGGGGATGATGGTCTCAGGAAATCTATTGCTTAGGGTCAACCAGATTTCATGCCCCCCCGCTATCCGGGCCATAGCCTGGGTTAGGGCCATGCTATAACGACCAATACCCCGATTACGACTACCGGTAGTTTGACAGGCTTGGAGATCAATGACGATACGCATAGTTCCTCGTCTAACGCTTTTCAGTAGTTCGTTTCAGATCGCGCAAGATTCTGGCGGCCCGGGGTGTAAGCATGGAGGTGCTATTAGGATCATTGTCCTCTTCCTTAGAGGGTGACCTGAATGTCAAGTTAACTTTTGGGTCATTCAGCCTATTTCGTTTTAGAATTCTGTGTCCAAACCGTTGCTTAAAGAGTCTTTCTAAGTCCCCAACTCGGCGGAGGGGGGCAGTCATATACCAGAGTCGCCCATGTTTGATGTCATATAGTTCCCTGGAGACACTTTGATGTTCCCCTTGTAGGGTCTGATACTTTCTCTGGAGATATTGATGTTCCCCTTGTAGGGTCTGATACTTTCTCTGGAGATATTGATGTTCCCCTTGTAGGGTCTGATACTTTCTCTGGAGTTGTTGATAGTCTCCTTGGAGTTGTTGATATTCTCCTTGGAGTTGCTGACACTGCCCTTTCAGGTTCTGACACTGTTGACTTACCTCGTATTCTTTATTCTTAATGAAATCATCCCAGTAATTGGGAGGCCTCTGAAAGGCAGTGTCTAATTCTCGATGCTCATCTGCAACATAGAATCGGTTTAAACCGTCGAAGTACACAAAATGGTAATTAGAGTCGATTATTAAAGATTCCCAAGATTTGTAATCTTCAACTTGGGTATTGGGCAATGTTGCCTCTACTAAAACTATCCAAGGACGGATAATTCTAAAATCTATACCCTCTAAAACAACGGTTTCACTACCTTCAACATCAACTTTAAGAAAGTGAATCTCTAGAAAATTTTCCTCACGGCAAATATTAGTTATTGTCTTAGCTGGCACATTATACTCCTCCAATCTATACCCACGATCTTTGGCATGTTGTGCAGCGAAATTTGAATTAGTGGTTGAGAGTCCTGTATCAACCACTTCGAAAAAAAGCAGTTCTCCCGAGGTGTTACTAGCTGCAACCTGAAGGTTTATATCTTCTGGTCGCTCCCGCTGTAGTTTTTGGAACCAAGCAGTAACTGGCTCAATATTAATTCCACGCCAACCTCTATCATAAAAGGCCCTAGTAACAGAGTCTAAAACTGGATCATTGGCACCAACGTCAATATAGAATCCCTTCTCTATATGCTTAAGGGCTCGCCATAGGATCACATCTTCATAGTTTTGGGCGTAAGAAATAAAAGTCATACAACTAACACCTTAATTTCAGGCTGTATCCAGGTAGAGCCTATAAAATAGATTCTGTCCAAGTTGGCAACTGTAAATACGTAGGCCAGATCACGCCACTCATAATTATCTATAAGATGGGTATCAGTACTCACCAATGCCGTTGAAATAGAATAGCTGCCAGGACCTAGATTCATGGGAAATTTAAGAAAGTACTCTACTACATTTCCCGTCTGTAGATGATTTAAAATCTGCTTGGTGTGCCAGGTGTTAGTGCCATACATTGTCTGGCCTAGTCGGTCCTTAATCATGTATCCTAGAACTAAAGTAGGCAAGTTTTGATTAACCTGAACCTTGACCTTTAGGGTGACGAGTTCACCTACGTTGACAAACTCGATCAACTCATCCTCTGTATTAAACAAGCCTATAAAGGCTACCTGTGCCTTACCAGTTCCAGAAACTGTTTGAACCTTACCCCCTTCCAGGGCTTTCAACTCAATCTTGCTATTCTCCTTGTCGGCAATCATGGCATTGTAGTAATCCATAACCTCTTCAGGATTACCATCTTTAATAACTACGCCGCCCTCTAGCAAGATGGCCCGATCGCACAAACTCTGAATCGCACCAGGATCATGGGAAACAATCAAAAGCGTCGTACCCTGCTTTTGAAACTCACGAATACGGTTAAAACTCTTATGTTGAAAATAGGTATCCCCAACGGAAAGGGCTTCATCAACGATTAAGATTTCTGGCCTAAAGGCGGTCACCACCGCAAAGGCCACCCGCATCTGCATGCCGCTGGAGTAGGTATTAACCGGTTGATCAAAGTACTCACCAATCTCAGCAAACGCCTCAATTTCAGGCATAATGCCTTCGATGTCACTGTGCTGAAAACCCATCAAACCAGCGGCATGGTAAGCATTTTGCCGGCCAGTAAACTCAGGGTTAAACCCCATACCCAACTCCAGAATTGCTGCCACCCGACCGTTGATGGCAATATCCCCCTGGGTAGGTTTTTGAGTTCCGGTAATCAGCTTCAGCAGGGTACTTTTACCCGCCCCATTTTGACCCACGATGCCAACCGCTTCACCAGGGGCCACGGAAAAGGAAACCTCACGCAGTACCCAATGCTCACTGGCGGGTTTAGCTGGTAAACCAAACCAAGAGGCTACGCGAGCCAGTTGGGAGTGATATTGGCGGTAGGCTTTACCCAGGTTAGAAACCTGCAACACGGGTTGGGTCATAACGCATCCACAATCTCGCTACTGGCGCGCTTAAAAAGCCCCATGGCGATGCCTAGCAAGAGTATGGCTAATACACTTATACAGAGCAGTGGCAACCAGGATGGAGGGCGGTTATAGAGTATCGCATTGTGGTAACCCTGAACAACCCAATACATAGGATTGAGCTTAATCCAACCCTGGAGGGGGCCAGGTATAACGTTGGAGCTATAGACAATGGGGGTAAACCAAAAGCCCAACTGTAAAATAACCGGCACCACCTGACCGATATCGCGCATAAAAACATTTAGGGTGCCCATAATTAAACCGATTCCCAGGGCCAGGGCGAGATTAATCAGGGTTAAAACCGGTATCCAGATAATGTTAACCCCCGGAATGAACCCCATCACCATAACAATCAGTAGAATACCAGCGAATAGGAAAAGGTTATTGACCAGAGCTGAGCCGGATACAATCAGGGGTAGGCAAATTTTGGGAAACACCAACTTCTTCAGTAGGCTGGCATTGTCAATAAAGACCGTGAGACAGCGGGTGATGACCTCGGCAAACAGATTCCAGGCCAGGGTGCCCGCCAGCAGATAAATCGGATAGGCTAACTTATTGTTAGCCATATCGGGCAATCGACCGGAGAGCAGTTGACCCAGCACAATGGCAAAGATCGCCGCCTGGATTAGCGGATGGATAATCACCCACAGAGCCCCCAGGCGGCTGCGGGCAAAGCGCCCCTTAAACTCCACCTGGATGGAGGACAAAATAAAATAGCGGTACTGCCAGGCAGAGAGCAATAGGCCCTTGACTTGACTGGGACGCTTGGTCTTAGTTGGTAACTCCATCGCTATCAGGCTACCTGGCAAGTGGTTAGGAAAGGTAAGTCAGGGACTTAAGAAACTTATGTTTGTTAGAGTAGCTTAAAAGGAGACCCGATTCACCAGATCCAAATCAGGTCCAGATATCTAGGATCCATATCTTTTTATAGTAGGTAAGAGCGCTGTCCTCAAGAGTGGATTTGCTGCCGCCACCGGGGATATTGTCATCGTCCACCTGGAGTACGACCCCCAGGAGTTTCATCTGGTGATTGAACCGATTGTAACGGGCAAGGCAGATGTGGTATTCGGCTCCCGGTTTCAGGGTGGTTATCCCCACCGGGTGGTGCACTACTGGTAGTTGAAATCATTAGTTTCTGATTGCCAGGACCAAGATTTACAGAAAATTCCAATCACTCTCGCAAAAAAGTCTAGCCCTGGTGCAACGTCTATCAAAACGCCCTGGGCTGAAAATCCTGGTCTACCTCCAGGTCAAAGACATCATCATGGATGCGGGCCACATAGAGACCTTCAGCGATCGCCTGGGCCTTCACGGCGTAGGACCAATCCACCGCAGCCAGGATACCGTACAGTTGTTTATCCCGATGCTCTGGGAAAAAATCACGAAACCGGCTCAGGGTAGTCTTTAACTGGGTAATCGCCTCCTCTCGGGGATGGCTTTTAACCTCCACCAGAAAGGCAGCATTGACATCGCCATTAGCATAGGCCAACACGTCAATCTCCAGGTGTTCGCCATTTTGCTTGGCCCGCACCCGGGGGGTCACCACCGTCATACCAAACCGCTGCTGCAGGATGGTTTCCATGGAGGGCAGGGCGAGACCTTCGGTAAAACTACCAAACTTAGACGCCAACCCGCCAATCTGCTTGCCCAGTTCCTTGATCTGGCGATCGGTCTCTTGAAATTTGCGATCGGTTTCCTGAAATTTACGATCGGTCTCCTGAAAGAGACGCAATATATCTTCGTAGGCGGGTTGGGCGGTACTCATAGCCAAACCAGGGTAGTTTAGATGTATTGTAGCAGAGCCAACCCTTGACCTGTCTACCTCCCAGGAGGGGGGGCAATGCCATCCCCCTGGTATGGTGCGTGGCTCTATTGTAGCTATACTAATTATCTCTCCTTCATCCCCCCAACCTATGACCAAAACCGCCCTGATTACCGGCATCACCGGCCAGGATGGATCTTACCTGGCGGAACTACTGCTAGCCAAAAACTATAAGGTTTACGGCATGGTGCGCCGCTCCAGTTCCAGCAGTCTGAGCCGTATCAGCCATGTGTCCGATCGCATCGAAATCGTGCCCGGCGATCTGCTAGACCAATTCTCGCTAATCGATGCGATCGAGCAAACCCAACCGGACGAAATCTACAATCTCGCCTCCCAGAGTTACGTTCCCCTCTCCTGGACCCAGCCCGCCCTGACTGCCGAGTACACCGCCCTGGGGGTGTCCCGCCTGCTGGAGGGTATCCGCCGCTGTAAACCCGACACACGCTTTTACCAGGCCTCCAGCAGCGAAGTCTTTGGCCAGCCCGATGAGTCTCCCCAAACCGAGCGCACCGCCTTTCGCCCCCGTAACCCCTACGGCATCGCCAAGGCCTACGCCCACTGGATGACAATTAATTATCGGCAGAAATATCAGCTCTACGCCTGCTGCGGCATTACCTACACCCACGAGTCACCCCGGCGAGGATCGGAATTTGTGTTTCGCAAAATCACCCAGGGAGCGGCCCGGATTAAATTGGGCCTGGCCCAGGAACTCAAACTGGGTAACCTGGAAGCCCGCCGCGACTGGTGCCACGCCCAGGATGTGGTGCAGGCCATGTGGTTGATGCTACAGCAGGAGAAGGCCGATGATTACATCATTGCCAGTGGCGAGACCCATGCGGTCAGGGATCTGGTGGAGTGCGCCTTTAACTGTGTGGGGCTAACCTGGCAGGATTATGTATCCGTCGACCCGGCTTTTTACCGCCCCGATGAAGCGGTGCAACTGGTGGGTTGTATAGATCGGATCAAGGCCAAACTCCACTGGCAACCCGCCTATTCCTTTGAGGCCCTGGTGCAGTCCATGGTTGACCACGACCTGAAGGAACTCACCGATGGCAGGTTGTAGGATAGGTAGCTCTGGCCAAAGCTATAGTCTATAGCATCCAGCCATCTAGCCGTGGACTTGGGCGTACTTATCCACTCCCGCAAGGGGAACGGCACTGTCCTCTGCTCTATTGCCATTGGTGGCCAGGCCATCCTGGGGGAGAGGGTTACGGGCCTTGATCAGGGCGATCGCCCGACTGACGCTTTCGGGCAGAATGACCACCAAACTACCGTCGGGGGCGGTATCAAGGGCAGTATTAATGGCCTCGGTTTCATCCAGAATGGTGCGATAATGGATGGCGATGGTGACCTGCTCTAAACCATGGAGGATCCAGCGGGCGGCATCGCCCCGGGGCCGCCCACGGGTGTCGTCATCTTCTTTGACAATAACTTCGTCAAACATTTGCCCCGCCAATTTACCCAGGGTAACGAAGTCTTCGTCACGGCGATCGCCCGGGCCACCCACCACCCCAATAGACTGACCCGGCCAGTTATTCACAAAACCGCTGAGGGCCTCATAGCTGGCGGGGTTATGGGCGTAGTCCACCAGGGCATGGAAACGGCCCAGGTTAAACAGGTTCATGCGCCCCGGGGTTTGCTGAGTGGAGGCCTGGAAGCCGTGCAGAGCCTGACGAATATGCTCAATGCCAACCCCTTGGGCAAAGGCGGCCAGGCTGGCCGCCAGGGCATTAGCAATCTGGAAAGGCGCTAGCCCCCCCATGGTCAGGGGAACCTTTTCGGCCTGTTCGATCCGCAGCAGCCAGTCCCCTTTGAGGATGGACAGGTAACCATGCTCGTAGATGGCGGCTAATCCGCCCTGTTGGGTATGATTGCGCAATACCTCGTTGTGGGGGTTCATGGAAAAGTAGGCTACCTGACCCTGAACTCGCTGGGCCATGGCGGTTACCAGGGGATCATCGGCATTCAGCACGGCATAACCGCTGGGACGGGTGGTTTCCACCACCACACTCTTGAGGTGGGCCAGATCTTCGACAGTTTCAATGTCTCCCAAACCCAGGTGGTCGGCCGCGACGTTAAGCACAACGCTGATATCGCAATCTTTAAAGGCCAGGCCCGATCGCAAAATTCCTCCCCGGGCCGTCTCCAGCACCGCCACCTCAACCGTCGGATCTTGAAGAATCACCTGGGCGCTCTGGGGTCCGGTGGTATCCCCAGCCTCCACCAGGTTGTCACCAATATAAATACCATCGGTGGTGGTGTAGCCAACCACCTGGCCGGTTTGCTTAAAGATATGGGCAATCAGGCGAGTGGTGGTGGTTTTACCATTGGTGCCGGTAATGGCGAGCACCGGAACGCGGGCCGGTGCACCGGGAGGGAAGAGCATGGCCAGGATTGGTTCTGCCACGTTGCGGGCAATTCCCTCGCTGGGACAAACATGCATACGCAGTCCGGGAGCGGCATTCACTTCTACCACCACCCCGTCTACCTGCCGCAGTGGCTTGGAAATATCGGTGGTTACGACATCAATGCCAGCAATATCGAGGCCAATAGTTTTGGCAATACGCTGGGCCAGCCAGATATTATCGGGGTGAATAACGTCGGTACGATCAATCGCAATCCCCCCTGTACTGAGGTTAGCCGTAGCCCGTAAATAACAAATCTCGCCAACGGGGAGAACAGTTTCCAGGCCGTAGCCCTTGCGATCCAGAATTTGCCAGGTGGTGCGATCGACCTCAATGCGAGTCAGCAGATTATCGTGACCTTCCCCACGCCGGGGATCCTGGTTGGTAAGCTCAATCAACTGCTCAATGGTGGAGCGTCCATCCCCCACCACATGGGCTGGTACCCGTTCGGCCACGGCAATGACCCGACCGTTAACCACCAGCACCCGGTGGTCTCGGCCCCGATAAAAGCGCTCTATAATCACCCCTTTAGACACACTGCGAGCCGCCTCATAGGCTTCTTGGGCGACGTCATAGGTACTGATGTCAATGGTAATGCCACGGCCATGGTTACCATCCAGGGGCTTGACCACGATGGGATAACCGCCCACCTCATTAATAGCCTCCTCCAGCTCATCTAAATAGTAGATCACCGTTCCCCTGGGTACCGGTACACCGGCATTACGGAGAATCTGCTTGGTACCTTCCTTATCTGAGGCCAATTCCACGGCCAAAATACTGGTTTTACTGCTGAGGGTGGCCTGTATGCGCTGCTGGTAGCGACCGTAGCCCAGTTGAATCATGGCCCGGGTGGAGAGTTGGGTCCAGGGTACGTCCTTAGTCTCAGCCGCCCGCACGATCGCCTCCGTACTGGGTCCCAGGGCTGCATCCAGGCGAAACTCCTCCAGATCCCCCAGATCCTTCTCTAACTCTAGGGGAGAATAATGACCGGTGGAGATTAAACTATTGCACAAACGCACCGCAGCTCTGGCGGCGTAGCGTCCAGCCTCCTCATTCTGATATTCAAAAACCACCTGGTAAACCCCTGGTTCGACGGTTTGTCGAGTGCGGCCAAAGCCTACCGCCATACCCGCCAGGGTTTGCAACTCCAGGGCCACATGCTCAACGATGTGCCCCATATAGGTACCCTGGCGCACTCGACTGAGAAAGCCACCGCGATGCCCCGGGGAACAAAAGTGCTCGATTAAACTGGGTAGGGTATCGGCCAGGGCCTCGTAAAAGCCAGGAATTTGGTCAGAGGACAGCTCCGCCAAGTCTTCCAAATCCAGCCGCATCAGAATCAGGTTAGGGTGACGAATGCTCCAATAGTTTGGCCCTCTCAAGGTCTGGGTTTTCAGGATTCGCATGGCTTCTAGTCACTTACCAGTAGGAAAATTAGCGGAAGAAATTAATCAGGGCAGCCTATTCTGGTCACAGAATTAGGGAAAAGTCAGTTCAAAATGAGCAGAGTTTCAAAACACCCACCGCCTTGACTCGCGGTCTTGGTTTATAGCCTTGATTCAGGATGCACCTGGGGAGATGCTAAGAATCAAGTATCCACAGTTTAGGAGGCATACCCATCAGTTTGAACCGGGAAGGAGAAGTTTGTGATGAAATCCAGACATTTAGCGTTAACGGGACCGAATCACTGGGTCAGGGCTCGTAGAAAACTTTGTAATTCTGCCAGTACACCTCCCCGGCGGGGTCTGGCGACACCATCGGGGGTAGGAGCGGCAGCTTGCCCCATAAGCACCCGCTCAAGGGTTTCGCCAGAGGGCTTTTGGTCGAATTCCGCCAGGAGCTGGTAGGCGGCCCCTGGGGTTTCCTGCCAGAGTTGCCAGGACTGGGGATAGGCCCGCCATAGCACCGCCCCCCCCATGGGACGGAGGTAGTAAATGGGTTCCAGGGTGCTCAAAAATCGTTGCCGTAACTGCCGACCCGCATAACCAATACCAATGGTAGCCACATCCTCCAGCCTGGGATTGAGCATCACCACAAAGCGATCGCCCGCCTGGTTACACATCTCTTCAACCTGGCTGACCTCAATGGCAGAGGGCTCAACAAACAGATAGAGCTGATCATCGGCCTCCATCTGCCCTTTCAGTTCCCCCAGACCACGCACCACGAAGTCGGGATTACCCCAGTCGCGGCGAGCCAGGGCGGCGGCCCCGGCATCTGGAAAGTACACCTTAAAGTTCAGCCCCATCTCCTGCAGCACGGGATAAAACTGCTGGGCGACGGGCATGGCCTCCAGTTCTGGGTAAATCAGCTCCACCATCAGCCGGGGAATACCGCTAGCAACGGCGACGCGTACGGCGTCCTGGGCTTGAACAATAGCCTCTTCCAGGCTGGTGGGGAGAACGGTCATGGGCTTAAGTAGAATTGGATCGGGTAAATAGGCTTAAACCTTAGATAGCGCCAGGGATTCCAGCGATCGGGAGAGCACCTGTTGCAGGGCCATGGCGGTCCAGTCGATATCGGCCATAGTCGTCTGGCGGCCCAAACTCAGACGAATACCGCACCGGGCGGCCCGATCGCTGTAGCCCATGGCCTTGAGCACCAAACTGGGGTTGAGGGTGCCACTCTGGCAGGCGGTGCCAGCACTGATACCGATGCCCGCCAGGTTCATCTGCCGCACCAGGGTTCGGCCATTCACCTGGTCACCATCACCAGCGGTAAAGCAAAAACTGGCATGGTGGGGCAGGCGCTGCTGGCGATCGCCGGTGGGCTCCAGGTAGGGTGAGGATTGCAGGTGGGCAAACAGGCGATCGCGAAGACCGATCAGACGCAGGGTTTCCCCTGGCATGTCTAGCCTGGCTAACCTGGCAGCCACCCCAAACCCAGCGATCGTGGGCAAGGCAGGGGTACCAGAACGCTGTCCCGCTTCCTGCCCCCCGCCCCAGAGCAGGGGGGCCAGGTCGACCCCAGGCCGCCGGTAGAGAGCCCCAGCCCCCTGGGGACCGTAGATTTTATGGCTGGATAGGGACAGTAAATCCACAGGCAAGGTCTGCACATCCAGGGGCAGACGACCAGCCACCTGTACCGCATCGGTATGGAATAGGGCACCGTGATCCCGCACCATCTGCCCCAGGGTAGCAATCTCCTGCAAGGTGCCCACCTCACTCTGGCCGTAGATAATCGAAACCAGAACCGTATTGTCCCGCAGAGCCTGGCGCAGAACCTGGGGCGATACCCGACCATAGCTATCCACCGCCAGGCGAGTCACCTGCCAACCAGCCTGCTCTAACTGCTGGGCCGGACTGGCAATGGCTGAATGTTCAACGGCAGAGATAATTAAGTGCTGGGGCAGGCGATAGTTTCTGGCGACCCCAAACAGAGCCAGGTTATCGGCTTCTGTGCCGCCAGCGGTAAAGATTAGGGCCTCAGGGGGAGCATTAATTAGCTCCGCCACCTGCAGGCGGGCCTGTTCTAACACCATTGCCGCCCGATTACCCCACTGGTGCAGGCTGGAGGGATTGCCCCACTGCTCTTGCATAACCCGCTGCACCTCGGCGATAACCTCTGGCCGGGGCGGCGTGGTAGCGCTGTAGTCAAGATAAACCTGCATATCCTGGTTACTCAGCCAAGGGTTCCAGGGGCCAGGCCCTGCCCTCCCATCCTAGCAGGAACTGGGAGACTGGAGGCGCTCCCCCCAGACCCAATCCACGGTATGCCATCCCCCAGGACACCCTGATAGGTAGGGAATTCAGCGCCCAGAGTTGGGAAGCCTGGTCACCTGCTAGCTCCTGTCCCCTGCGCCCATACCATCTCCCGCCTGGGGCGGTTATCCCCAATGCTCTAGACCTGAGGCAACCAGAAGGTAAACTCACTACCCCGGTTTAACTGGCTTTTTACCCTAATCTCCCCGCCCTGCACTTCCACCAGGCGCTGACAGATGGTGAGACCTAAGCCCGTACCCCCTGATTTGCGGTTACGGGAGCGATCGGCTCGCCAGAAGCGTTCAAAAATATAGGGCAGGTCCTCCTCCGCCATACCAATACCGGTGTCTGTTACCCTAACGTAAACCCGTGATTCCGCGCCCCATAGATCGACCGTGACCGTACCCTGATCGGTGTAGCGCAGGGCATTGCCAACCAGATTAATCATGATTTGCTTGACCCGGCTGGCGTCGGCATACACCAGGGGCGGTTGGACAGGGCAGTGGAACTTGACCACCACCGGGTCAGGGCTAAGGGGCTGGTGGGCGATCGCTGACTGGTCGTTAAAGCTCTGTACGATCTTGCCCAACAGGGGAACTAAATCCAGGGGTTCGGCATGAATCGGCAGATATCCGGTTTCCAGTTTAGATAATTCTTGCAGGTCATTGACCAGCCGCTGCAGACGATTAGTTTCTATCGCCAGGCGATCGTACAACTCGGCCTCGGGTGCGATCGTCCCATCCGCCAGGCCCTCCAGATAACCATGGAGAATGGTCAGGGGGGTACGGAGTTCGTGGGTTAAGTCGCTAATTAACTCGCGGCGGCGCTGTTCTACCCCCTCCAGATCGGCAGCCATACGGTTAAAGCTATTGGCAAGGCGTTGAATTTCCAGGATCTCTGAAGCAGGCACCCGCTCCTCCAGATGGCCTAAAGCAAACTGGCGGGCAATTTCAGCCATTCGATCGAGGGGGTGAACAATCCGGCGCGACACCAGGTAACTGAGTCCCCCCGCCGCCCCGCCACCGACCACAATCGCCCACACCATACCTCGACTCCAGGCTGCCTCGAATCCCCTGAGTAGCTGGGTGCGGAGTTCTACGCTGAGCACCAGATTGTCATAGCGTTGCAGATGGATCACAAACAACCGGGGAGCATAGAGGCGGCCAACGGTAGCCAGGGTAAAGATACCTACCGCCATAACCGCCAGATGGGATACAAATAAACGACTGCGCAGGTTGAATTTAGCCACGCCACCCCTCAACTGGGAGTCTGTTGGAGTTCGGGTTGTTCTCGCGGTAAAATCGCCCCCTCTACTGGACAAACCTGGAGACAGATCCCACAGTCAATACAGGTAGAGAAATCAATCCAGTACCAGTCCGTACCCTTTTGGTTTTTTGCCGGACCTGGATGGATGCAGGCTACGGGACAGGCATCTACACAGTCAGCAACCCCTTCGCAGACATTGGTTACAATCGTATGGGCCACAATTACTCCTCAATTAAATTTCTGATGTAGTCCTAGCCACGGGTGACACGGGGACTGGAAAGCAGAACAGTGCCCCAATCTTTGCCAGGGCTAATTAACTCTGTCCTCAGCCTTCTGGCCCAAGCTATCAATTCCTCCCCTAGGCCCATAGCCATGATCGGGACCCTCGCCCAACCACCGGGGTCTACAGCACCTTAGGGAAGAATTTCAATCTCGGGCAAACCGTTGGTTTCAATCCAGGCAATCCGACTAATGCGCCGTTCCCTGACCAGGGAACGAATCGCCTCCCGACTGGTAAAGTCGGCCAGATGCACCTCGGCTCGCACCATAGTAGCGGAAGATCGTAGGGTCTGGGCATAGCTAAAGGCGGCGGCAATAGCCTGGGGCGTGACGGGCACCACCAACCAGTCACTAGCGGGAATGGTGGGGGGAAGTAAGCCGGTTGATAGCAGGCACTGGTGCATTACCTCTGCATTCAGCACAAAGCCAATACCGGGAAAACTTGTGCCCTGGCTATGAAAAACTCCCAAGAGGTGATCGTAGCGTCCTCCCTGACCAATCACCTGACAACCGAGGGGAGGGGTACTCACGACTTCAAACACCAATCCGGTGTAGTAATCAAAGGTCTGAATCAGACTTAAATCAAGAATCAGATCCGGTCCAGCCGTGACAGTTCCGCCCCGGTTTGGGATAGGACCTTGCCGCAACAGGGCCACCAGGTTCTTGAGTCGAGCGACGGCGCTAGAGACCGCCGGGTCCAGGTCTGATTGGCTTAAGGCTTGGAGAATATCCTCTGGCTCACCCCGCAGATCGAGCAGATAGAGGGCGCGGTTATAGAGGTCGGGAGTCAGCCCCAGATCTTTCAGGGAAACCCGATCTAAGTGGGCCAGGGCCTGACGGACCTGGCCCCTTGCGGAGCCAGGAAAGGGCTCTAGCAGAGCCCTGGTGAGTTGGGCATCGCCCAACACCAGGGACCAGGGGGTGAGGTGGAGACTATTCAAACAATCGGTCAATAGCAGCAGAATTTCCGCGTCTGCCAGGGGGGCTGAAGCACCCAGTAACTCTACCCCAGATTGGTAAAATTCCTGCTGCCCTTGGGGAGTTTGGCGAAAAACATTGGCGTGGTAGTACAGCCGTTGGGGATAGGTAACCTGGGTTAGGCGACTAACGGCGGTACGGGCAATGGAGGCGGTGAGTTCTGGCCGCAGCCCCAGCCGTTGCCCCGTAGCGGTGTTGTTGAGTTCCACCACGGCATTCTGGTTGATGGCTCCCCCAGCAATCAGGGTATCTAGACGTTCGACCGTCGACGTAATAATACGATGGTAACCCCAACGCTGAAACACCTGCTCCAGGCGATCTTCGATCCAGTGCTTTTGGGCGACATCCAGGGGGAGGAGGTCACGGGCCCCGGTGGGTGGCTGATAAACCATTTATTTCTTTCCCTTGCCAAATAGACCAAAAAACCCCCCCGATCCTGACCGGGAGGATTTGAAGTTAGACTCCCCTCGCTTAGGGTTAGGATCGGCTGCCTGTAACTGAGCTTGCACCGTCTTAGCGATCGCATCATCGGGGTTAATTTCCAGCGATCGCCTGGCATGGATGCGGGCCATGGTTACCTGCCCCGCCTTCAGGTAAAGGCTAGCCAGATAGCTATGGCATTGGGCATGGTTGGGGTAGGTTTTCAGAGCTTCTCGAGTTTCTAAGATAGCTCTATCGTAGTCGCGATCGCGCTCAAATTCCCGAGCCCGATTCAGGTAGCTGGCTAAAATAGTGGCCTGGGTCTGGCGGTAGGGGGGGGTTAGGATAGAGGGGGCGGAGTTGGACGGGGATGGGGTGGAAACCTGGGGAGCGGGTTCGGCGGCAGCCAGATCGCCCTCGCGATCGCTGGTGCGGTAGAGATAAACCAGGTTGAGTTCACTCAGTTGCCCCACCAGGTCAGGCACCCGATCAATCTGATCGTACTGGTTCAGGGCAATGGTATTCACCGCCTGACGATAGGCATTCTCAATTTGGGGGGCCTTGAGGAGTTGCTGGGCGACTTCACTGGCGGGCGTCGGAGGGGTTTCAGCCCGTTGCAGCACCTGACCCTTTAACTTCAGCATGAGCCGATGTTCTACGGATAACCTTTCCTGACTAAGAATTTCGTAGGCCGGGTTAACCCAGCGGGAAAGCAGGTCGCTTGCCTGCTGAGCCTCACCGGCTCGGGCCGCCACCTGACTATCGGGGTGCAAAAGCCGCGCAATGGTCAAGTAGCGCTTGCGCACCGCCCTAAGGTCAGCGCTTATGGGTATGCCCAGCACCGCGTGGTGATCCTTGAAGTCTAGTTTGAAGAGGCCTTGGTTAAGTTCCATGGTGTTTGTTCATCAGCCGTAGGGGATGTGCTCAAGGGCAAAACGAGCCCATGCCTAAGCCGGGGGAAAGGATAGGGGTAAGGGGGTAACCTGCTGGAGGACGCCAGCCATAGCCTGATGGATGTGGCCATTGGTAGCCAGTAAACGTCCACTACTGACGATCAGGGGCGAAGAACCGTCATAGGCGGTTACCAAACCTCCGGCCTCCCTGACTAAAACAATACCAGCAGTAATATCCCAGGGGGATAATCCTCGCTCCCAATACCCATCTAAACGCCCACAGGCCACGTAGGCCAGGTCAATGGCGGCAGACCCACCCCGTCGCACTCCCTGGGTCAGATGGGTAAACTGGCAAAATTCGGCGTAGTTATTGTCGGTGGTTTCCCGGCGATCGTAGGCAAAGCCCGTGACCAATAAACTATTGGCCAGTTGGTTAGTCTGGGAAACCTGAATCGGCTGGCGGTTAAGGGTAGCCCCCAAGCCCCTGGCGGCGCGAAACAAATCCTGGTGGATGGGGTCGTAAATGACCCCCAGGGTGGGCTCTCCCTCTACCAGCAGACCAATGGACACGGCACAAAAGGGGTACTGATGGGTGTAGTTCGTGGTGCCATCCAGGGGGTCTATAGCCCAGACAAAGGGCCCCTGCATATTGCCCCGGGAGCCTGACTCTTCACCTAAAAAACCATGGTCGGCGGGCAGATGGCGAGACAAAATCTCCATCACTACGGCTTCAGAGGCCTGATCGGCTTCGGTAACCAGATCGCCCGATCGTCCCTTCTCCCGAATAGTAGACAGGTTGCCCCAATAGTGGCGCAGCACAGCCCCTGCCGCCAGGGCGGCTTCCGTGGCGTGATCCAGCCACCGTTGTAAGTCTTGTGAAGAACAAGCCTGCGAAGAATATGACATCTAATCGTCCTCTAGGGGCAATCCAAACCTCACCCTCCCCTTACCAAAGTATCGACCAAACTGCAGTTCGTAAACCTCATCTTCGTCCTGAGTCTCCACCTGCAGATCGCTGCGGGGATAGCTCACGCACAGCAGCGCGTAACCCTGCCGCCGCAGATCGGGGGATAACCCCATGGCTTCAGGCTGGGCCACCTGTCCAGAGAGAATCCGGACGGCACAGGTGGTACAGGCGCCATTGCGACAGGCAAAGGGTAACAGCACCCCCTGAGCCTCAGCGGCGTGCAGAATATAACGATCCTCAGAGACCTGGAAACTATAGGTTTGATCAATGTCGCGATGGTAAACCGTAACGGTGTGGGTAGGAGCCATAAAAACTCAGGCAGATTAGGAAAGTAGCACTTTGTTGCCGTTTTTTGGTAGGATAGCACTCCAGTGGGGCATTAATGCCCTGTTCTGGAGAGATGGCCGAGCGGTTGAAGGCGCAGCACTGGAAATGCTGTTTAGGGGTGACCTTAACGAGGGTTCGAATCCCTCTCTCTCCGTTTTTTAATTATGTCACCCTGTTAATCGGACTGAGACTAGGGGTGACGCTGCAGAGGGGAGCCAGAGCGCCTACGTGGCCCTGACTTTCTCTGTTTGAGCCTGTCCTTAAGGGTCTGGCCAAAGCTATATCCCGTACCCCACCTCTAGGTGACTTTCTCACCACTGAGGATAAAAATCGGATCTACCGCACTAAACACCTGGTGACTGCCCTTGACCTCCAGGCGATTGATCGCAGGCTGGGTAACTTCAATGTTGCGCACCCGTAACTGGGCAAAGGTTTCTGAAACGACATACAAACTTTCCAAATTAGCCGCCGTTACCACTAACCGTCCTCCCCCTGGCAGGTACTGCCAGACGGCCACCAGGATGTCTTTGAGGGCTCGCCCCCCTTCTACCAAAATGCAGTGGGGGTCCGAGGGTAAGGAGGATAGGCAATCGGGGGCGCTTCCCTGCACCACCTGAACATTGGCCAGCTCGAAGCGATCGCAATTACGGCGAATCAAATCCGCCACATCCCCATCCCGTTCTACCGCCACCACCCGCCCCTGGGGACATAGTAAGGCGGCCTCTATAGCTAAGGTACCGGTACCCGCCCCAATATCCCACAGCACATCGGTAGGTCTGAGTCGCAAATAGGACAACAAAAGCAGGCGAATCTCTCGACTACTGAGGGGAATCCCCGGTAACTGCTCAAACAAAGCATCGGGGATACCAGGGGTCGCGTAGGGCCAGAGGGAAGACATATCTTTAAGACTACTCTCGGCGTTTAAAACAATCCCATCAACCAATCTTCGGCAACAGCCAGGCTACGAGAACCCCCTGAGGCTACTGGGAACCAGCTGGAGCCAATCTGTGAAAAGACTGATGAATGCCGTTAATGAGGGTATCAACCGCAGGGCTCTGAGCCCCATAGTAGCTGACAATTACCGCCGTGGCGTTATCGTAGCCAACGTAGGCAATTAGGGCATGGGGCAAGCCATCCGGTAGATCGGTCAGCCAGACCCGCACAGCGCTGGTTTTATCAATGCTAATCACATCGTAACGGGCAACGGTATAGCCTTTGGTCTTAATCCTTTGCAGATCTTCAGCAACCACCTGGCGGGGAGGCTGATTATGCCAGGTCACCTCGGTCCGTATAGCCGGAGTAGTAGGGGTGGCTGGCATGGTGGCTATGAACTGGGGCGCTGTAGTTTGATGGTTGATCTGCCATCCGGGGGGCAAGCCAATGGCAAAAATATTTTCAAAGGTGTGGGCCTGCAAGGGGCTGAGGGCTGATTTTGCAGAAATCCCAGGGTCAGGAGAAGGCTGGGGCGACGACCCGGCCTTCTGTAACGGATAGAAAAAGCTGATCACCACCAACCCTAGCCAGGCGGCTTGCCATAAAATCTGTCTCGAAGCTGGTTTAGCCATCCTCCCAATCCTTCCCCACGGTACCCCTAATCCAAGCTCAGCCGACTGCATCTATCGCCATGTATGCGTTCGGGAATTCGATACCCGTGTAATCCCCAGATGTTTAGGATAATATCAGGGTATCATCGCTCCAGCATAGGATTGACAGTGGGTAGATTATGAGTAAGGGTACGCTCTTTGATAAGGTTTGGGATTTACATACCGTGGGTACCTTGACTTCGGGACAGACCCAACTCCTGATTGGATTGCATCTAGTGCATGAGGTCACCAGCCCCCAGGCCTTTGCCATGCTGCGGGAACGCCATCTGCCGGTTATGTACCCAGAACGCACCGTGGCCACCGTTGATCACATTGTACCCACCGAGAATCAGTCCCGGCCTTTTCAAGATGGTCTAGCCGAATCGATGATGCAGGCACTGGAGAAAAACTGTAAGGATTACAACCTGCGCTTCTACAACATTGGATCTGGCCACCAGGGCATTGTCCATGTGATTGCCCCTGAGCAGGGCCTTACCCAACCCGGTATGACCATTGCCTGTGGGGATAGCCACACCTCTACCCACGGAGCCTTCGGGGCGATCGCCTTTGGCATTGGCACCAGCCAGGTGCGCGACGTGCTGGCCTCCCAGACCCTCGCCCTCGACAAGCTCAAGGTGCGCCGCATTGAAGTCAATGGCAACCTTGCCCCCGGAGTCTACGCTAAGGATGTGGTTCTCCACATTATTCGTGAGTTGGGGGTTAAGGGGGGCGTTGGCTATGCCTACGAGTATGGCGGCACCACCGTGGAGGCCATGTCCATGGAAGAGCGTATGACGATCTGCAATATGTCCATCGAAGGCGGGGCCCGGTGTGGCTATGTCAACCCCGACCAGACCACCTACGCCTACTTGCAAGGTCGGCAGTTTGCCCCCCAGGGAGCGGCATGGGAAGGGGCGGTGGCCTGGTGGCAAAGCCTGGCCAGTGAAGCGGATGCCATCTACGACGATGTGGTGGTCTTTGATGCTGCCGCCATTGGGCCTACCGTCACCTGGGGTATTACCCCCGGCCAGAGCATTGCCATCGACGAACCCCTACCCCAGGTGGATAGCTTTGCCGAGGGCGATCGGGTACTGGCCCAGGAAGCCTTTGCCTATATGGATCTGACCCCTGGACAAGGCCTCAAGGGTACTGCCATAGACGTATGCTTTATTGGTAGTTGTACCAACGGTCGCCTCAGTGATCTGCAGGAGGCAGCCAGAGTAGTACAGGGCCACACCGTCGCCCCAGGTATCAAGGCCTTTGTGGTGCCAGGATCGGAGCTGGTGAAACGCCAGGCCGAGGCGGAGGGGCTGGATCAAATCTTTACCGCCGCTGGCCTGGAGTGGCGAGCAGCGGGCTGTTCTATGTGTCTGGCTATGAATCCCGATAAGCTGGAGGGTCGCCAGATCAGCGCCTCTTCCTCTAACCGTAACTTTAAGGGCCGCCAGGGATCGGCCAGCGGACGCACCCTGTTAATGAGCCCGGCAATGGTAGCGGCGGCGGCGATCGCGGGCCAGGTTACCGATGTGCGAGATTATCTAAAATCTGAGCTCGGCTAGCAGCTCAGGTTAGGGCCCAGGACAACGGGTACCACCGCCTTAACTGAGCTGGAGAACAGCCTGATTATTCACCAGGGTCTCACTGGTGAGAAGATCCTTAACCGTAATTCGCAGCAGGCGATCGCGATCGACCTGGAACAGCACCTGCACCCGATCGCTACCGGGAAAGCCAGGCGGGTTCAGCTGGGCAATGGCACGGGATCCGTCCCGATCGTTGAGGGGTTGGACGGCTCGACCCGAGTCCTGACGCTGGCGTGTAATCAAACGGCCCCCTTCAAAGTAAACCTCGGTCTGATCCCTATCCTCTGCCATTTCACCAATCACCAACTCAATACTGGACTGCTGCTCCACCGAAGCCCCCAGCAGCAGTTCTACGGGCTCGGCCATGGGATAGGATTGACCTGGGGGAATAATTAAGTGCCAGTTATGGTGGTTACGGCGGCGATCCCAGTAGCGAATACCGTAGCCATGGTACAAAAAGTCCTCGACGGTTTGATCCTGGCCGATTTGGAGGGCGCCTTCGGCTACCGCCAGAAAAGGCCGATGGGTCTTGACCCGATCAGGGGGGAATTGGCGTCTGACCCAATCCTGTACCGCCGGAATCTGGGCACTACCGCCCACCAACAACACCGCCTCAACCTCTTCCGGACTCACCCCCTGGCGGCGGCCCTGCTGCAGCACCTGGTTGAGGCTCTGGTCTAAGCGATCAAAAAACTGATTCTGGCTGAGAATGGCCTCAAATTCCTGTCGGCTGAGGCTGAGGTCCAGGGTTTCCAGGGTGGCATCATTAAAATAGACTTCCTGGGCGGTCGGGCTATGGGAGAGTTGGATTTTTAGCCGTTCCACCAGCCGTTGCACGAGGGTCGAAGGGGTAATGCCCTGGTGCTGAAAATAGTCCATCAGCCAGTGATCCAGGTCAATACCCCCCAGGTTTTCTCCGGCTTTAGCCAGTACCCGCGCCACCTGGGGCCGCTGGGCCGACTCCTGGGAGAGGTTTTGCCGCCCCCACCTGACGGTAAAGCCCAGGGGCGATCGGGGAACTGGCTCCGGTCGCTGCACTAGGGACCAATCCAGGGTACCACCGCCAAAATCCAGCACGAGCAAGGTGCGCTCCTGGTCGAGGCCGTAGCCCAGGGCAGCGGCGGTCGGTTCGTCGATCAGTCGCACTTGGGAAAACTCCAGACTGGCAGCCAGATCCTCCAGCCACAGGCGATAGGCCTCAAAACTATCCACGGGCACCGTCAACACCAGGCTATCTTCCTCGGGGGCAAGGGTCCGCACCTGGGCCAGCACCGCCTGCAAAAACCACTGTCCCACCTGCTCAAAGGAAAGGACCTGATTCTCAATTTCTGGCAGAAAACCCCGTAGGGGAGTACCGATACCTCGCTTAAAATTGCGGAAAAAGCGCGGATCATTGGCAAGGTCAAGCCCCCGATCGCGCACGCCCTGACCCACAATGACCCCCTCCAGAGTTGGTTTTTCCACGTACACCAGGCTGGGCACCAGGGCCGGATAACTACCCTGGGTCAGGCTTAAACCCTCCAGATAAAGGGTTTCAGGGCTTTTGCTAGAGACATTCCAGCGGGTAATGACGGTGTTACTGGTTCCAAAGTCGATGGCAAGGGTCATGGTAGTCAGGCAGAACAAAACAGGAGCAGGGCCCGTCGGGGGGGTTAGTGCAAAAGCTCTCCCCGTAACACCGTCACAGCCTGGCCGCTGAGGCGAATTCGGTCTCCCTCATCCTGAAGTTTGATCACACCGCCCCGAGGCGAAGCCTGGTAGGCCAGAAAGGTTGATTTATCCAGGCGATCGCGCCAATAGGGACTGAGGCAACAGTGGGAAGACCCGGTGGCGGGGTCTTCGTTGATACCCAGGTTGGGAGCAAAGAAGCGGGAGACAAAATCGTAGGGAGCATAGCCCCGACTGGTTACCGTTACCCCCGCTACGGGTAGGGCCTTGAGAGCAGCGAAGTTGGGAGACAAGCGCTCCACCAAAACGGGAGATTCGACCTCCACCAGGTAGCCCAGGGAATTTTCGACTACCGCCAGGGGAGTTATACCCAGGGCAGCGGCCAAACCAGGCGGGGGGGAAATTCCATGGGATAGGTTAGTGGGAAAGTTAAGCTCAATCCAATCCCCTTCACGCCGGGCGGTCAGCACTCCACTGTGGGTATAAAAGCGGGCTTGGAGATGGTCGGCCAGGTACCCCTCGCTCCAGAGCACATGGGCGGTGGCCAGGGTGGCATGACCACAGAGATCCACCTCGGTGGTGGGGGTAAACCAGCGCAGTCGATAACCATCGGCTTCGGGGTAAAAGAAGGCGGTTTCCGACAGATTCATTTCCCGAGCCACCTGCTGCATCCAATCGTCAGGGCAGCTACTGGGCAGGGGACATACCGCCGCCGGATTACCTCCGTAGGGGCGGTTAGTAAAGGCATCGACTTGAATCAGGGGAATCGCCATGGTTTAATCTCCAAATCACAGCCAGAGCTAGCCTAGGTTTCACCCACCTGAGGAAGGGGGCGGATACTACGGTAGCAGTCCTGGCGAATCCATTCCAGTACAGATTGAACTTCCAGAGTTTTTTCGCCCAAGGTGTGCAATACATGGGAACCCAGTTCTAGAGCAGCCTCAAACTCAGGCTGCACCACCTCCCGGGCCCCTAGCTGGGTCAGCACGTCAATTTCCTCGTTGCTTTGGGACCGGGCGATAATGTCTAAATGGGGAGCCTTAGCCAGGGCCCGTTGCAGCAGCAGTCGGGTACTGGCCGGGTCCGGTAGGGTAATGGCCAGGGCCTTAGCGCTTTCCAGGCGAGTTTTCTCCAGCACCATTTCGTTGTCAGCGTCGCCATAGATGAAGGGAATTTGCACCAAAGGGATATGGCGATTACGGAGTCGTTGGACTGCCGTTTCACTATTTTCCACCACCAGCACAGGGTAACCCCGACTGAGTAAAACATTCACCAGAACTTCTCCCACCTGACCATAGCCCGCCACAATCACATGGTTACTAATATCCTCAGGGACTGAGAGCAACTTGGGCTCTTGAGCTGGCTTCAGATACCGCTGGAGCAGGGGCAAGGCCTGAAGCCAATTAGCGGCCTGGGGAGCCAGATTAATCCAGAGGGGAGTCAACATCAGGGAGATAGCAATGGTACCCAACAGTAGGGAGTAGCGCTGCTCAGAAATCAGCCCCATCTCCAGCCCCACCAGGGCCAAAACAAAGGAAAATTCCCCAATCTGGTTCAGGCCGAAGCTGGTTTTGACTGCGGTGCGAAGGGAATAGCCAAACCCAAGCACAATGGGCAAAATCACCAGAGCCTTACCCACCATAATCAGGGTAACCAGTTCTAAAATTCGACCCAACTCACTCACCAACAGGCTGGGGTCAATTAACATACCAATGGAGGCAAAAAACAAACAGGCAAAGGTGTCCCGCAATGGGAGGATCTTGCCCAGGGCCTGATCGGCATAATCAATATCCGAGATCATTAAGCCCGCTACAAAGGCTCCCATGGCGATGGAAAGTCCCAGTTTAGAGGTAACCCAGGCAATTCCCAAACAAAAGGCCACTACCGTCAACAAAAACAGCTCGTTGCTCTCCGTCGCGGCAATGTGTTGCATCAGCCGGGGTACCACCCAGCGGCCCAGCACTAAAGCTCCCGCCAGAAACAGTAGTATCTTCACCACGGCTAACCCCAAGGCTCGCCCCAGGGCCTCGGGCTGGTTGAGGACGGGTAGGATTGCCATCATTAGCCCCAGGGCCAGATCCTGGGCGATCAAGAGAGCCAGCATCACCTGACCATGAACGGTACTAGTTTCGCCCCGATCGGTGAGGGTCTTTAGCACCACAGCGGTGGAGGAGAGGGACAGCACCAGACCCAGAAAAATTCCCTGGAGCAGGGAACTAGCCGAGCCTGAGAGCAGGGAGACACCACAGACCAGCAGAGTAGTCAGGCCAATTTGCAAGAGGCTGCCCAGCAGGGCGATCGCCCGTACCCGCTTGAGTTCTCTTAGGGAAAACTCTACTCCCAGGGTAAACAATAGAAAGGCAATGCCCACCTCCGCCAGGGCCTGAATTTGTTCGACATCGGTTTGGAGCCCTAATCCGTAGGGACCGATCACCAGGCCAGTCACCAGGTAACCCAGTAAGGCCGGTTGCTTGAGGCGATGGGCCAGGTAACCCCCCAGGGCCGAAGCCCCCAAGGCCAGGGTCAGATCAAGGACGAAATTCGGTTCAGCGGTCATAACGGGCCAGGGTAGGAAGGCAAAGGGCCATAGCAGCCACCTGCCCGAAAATTAAGGCAGGCAATTGTTATCATTACTTATTATTACGCTGCTAGACTCTGGATGGCTAGGGTAAGGGAGAGGAAGCCGCCGGATTGAGGTTAGTTTCTGCCATCACCGCTGAACAAAATAGGGGAACCGGCTAATCACCGATTCCCCACCTGATTTCACCAGGAATTTAGCTAAAGCCCTTAAACCAGAGTGAATTCGGCCGGGCAGGTATTCTGGCTGACTTCAGCTCCTATCGTTGCCGAAAGGTGCTTAACCATTCCCGCAGTTGTTCGGCAGCCACATCCCGGCCTCCCAGGCCAAAGGCAATGGCAATGGCGACGGCGATCGCACCTAGCAACAAGCCAAAGGCCAGATTAACGATATCGGTGGCGACCCCCATTTGCTGTAGGGCCATAGCTCCAGAGAAAATGATAATAGCAACACGGGCGGCCTGGGCCAGCACCCGCGACTGCCCTGTACCTGTGGCATTGATCAGACGAAAGGCCAGGTTAGCCAGGTACAGCCCCAGGGCAAATACCACCAGGCCACTGAGGACCTGAGCCCCAATTTTGAGGATGGCCCGCACAATTTCAGTTAAGGCCGGAAAGTTGAGAATTTCCGTAGCAATCACCGCACCAAACAGGACGATTGCCACCAGGGTGACAATCCCGACAATTTCAGAAGGCCCCTGGCGCCGTACCGGAACGCCCTCTTCAGAGCCATACTCCGTTGGCGTGGGAGCATTGTTGCCCAGGCTCAATTCCGGCAATCCTAAAATCCCCAAAACGTTATCAAACCCAGCACTGCGTAGGATCTCAGTGACCAGGTTGGCGAGAAACTGACCAATAAAGTAGGCCACCACCACCACCACTCCAGCCATCAGAATTTGGGGAATAGTGGTGATTACCTGCTGCAGCATAGCGATCGCCGGTGTGGAAATCGCATCAATATTCAAGGTACTGAGGGCCGAGATTAGGGCCGGAATCAGCACCAAAACATAGGCTAGGGTACCGGCCAGACCGGAGAGGGAAAGACCACCGCTAGCAGCGGATTTCAACCCCAACTGGGGAGCGATTTGATCGGTCCCGAAGGCTACCAGCAAATTGGTCACCACACCTCGCACAATCCGGGCAATAATCCAGCCCACAACCAGAATCACGGCAGCGGTAAGAATTCTGGGTACGGCCTGCAGGAAGGAGTTGATCAGGCCCTGGATGGGGGTGAGCAGGCCAGGCAATTGCAGGGCATTCAGCACCAGGGGAACAAACAGCAGCAGAATGAACCAAAAAAGAATATTGCCAATGGTTTCATGCAAAACCACTGGATTATCATCTGCGCTTAAACCTGCCTGGTCGTTGAGACGCTGGTCCAGGTTGAGCCTTCCTAAACTGGTATTAACCAGAGACCGCACCAGGGTAGCCACAATCCAGCCCAGGCCCAGCAACAGCAAGGCTCCACCCACCTTGGGCAAGTAGACAAAAATCTGATCTAAAAAGGCATTCAGAGGCGTAGAGACCGCCGTCAAGTGGAGGGCATTCAGGGAAGCCACAATAGCAAACAGAAAAATCACCCAAAAGATCAGAGTTGAGACCCATTGGGTAAGGGGGAATGGTGCCTGAGTGTTACTGCTACTGCTCAGGCCACTCACCCGCCGGTCAACCTGCAAGCGACGCAGCAAACCTTTCACCACAAAGGTTACCAAAGTTGCCACCAGCCAGCCCACCACCAGGATGGCAATAGCACCAATCAAACTGGGAATAAACTGCCCCGCTCCGGCCGCCATCTGTTCAAAGAATGGCGCCGGCAAATGAATCTGGGCAAAGGAGTCAAGAAACACCATGGCTAAAAACCTTGGATTAAAAAATGTCAACCTAGGCCTTGCCATGAAAGTTGCAGCAATCAGATCAAGGCCCCTTAATATGACCAAAATCTACCATCCCTATCCAATATTCTCTGGGAGTACTTCTTATTAATTAAGAATCAAGATTGATATTCAAGCTTTTAGCTTTATAGCCAAAGTTCTATAAAGCTTAGGTTTAGTAATGGTTTCGGTATCAATTCAAACCACGATCCATCCGTCAGCAAGAAAGTCTAAGAGTCAATGGCAAAGAGGTAAACAGACTTCTAATTACTAACCACCGACTACTGATTACTGACTACTGAGTACTGATTACTGACTACTGATTACTGACTACTGACTACTGACTACTGACCACCGACTACTGATTACTAACTCCTGAAGCCGCCTTAAACCCTACCAATTGTTTCCAACTGCCAGGACCGCATTCCTTTTCAAACTCCTGGCTAATCCAATCCTGATTTTTACCCAAACGCTTAGCACTTCTTTGTAAATAGCTGCAATAGTCCACCATTTGCTGGGGGGTAGGCCGGGCCCCAAAGAGAGAACCCCGATACCAGTCGGGTTTAGGCCAGCGACCACAGTGCTCCCAAAAGGACCGTTCAGCCCAGGTAGGGGCATTTTGCCGAGCATAGGCGCGGCGGCGATGACTATGGAAAAGATCGATCAGAGTAGGCAAGTCGTTAATCTGGTGAGCCTGTTCGGCAGAGTAAATCTCCACCATATTCTCGAGGTTAAGGGGGCGATCGCTGATCCACTGGTGACCACAGTCGGGACAGCGGACAATGAAGGATAACACAATGCGACCACACTGGGGGCAGGGCTTGGTGGGGGGGGGCTTACCACCGCCGCCGCCACTCTGCTTAACCGGCAGGTAATACTCCTGAATGTCTTCCGGGAAACCCAACCGTTCCAGATTACCGGCTTGATCGAGAATAATGCCGTACTCTTTACCGGTTTGGGGCGAGATCCGCATGACCCGACCAATCTGCTGCAGGTGCAGAGCACTGGACTGGGTGGGCCGCAGCATCAACCCCACCTCAACGCTGGGCTCATCAAAGCCAATGCTGATCACATTGCAGGAGGTGAGGACCAAAATTGTCTCCTGGCGCAGATCGGCATACATGCGCTGGCGCTCCTTAATGGGGGTATTGCCCTCCACGGTATCAGCGGGGATGCCAGCCCTACGAAAGGCATCGGCTACATGGCGAGCGTGCTCCAGATCGACACAGAAGGCAATGGTGCGTTTACCAGGGCAGAGGCGCTGCCATTCACGCACAATTTTTTCAATTAGTTCAGGGCGATCGCAGGCTTGCTTCAAGCCTGCTTCATCGTAGTCCCCAGCAACGGTTTTAACCCCCGTTAAGTTAGCCAAACCGTCCACGGGCATACTGTAGTACCGCATGGAAGCCAGGTAGCCCATCTGCTGGAGTTGTCCCGGTACGGGAGAGGCCACCAGAGACTCCAGATAGTCCCCCAGTTGATCCTTTCCCAGGCGTTCGGGGGTAGCCGTCATCACCAGATGTACAGCCTCAGGGAAGGTTTTGAGCACCGCCTTACCCACCTGGCTGAAGAGGGTAATATGACCCTCATCGTAGAACACCACATCGGCTGGCCATTGCTTCCACCAACGCCGTTTGGCCATGGTTTGAATACTGGCAATTTGAATCGGAGCCTGACGATTCTCCTCCCAGCCCGCCTTAATAAAGCCGCAGTGTAACCCGAAGGACTTCATCTTGTCGTAGGTTTGCCCCACCAACACGTCTAGATGCACTAAAAACATTAGCCGTTTACCAGCGGCTTCGGCATGGGCGCAAATCTGCCCACTAATGACGGTCTTACCTGCCCCCGTACCAGCCACAATGGCAACCCGACGGTGCCCCTGATTAAGCTGACGGTAGAGATCGTTAATTAGCTCAACCTGGTAGGGACGGAGTTGGGGAGGAATAGCATGGGACATAAAGGCGCAACTAGCGGAAACTGGCCCAATCTCAGAGAATTCAGAGTAAGGTCCAGTAGAAAGGGAAACAGGGAATCAACCCTTACCAAAGGGCCGGAATGGAATCTAAGGGCTGGTTCTGGGGTTGAAGATTTTCAGGCTTGACCAGATTGGGTTGAATGGGAGAAATATCTCCCCTGGGCACCACCGGAGCAGGCTGGGATGGCCGAGGAATAACGTTAGGGCTCGGCTGGGGGGGAATAGGGCTCTGGGCGGGAGTAGAAGAGGGCGTGGAATTAGCCGCCATACCAACACTGGAGGCAGCCGGGCTACTCCCTACATTGGCACCCACGGCCTGGGTGGCCCCTGGCTGTGGCTGACTTTGACGCTTCACCAACCGGCCCGCCTGTTCAATGGGTAAACTCCCCAAACCCTTACTGCCGTCCTCCGGAAGGGCTTTTGTAGTCTGACTACTCTCGGCAAACAGACGATTAAAACCCCCTAGCCCTGAACCAATGGTCAAGACTAAGCTGGCCAAGAGAACTCCAAACAGGTAACGACTCACAACATACCCTGTCAATACTCTGGTACTATCATCGCCTAAGTTTCTGAAATTGCATCAGATAGTTTTTCCCAGATACTTTTAAAGTGCCCTTTCAGGGCAACAGCGTCAGGCGGAACATCTAATCAGGATAAGGGGATAGTAATCGGAAGTCAGCATGGCGTAACCTGCTTGCCTCCTGGCTTCCGACTACTCAGTTCTCAGCCATCAATAGGTCCCTCCAGCTTTAGGAGTTACCGTCACCACCGAGATGGAAGAAATTTAACACCACAGGTACTGCCAGGGGCAGGATTTGCTGAATCATATTCGCATCTAATCCAGTCCGCTGACTCACCGCTTCCGCAATCTGCTGTTGCACCTCAGGGGTAAAGACGGCATTAACGGCTTCAGGACTATGGCTGGTGCCAGCAAATTGACCGATTAAGCTCTGGACAACATCAGCACCCTCTGTATTTTGCTTATCTTGTAAGGCTGATCGCACCTGTTCCTCAAGAATGGGCAAAACTGACTGCAAGGTGGAAGGGTCAATACCCGCGCCGCTACCCAACTGCTCAACGGTATTGATGATATCCCCCAGCTGGCCTGAGGAGGCAACGGCACCGATAATTTGATCAAAAAGTCCCATGGTTGTGTTTGACCTCTGGTTGGTTGATGGTTGAAAAGTCTGCTAGTTCTAGTCCAAACTCCGGCAACAGTATAGGGGCAGATGGGCTATTCAGGGTAGATGGGCGGCAACAATTCCCCAGTCCGGCCATCCTGAGCCCGTTTAATTCCCGGCTACTGGTGAATTCTCCGGGCTGGATGGGGTCGCCCCTGGTTGGCTTGGGGGTTTTCTCGCCGATGTTGACGCTGGTCTGGGAATTGCTGGCGCCGATCCGGGGTTAGCAGGTCGCGTATGGCCAGCAGATGCTCAAAACGCACCCGATCTAAAGCCTGGCGTACTCCTGATTAAATCAATTGACGTGAAATTAATTTAGGCCCGGCCTGTGACAATTCCATGGGGTTGGTGTGTCAAGGCCGTAACAGTTAGTGGCGATCGCCGGAGCCTGCCATAAAACCTTGTTGAAGATTTTCCAACCTGGTAGGGATCACAGCTACTATCCAAACACGGAATTATTCACCATTAACTCTTCCATGACCATTGCCATCCCCGCCAGTATGCCGGCTCCTGGTTCAGCCGCAACCGCTCCTCTGGGTCTCAAGATCGGTGTCCCAAAGGAAATCTTTACCGGTGAGCAGCGGGTAGCCATCACCCCTGACACGGCCAAAAAGCTTCAGAAGTTAGGGTTTCAGGTATTGATTGAGTCTCAAGCTGGAATCGGAGCTGGGTTTACCGATCCGGCCTACGGGGCAGTGGGTTGCCAGGTCCTGACCGATGCCCCCAGTCTCTGGCAGGAGGCCGATATTATCCTGAAGGTACGGGCTCCCCAGTGGTGTCCATCCCTGGAATGCCACGAAGCCGATCTACTGGGACCTGACAAAACCCTGATTAGTTTTATCTGGCCAGCCCAAAATCCCGATTTAATGGATCGGCTAGCTCACCAGGGGAGTACGGTCCTGGCGATGGACGCCGTACCCCGTATTACCCGCGCCCAAAAGCTGGACGCCCTTAGTTCCATGGCTAATATTGGCGGTTATCGGGCCGTGATTGAGGCAGCTAATCAGTTTGGTCGCTGCTTTACCGGCCAGATAACCGCTGCGGGTAAAATGCCCCCCGCCAGGGTCCTGGTGATCGGTGCCGGGGTAGCAGGTTTATCGGCTATTGGTACGGCTCGCAGTCTAGGTGCCATGGTCAAGGCCTTTGATACTCGTCCGGCAGTGAAGGAACAGGTGCAAAGTATGGGAGCAGAGTTCCTGGAACTGCACTTTCAGGAAGATGGCAATGGCGATGGGGGCTATGCCAAGGTTATGAGTCCTGCCTTTATTGCCGCCGAAATGGCCCTATTCGCCCAACAGGCGCGGGAAGTAGACATCATCATTACCACCGCCCTGATTCCTGGCAAACCAGCCCCTAAGTTGATTACCCGAGAGATGGTGGAAGCCATGAAACCCGGATCGGTAGTCGTTGATCTGGCCGCAGAGCAGGGGGGTAACTGCGAAGTGACAGAACCCGGCCAGATTACCACCTATCAGGGGGTGACCATTATTGGTCTGACCGATCTACCCAGTCGGATGGCAGCCCAGGCCAGTCAGCTCTACGGTAACAATCTCTACCATCTACTCACAGACCTGGGCGGGTCGGACCAGTTTGCCATCAACCTGGAGGATGAGGTGGTGCGGTCCGTCACAGTTATCCATCGAGGTGAGGTCATCTGGCCCGCCCCTAAACCCCCGGCCCCCCTCCCTACAACCCAGCCGACTGGAACTACCACCGTAATTAAGGATAGCTCTGCCCCTGCCGGGCAAGAACTGGGGTCGCAGATGGTCTGGTGGATCGCCATCGGTCTTGCCTTTATAGCCATGGGTCGCTGGGCTCCCCCCTCCTTTTTGACCCATTTCACCGTATTTGTGCTGGCTAGTTTTTTGGGCTGGAAGGTCATTTGGGATGTCACTCCCGCCCTCCATACCCCCTTAATGAGTGTCACTAACGCCATCAGCGGCATCATTATCATCGGTGGCATTCTTCAGATCTCTGGTGACTTAACCTCTCCCATGACTATTTTGGGGGCCCTGGCCCTGTTCCTGGGGACGGTTAATATTGCTGGCGGCTTTATGGTTTCCCATCGCATGCTGAATATGTTTCGCCGTTAAGTTGCTCCCCATAGCAGTCGCCAATCCGGTTAGGACAAAACTGCTATGCTTCGATTCCCTATTTCCCTTCTTTACTCTATGGCCAACACCTTTGTTACCACTGCCTATATTGCCGCCAGCATCCTGTTTATTCTCAGCCTTAGTGGTCTATCCACTCAGGAAACCGCTAAAGGCGGTAACCTGCTGGGGGTCTTGGGTATGGCGATCGCCTTTCTAGCCACCGCCCTGATCAGCCAGGGTTATCCCATCCAGGTGGGGTCCATTGGGCTGGGCATTCTGGTTGGGGTACTGGCGGCCTCCCGAGTTGCCATGACCGCCATGCCCGAAATGGTGGCTTTACTCAATAGCTTTGTTGGTTTGGCGGCGGTCCTGGTTGGCTTTGCCGAGTATCTCCAACCGGGTAGTGCCGGTGTGGGGCTGGAGGAAACCATCCACCGAATTGAAATCTATATCGGTGTATTCATTGGCATGGTCACCTTTACGGGATCGATGGTAGCCGTGGGCAAGCT
Organism: Nodosilinea sp.; assembly: GCA_049317845.1. Taxonomy (GTDB): domain Bacteria; phylum Cyanobacteriota; class Cyanobacteriia; order Phormidesmidales; family Phormidesmidaceae; genus Nodosilinea. The sequence goes on along the minus strand of JBMOHM010000002.1, from coordinate 92,241 downwards.
TCAGGCTTTGTTACCGAGTCGGGCCGTGCTGCTGCCAGCTCGTCACTTCTTTACCCTGGCCATGCTGATAGCCATGGTGGCCTTTGCCGTTCCCTTTGTGACCGCCACGGGTCAGAGCGGCCTCCTACCCCTGGGAGTTTTAACCTTAATCTCTGGGATATTTGGGGTTGTCATTGTGATGGCCATTGGCGGAGCCGATATGGCAGTGGTGATTTCCCTATTGAATAGCTATTCGGGACTGGCCTCGGCGGCGGCAGGCTTTATGCTCAACAACGATTTATTGATTATCACCGGGGCTTTAGTGGGCAGTAGCGGTGCCATTCTCAGTTACATCATGTGTAAGGGTATGAACCGCTCTTTTCTGAATGTGCTGTTGGGGGGCTTTGGCGAAGGAGTCCAAACCAGCAGTAGTAAAAGCTCCGGTTCTGCCGCCGATGCCATCCCCACTAACACCAGTGAGGTGGTAGATCGCCTGCGGGCCGCCCAGAGTATCGTGATTGTGCCGGGCTATGGTATGGCGGTAGCCCAAGCCCAGCACGCCATCGCCGAGATCACCCGCATTCTACGCGACCAGGGTAAACAGGTACGCTTTGGTATTCATCCCGTGGCGGGCCGCATGCCCGGTCACATGAACGTACTCCTGGCAGAGGCCAACGTACCCTACGATATTGTGCTGGAAATGGAGGAAATTAACGACGATTTCCCCACGACCGATCTGGTATTGGTAGTAGGAGCTAACGATACGGTCAATCCGAGCGCCCAGGAAGACCCCACCAGCCCCATCGCTGGCATGCCGGTGATGCAGGTGTGGCAGGCAGAAACCGTTGTGGTCGTCAAACGTAGTCTATCGGTGGGCTATGCTGGGGTCGATAATCCTTTGTTTTATCGGGACAATACCCTGATGTTTTTCGGCGACGCCCGATCCAACATTAATAGTGTGCTAGCCCAACTGACGCCCCTCACCAGTGTACCTGACCCGAAAGAAGTTCTATCCCTGGCCTGAGCCCTGGTTCACCAATCCATGACGGATGCTCTATCCTTTCTGGCCCTTTTGCAGCAATATCGGGCGATCGCTGTGCTGCGCTGCCAGAATCTAGACCAGGCTTTGCCCCTGGCCCTGGCCTTGGCGGCGGGGGGGCTACGGTTAATGGAGGTGACCTGGAATAGCCCTTGCCCCGGGCCATTACTCACCCAGTTACGGCAGTCCCTGCCCCATTGTCAGATTGGGGCAGGGACGCTCCTTTCTATGGCCGATCTGGAGGCCGCTAGAGCCGCCGGAGCCGCCTTTGCCTTTAGCCCCCATACGGACCAGGCCATGGTGACCTGGGCTATCAACCATGGCCTACCCTTTGTACCGGGAGCCCTCACCCCCAGTGAAATTGTCACCGCCTGGCAGGCGGGAGCCACAGCGGTTAAGGTGTTTCCCATTACGGCGGTGGGAGGAGTAGCCTACCTGAGGAGTCTGGGGGGTCCCCTGGACAATATTCCCCTCGTACCCACGGGGGGAGTTAGCCTTGAAAACGCCCCGCAGTTGCTGGCGGCAGGAGCCATAGCCGTAGGACTTTCCACCGCCCTATGTCCCCCAGATGAGATCGCCCGGGGCGATTGGCCCATGATTACCACCAGAGCCCAAACTCTGGTGGAAAGCTTAAAACCCTTTACCCACGATGCCAGAGGCGATCAGCCGGTGATCTAGCCCAGGTCAGCATGGCTAGATAGACTGCCTAGGGCATCAATACCGTTTGGTATTTAGCTTCAAGGCCTCAAACCAGAGGGTACTTAGGACGCCAGCGGCGATGGCCAGGGCCAGATCCACAGGGTGGAGAATGGAAAAGCGAAACAGCGATCGCAGCAGGGGCTGGTAAAGAATCATGGCCAGGAGTCCAACCCCGGCGCCCAACACCCACCAGAGAGCGGGGTTAGGTGTGGTCAGGGTGGCCAGGGCCGGGCGAGACCAGGAACGGTTGGTGACAATCAGGCTGAGGTTAGCAATGATCAAGGTGGTGAAGGCCAGGGTACGGGCATCAAATTCCCCGTTACCCCGGTAATAGGCGATCGCAAAAACCGCCACCAATACCACCAGCACACTCAACCCCTGCAGGCAGATCAGCTTCAGGGTGCGGCGACTAAAGAGAGACTCGCGAGGGGGACGGGGGGGACGGGCCATGGCATCAGCTTCAGCCGGCTCAGCCTCAAACACAATGGTGCAGGCGGGGTCAATTAAGAGGTGCAGAAAAGCAATATGGATGGGCATTAACACCAGGGGCCACTGAAAGATCACTGGAATCAAAGAAATTCCAGCAATGGGAATATGCACCGCCAGGGTATAGGCCATACCCTTTTTGAGATTATCAAAAATGCGCCGACCCAATTTAACCGAAGCCACAATAGCCGAAAAATCGTCCTCCAGCAGCACCAGATCGGCGGCTTCACGGGCGACATCGGTACCGCGACCGCCCATAGCAATGCCAATGTGGGCAGCCTTCAGAGCTGGGGCATCGTTGACCCCGTCACCGGTCATCGCCACGATCTCGCCCCGTTGCTTCAAGGCATTGACAATCTGGAGCTTTTGTTCAGGCACCACCCGGGCAAAGATATTGACCGTGGCAATGCGACTTTGCAGTTGTTCAGGACTGAGTTGATCGAGTTCAGCCCCGGTGAGAATGGCCGTGGCGGGAGTCAGGCCGATCTGGGCCGCAATGGTACTGGCCGTAGCGGGATAGTCACCGGTAATCATGATGACGCGAATACCCGCCCGGTAACATTCGGCAATGGCAGGGGCGACGGTGGGACGGACAGGATCGGCCAGACCCACTAATCCCAAAAATTCAAAGTCGAAGTCGTGCTGATTCTCCGGCAGTTGCTCAGGGGAGTCCAGTACTCTGGCATGGGTACGGGGCTTACCGGCGGATTGACTGCCCTGGGCTACCCCCAATATGCGTAACCCCGCCTGGGCCATAGCCTGAATTTGGTCGGTCAGCGCCGATCGCTGATAGCCATCAAAGTGGCACAGATCGGCGATCGCCTCCGGGGCTCCCTTAGCCGCTACGGTCAGGTCTCCCTGGGGTGATGCCCACACACAGGACATGGCCAGTAATTCCGGGGAGAGGGGGTACTCGTGCAGCATCTGCCAATCCCCATGGAGATGTTCGGTGGTAGCCAGGTAATCCTGACCTAACTGCTGCAGGGCCTTTTCCATCGGATCAAAGGGATCGCGACGACTGGCCAGGATACCAAACTCCACCAGGCGATGCAGACTTTCGGGAAGGGGCTCCTGACGGTGGTCCGTAACATCGTAAAGCAAGGTCTGGAGCTGTCCCTCTTCATCCTTCGGCACAAACAACTGCTGTACCGCCATGCGGTTAAAGGTGAGGGTACCGGTTTTATCCACACAGAGCACTGTGGCCGCTCCCAGGGTTTCTACCACCGGAGTGCGCCGGGTTAACACCCGTTGCTGGGAAAAACGCCAGGCTCCCAGAGCCAGAAAAATCGTCAACACCACGGGAATTTCGTTGGGCAGAATGGCCATCGCCAAAGCTAGTCCGGCCAGCACTCCATTTAACCAGTCCCCGCGGGTGAAGCCATAGATTAACACCACGGCCACACAGATGAGTATGGCAATACCCGTTAGTTGCTTGACTATATGTCGAGTTTCTCGCTGGAGACGGGTATCTTCCGGCATAACGGTTTGTAAGGCTCGGCCAATTTTGCCCATCTCGGTGTGCAGTCCCGTGGCTAGCACCTCGGCAATGGCCTGGCCCTGCACCACCAGGGTGCCGGAGAAAACGGCGGGCAAGTCATCCCCCCCTGGGCTGGCCAGGCTATCTTCCCCCCCGCCCGCCGCCCGCTTACGCACTGGCAGGGACTCTCCCGTGAGCAGGGACTCATCTACGGTCAGGTGAGTAGACCAGCGCAGCAGCCCATCGGCGGGTACCCGATCGCCCTCCGCCAGGATCACCAAGTCTCCCCTAACCACCTCCCGCCCGGCAATACGTTGGCGGTTGCCATCTCGAATCACCAGGGCTCGGGGACTAGACAAATCCCGCAGAGCTTCCAGGGACTTTTCGGTTTTCTGTTCCTGGTACAGGTTAATGGCTACAATAAATAGGACAAAACCCATTAAAATCAGGGCTTCCTGGGCATCTCCCAACATCCAGTAGATGACGCCACAGGCCACCAGTAATAGGAAGATGGGTTCCTGGATAATCTCTAGGGCAATGGTCCAAAAGGTACGGCGATCGCTGGCGGGCAACTCGTTATAGCCCTCCTGTCGGAGTCGGGTAGCGGCCTCCAGGGAGGATAGCCCCGGCCAGGTTTTGGGATCTACTGCCATTTATATCGGTCCTACCTCAGCGCAGGGTCGGGGGGAGAAACACTGGGCCGCCGCCGGAAGGAACTCCAGGCAGAGCCAACTGCTAATGGTATAGGATTGCAGCGGAAAACGACAGCCTTAGGAACGGGGAAGCAGGGGGTTTTCCAGGCCAGACCCATAGCTTTGGCCAGCCCCCTGAGGACAGGATAGATAATTGATCAGTCAGATAACCACCGGTCAGGGCCTAAAAACCCAAACGCCGAGCTCCCTGGTAGAAAAGAAAACTGGTCAACCAGGCCAGCCCAAGGGACCAAAGTACCGCCAGAGTGGTAAATCGGATACTTTTAGATTCGCTCTTAAGGACAGCTACGGTGGATAGACAGGGCATGTAGAGCAGGGTAAAAAGCATAAAGCTATAGCCCTGCACCCAGTCAATCTGCTGAGCCATGGCACCCCCTAGGGTGGTGGTGCCAACGGTACCATAGATCACCGCCAGGCCCCCCAGCACAATTTCCTTAGCAATAAAGCCAAAAATTAGGGCGATCGCCAATTGGGCGTTAATCCCCAGGGGCGCCAGTAAGGGTTGGGTAACCTGGCCAATCAGACCTGACCAGCTCTGGGGGCTGGCGGGGGGGACGTCGGGGGGTAAATGGGTCAGCAACCACACCATCACCACCCCGGCAATAATAAAGCGGTAGGACCAACGCAAAAAGTGCCTGACCTCTGACCAGGCCCGTACCCAGATATGCCTCAGGGTAGGAAAGCGGTAGGGCGGTAGCTCTAGCACTAAGGGATCCTTGTTAACAAACTTGCCCTTGAATAGGGCGGCGGTGATCAGGGCGGCGGCAAAGCTCACCAGGTAAAGACTGAACAGCACCAGTGGAGCAACCCGGGGAGTAAACAGGGTGGTGGTGATAAATAGAAACACATTCAACCGGGCCGAACAGAGGGAAAAGGGAATCACCAGCATAGACAGCATACGCAAGCCCGGCGATCGCATCACCCGGGTGCCCATAATAGCGGGCACGTTACAGCCAAAGCCCATCAAGGCCATGACAAAGGAGCGCCCATCCAACCCTAACCACTCCATAAAGGCATCCATCAAAAAGGCGGACCGGGCCAGGTAGCCGCTGTCCTCAACGATGGCCATAGCCACAAAAAACACCAAAATAATCGGTATAAAGGCCGCCACCGTCCCCACACCGTCGTATAGCCCACCAATTAAAAATCCCTTAACAAAGCCAGGTAAAGGGGTCAGGGCCGGCTCTAGGGCAACCTGCCGGACCCACTCCAGCCCGTAGCCCAGGCCATCCTGCAGGGGAGTACCCAGGCTATAAACCGCCTGGAACATCAGGTACATAACGGCAAAAAACAGCGGCAATCCCCATAGTGGGTGCAGCAGAACCTGATCCAGGCGGTTTGTCAGAGTTTTAGGGAGACGCTGGGGAACCTGCACACCGCTCTGCAAGATGCGATCAAGCTGGACTTCGATCTCCGGTTGGGACAACAGGCGATCGCCCAACTCACCGATGCATACCGGTTGGGTTTGCCCCTGCAAAACCTGGGTAATGGTGGCCAGGGCCGCCTCGTAACCATGGCCGTACTTGGCGCTAAGCAACACCACAGGCATTTGTAAATGGTCGGCAATCACCCCTGGCTCGATCTTAACGCCAAACCGGGGGGCCTCATCGGCCATATTCAATAAAAGTACGGCTGCCAATCCCAAGTGTTTCACCTGCAACGCCAGACTTAACTGGTGATCGATCTGGGTGGCATTGATGACGATAATCACCAGGTCAACGGGGGTGGTGGCCAAAAATCTCTGCACCACCGCTTCGTCCTCGGAAAACCCCTGCAGGTCATAGATACCGGGCAGGTCAACCACCTCAACCTGAGAATCGCCTAGATTGAGATTCGCTACCATTAAGTCGACGGTAATACCCGGCCAATTACCAATGCTCGCCTTAGCACCGGTGAAGCGATTAAAAAAGGTAGATTTGCCCGTATTGGGCATGCCCAGCACAGCGATGCGTTTCATATCGGCTTTCCGTTAATTTTAGCTGGGTAGGGCAATAGCAATGTTTTCGGCTTCTCGGCGACGCAGCATTACCTCGGTGGTACCGATACGCACATGGAGAGGACCCCAGAAGAGGGAGCGGCGAATCATTTCGATCGACCGGCCTTGACGAAACCCCAGGGCCAGCAGGCGCTGACGCAAGCCTTCGGAAGGGGTATGGAGTTGGATAATGATGGCACTATCGCCAGGTTGCAGCGTGGCAAGAGGGAGATGGGACATAGCTGGGCCAGAAAGGCCATGACTCCACAGAGCAAGGTACATGGGAGGAGTGAAAAACCTGGTTAGCCCGTAGTCATCGATGACAAGAAAACCGGACGACTATCAAGAATCATTCCTAATAACTTCATCCTATCATCCCACGAGGGAATACCCCTGTCAAACCGCCTTTCCGTCCCGTTAAAGGGGACGAGACCTGGCTATAGCTACCTACAAGGGGGCGGAGGCAAGCCAGAACGCCTACCCAGCCTTAGCTCCATCCTATCCTCAGGGTTATGGCCAAAAGCTATGGCAATCGTCAGTCCAGGGAGAACAAGACTGCGATGCCATTGGCTATGGGCTGGGAGCCGGAGCCTGACTCGGTATCTTGAGCTCAATGGCTAAAGCTGTATATCAAAAAAAACACCCAAGCCAGAGTGGCTTAGGTGTCAGAGTTCCGGAGAATGTAGTTGGAACTGATCAGATCCAACTATTGGGTACCAGAGTGGGGGAATAATAGGAATTGCCCAGCAGGATGTTATCATCCTCAATCGGCATCCTTGACCCTATAGATAGGCTCAGGAGGCAGCCTGCCGGTCCTTTGCTTCCTTAATCACGGCTTCCGCGACGTTGGTGGGGCAGGGGGCATAGTGGGAGAATTCCATGGAAAACTGTCCCCGCCCCGAAGTCATGGTGCGCAGATCCCCGATGTAGCCAAACATTTCACTGAGGGGCACATCGGCCTTGACCCGCACCCCGGTCATGGTTGGGTCTTGGGATTTAATCATGCCCCGACGCCGGTTCAGGTCCCCAATTACGTCTCCCATATAGTCTTCTGGGGTAAACACATCCACCTTCATGACTGGCTCCAGTAATTGGGGACCAGCTTTAGGCAGAGATTGACGGTAAGCGGCCCGGGCGGCAATTTCAAAGGCGATCGCCGAAGAGTCTACCGGATGGAAGCCGCCGTCGGTGAGGGTGACCTTCAGATCAACCACCGGGTAGCCCGCCAGGGGACCCTTATCCACGCTGGTTTCAAAGCCCTTCTGCACCGCTGGCCAGAATTCCCGAGGCACGTTACCGCCCGTCACCTTGGACTCAAAGAAGAAGCCCGTACCCACCTCGCCGGGTTCGATGGCGTAGTCAATCTTGGCGTATTGACCCGAGCCACCAGACTGCTTCTTGTGGGTATAGCTGTCTTGGAGACGACGGGTGATGGATTCGCGGTAGGCCACCTGGGGCTTACCCACCTCCACCTCTACCCCGTGGGTGCGCTTCAGGATATCCACCTTAATATCCAGGTGCAGTTCTCCCATACCCTTGAGAATTACCTCGCCACTTTCCTGGTCAGTTTCTACCTGGAAGGAGGGATCTTCCTGAACCATCTTGCTCAGGGCCAGGCCCATTTTCTCGTTATCGCCCTTCTTCTTGGGGGCGACAGCGATGGAAATCACCGGATCGGGAAACACCATGGGTTCCAGGGTAGCCGGTTTTTTAGGATCGCAGAGGGTGTGGCCAGTCTGGACGTTCTTCATGCCGATCAGGGCGACAATATCACCGGCCTGGGCTTCATCAACTTCTTCGCGATCGTTAGCGTGCATTTCTACGATCCGGCTGATCCGCTCGGTTTTTCCGGTAGCGGTGTCGAGGATGGTATCACCCTTTTTCAGTTGACCGGAGTAGATCCGGGTAAAGGTAAGGGCGCCGAAGCGATCGTCCATAATCTTAAAGGCCAGGGCCCGCAGGGGCTTAGCCGCATCAACGTAGGCAAAACCACCCGTGGGGTTACCCTCCAGATCCATTTCTGGTTGGGGGGGCACTTCCATGGGGTTGGGCAGGTAGTCTACCACCGCATCCAGCACCAATTGCACCCCCTTATTCTTAAAGGAGGATCCACAGTAGGTGGGGAAGAAAGCCAACTCCCGGGTACCCTTGCGAATACAGGACTTGATTTCGTCAATGGTAATATCTTCCCCTTCCAGGTATTTTTCCAGGATTTCCTCATCCTGTTCTACCGCTAACTCGATCAAGATCTCCCGATATTTTTCTACATCGGCCTGCATGTCTTCAGGCACCTCCAGAATTTCATAGTTTTCTGGTTCGCCCGAATCATCCCAAACCCAAGCTTTACGGGTGAGCAGGTCAACCACACCGACAAAGTCGTTTTCTTGACCAATGGGAAGCACCATGATCAAAGGCTTGGCCGCCAGTACATTCTCCACCTGCTTAACCACCCGATAGAAGTCGGCCCCAATTCGGTCTAACTTGTTGACGTAGATAATCCGGGCTACCTTGGAGTCGTTGGCGTAGCGCCAGTTGGTTTCCGACTGGGGCTCCACTCCCCCAGAGCCACAAAATACACCAACCCCACCATCCAACACCTTGAGGGACCGGTACACCTCAATGGTGAAGTCAACGTGACCGGGGGTATCAATGATATTAAATTGATGGTCCTTCCAAAAACAGGAGGTGGCGGCCGACTGAATCGTAATCCCACGTTCCTGCTCCTGCTCCATGAAGTCGGTGGTGGCGGCCCCCTCATGGACCTCACCGATCTTATGGATCCTGCCCGTCAGTTTAAGAATACGTTCGGTCGTGGTAGTCTTACCCGCATCGACGTGGGCAAAGATTCCGATATTTCGGTAACGGCTGATATCTTTAGTTGGCATAACGGATTCTCCGGATTCTGTGGACTTGGTCAGCTGAGTTAGGTGGCTCAGAGAGGGATGTCGCTAACCGCCTCATCCTAACCAGGCCAGCCCTGATCATAGCAAGTAAGGGTGGATGGTGGGTCAGGGAGCAATACTAGCAAATGTAAACCATTGTAAAACCCCCCGTCACTTCCACGAAAGTAAGTTGGACGACCTGGGCATAATTTTCCCTAGGACTACCGCTACCTACCCTGGTCAGCTTCGACAGTTCAGCTATGAATTTGCCCCAAAATCGAACGGAGGCGATCGTAATCATCCTTGAGCAAAATGCTGAGGCTACGGCAGGCCTCTACCAGCCAGGCTCGATCGAGGTTGCGGATCTGGTAGCATTGGCGAATCACCGCCGCTACCAAGCTATCTACGGGAGCATTACCCAGAATTAATAAGGTTCTGAGAAAATCTAGCTGGGTGGTAAAGGCAAGGACGGATTCCGGCTGGCAACGATAGACCGCCTGGTGCACCGGAGGCGGGCAGGGAGGGGTGTATTGATAAATTGATCCTGCCGGTTCTGCTTGGCCAGTCGACTGAAAACCCAGGATAGCGACACGGAATTCCGTTTTTAACATGGCAAAGATTTGCGGCTGTTGCTGCCGTAGTTCCGCCAGAGAAAGACCCAGGGCTCGAGCCCGGTGAATTGAATCAATCGGGGTGGTAGTGCCGTGGTACACCACTCCGTAAATCTGGTTACCCGAGTTTTCTTCCTGGGCCATGACCCAACTACCAAAGGCGGGCATGGATGGAAAGCTGAGCTCATCTTGACCCAGGCATTGGGCGAGAAACTCGGTTGTGGAGGTTTCAACTACTTCGGCAATGTGATTGGGCGATCGGGGCATCCCTACCGCATGAAAGAGGGGTAGTCCCATAGGTAATTAGCCGCGTCGCTGGCCCGGGTTGACGGGTTCAAGTTCGGACATCTCAAAGGTCACCAACTTATCCCAATTTCCTCCCTCAAAGAGAACAGCTACCTTGCCGTCTGTAATCCGCTGTACTAAACCCTGAAAGCCGTAGTAGATATCATTCAGGTTGATCACCGTAACTGGAGCGCCAGGAAAAATCATGGATTAGGATCCTGATTGAATTAAGAATAATACGTTAGAGTATAGGCCAAAATTGGTAGCCTCTGCCCTTTGCCTTTCTATCCCTACCATCTAGACCTCTCAAGGAGTGGGAACTTGCCTCACGCCTCCCCCTAGGAAAATTTACTTGGGATAGTAATGGTAGGTTTCCATGGTTAAATTATTCATCCCTGGTGTGGTGCCGTAACATGAACCTCCCCTGGTTTTCCTGGCTGCTTTTAGTTATCGCCTATGCCACCTACGGCAATTTTCTACACACGATTGAAGCGGCCCCTATAGCTTGGGGTTTCACCCTCACCCTAGCGATTCTGGTGGCAGGAGTTGCGGCTTTCTTCTGGAACCTCTGTCGTCAGGTTATAGTTCTGGGCTTTCGATCGGACTGGGGATATTTCTTAATGGCCTTAGTGGTTACCTTTTTGGCGATCACGGTGGTTTCCTACTTTCGTCTGTTTGCCTACTGGTCCATGCTGGTAGCGGTGGCTTTACTAGCCAGGGTAGATATGATGGTGGCCAACTTTAAGAACATAGCTATTTTCTTCTGTCTTGTTTTGCTTTCCTTGCTGGGACTGGCAATTAGCTGGCTACCCCACCTGCTAACAGCTACCTCCCATCTGCCCGTAGATTAACCCTAAAAACGGGAGAGATTTTGCCGGTGCCCCAAAATACCTGGTCACCCACGGAGTTCCCAGCTTGCCTCTATCGTCTTAAAATCCAGTCCAAGTAGGGGATGGGAATTTTAGCTGGTAAAACTTCCACTTGAAATTGAAAGGGTAATAGCAAGCCAATGCGGCTACCCCGGCCACTGAGGGGCAACAGTTGCAGCGCCAGGTCCAGCGTATAAACCCTGGACCTGGGCGGTAAGGCAACTAATTGGGGCACATTGATCAGGGGGGATGAGACCTGCAAAACCTGAGTATCAGGATGACGACCAAAGGTTTCTTCGCTGGTTACCTGGGTACTCAAAAGTTGGCGCGGATTGACCACACTAATTACCTGAGGTAGGGCTAGATCAAAGCGCATCCCCGGAGTATGGCGAATTACCCGGCAAGTCTGGTTATTCATGCGGGTAAAGGAGCTCCGGTCCCAATCGACCGACACCTGAAAGTTTCGGGTTTGGTTAAGGACCTGAATGGTAAGGGCTTTGATGGGCTGAATTAACTGGGGTCCCTGGGGGAGGACCTGAACTATTACCTGACCATCCATCTCTCGTTCTGCCTCACTGCCCAGCGGTCTGGAATTGAGTATGTGCAATTGCAGAGACAGCAGGGGTTTAAGGGGGGACGGCGCCGTGGCAATTACCTCTGCCAGGGTTGGGGGCAGCCCCTGGCGGGCCAGTTGATCCTGTACCGAGCTTTTTAAGACCTCATGATCAGGCAGAATTTTGATCTGATCCTCTAACTCAGCCTCCAGGGATAGGGCCATCTGGTAAGTGACGTAGCCCAAGCAGATAAAGTAAACCGTAAGTAATAGAATATCGACTTCCATAACCGTAGGCGTAGGGAGTGGCAGCCATCTACAGGGTGTGTACCCAGCCAGAGTTGGCTACCCCAATTAGCCCAATGGTACAGAACTACACCCCTTCTGGGTAAACGGATATTTAAAAAGCTACGGAGAGAGCTTGAACCCTACCGTGAAATCTCTGAAAGTTCAAAATTCCTGAGGAGTGCTACCGATACCATGGCCGGTTACCGACCCATAGATATAGCTTTGGCCAGAACCTGAGGACAGGTGGATCGGTAAAAGCTAAGATTGGGAAGGCGTTCTGGCTCGCCTCCGCCCCCTTGCAGGTGGCTAGGGCCATACTCTCTAGAAGCTGATTTTTCTGGGTTGTGATTGACCTTGATTTTGATGGAAATTTCAAGCCAGAATAATTAAAGAGTTTGGCCCCACTGCTTTCCTATGATCCTTAGCCCTGCCCCCATTCATGTTGAGGCAAACCAGACGAATGGTATGCCCTGGCCTACGTTGAAAGCAGATGTTGTGGTTGTGGGAGGGGGAATTGTCGGTTTAACCCTGGCTGTAGCTCTCAGTGGCGCAGGTCTTGAGGTCGCAGTCATCGAAGCTCAAAGCTTTATCGCAGTCGCGAGTCGAGATCGCGCCTATGCCCTATCCCTGACCTCCGCCAATATTTTCAAGGGTTTGGGTCTATGGTCTGAGATAGGGCCAGCTATCTGTCACTTCCAACAGGTTAATCTCTGTGATGGAGATTATTCAGAGGTGGTGCATTTTTTCCCGGAAGATCTGGGTACGGAGGCGGTTTACTACGGAGCCGAGCATTCTATTTTAATGACTGCTCTGCAGCAGGCTGCGATCGCCCGTCCTAACCTTCACTACTTTAGTTCTGCCACCATAAGTAGTCTAGAGACAGATGGCAATGGCGTCACGGGGCATCTGACGGCAACGGAGGGGCAATATAGGCTGCACACCGGACTCATTGTAGCTGCCGACGGCAAGGGATCATCCCTCCGCAAATCGGCCAATATTCAAAGCTTTGGCTGGCAATACTGGCAGTCTTGTATTACGACGGTGGTAGAACCAGAAATACACCACCAGGCCAGGGCCTACGAGCGTTTCTGGCCGGCTGGTCCCTTTGCCATCTTGCCCCTACCTGGCCAACGCTGTCAGATTGTCTGGACCCTTCCCCATGGCGAAGCCGAGGCTATGATGCAGCTACCCGAAGCCGAGTTTATGGCCCAACTCCAGCGGCGTTATGGAAACCATATGGGACGGCTGAGGCAACTGAGGGCTCCAGCGGCGTTTCCAGTTCAGATGAGCCAGTGCGATCGCTATATCCAACCCCGCCTCGCCCTGGTGGGAGATGCCGCCCATAGTTGCCATCCCGTAGGAGGACAGGGCTTAAACATGGGTATTCGAGACGCTGCCGCTCTGGCTGAAGTCCTAATCGCCGCCCATCAACACCAAGAAGACCTGGGAAGCATGGGAGTTCTTCGCCGTTACGAGAGCTGGCGACGACCGGAAAATTGGGTCATCCTTACCTTTACCGACCTGTTGAACCGGAGCTTTTCCAATCAAATCTGGCCCGTCGTAATTCTGCGTCGCGTCGGCCTGGTCTTTCTGGCTCGGCTATTTCCCCTACGACGACTGGCCTTACAACTGATGACAGGTCAACTGGGCAGACTCCCCCAACTGGCGATCTCGGGCCAGGAGCGGACCAGAAAAAAGCCTGGTCAGAAAAGACCAGGCTAGAGGTAAAGTCTAAATTGAAGGTTTTGATTTAAGGACTAATTCAAGGATTGAATTTATTGAGATACGTCATTATACTACCGATAGTCAAAAACTGAACTTTTATTTTATAAGCCCACTTTTACTCCTAGTAGACCCTGGCATAAATCCATCTACTTCTCTTGGCTGCTGGCTCTTGACTGCCCTTGAGGCGTTGCGGAATTTATGCGACGAAGTACTGCCATATTTATAGCTGTAGCCATTTAGCTCAGGACACCAGGTCAGGCTTTGGGCATCAGCATATAGCAAATAACGTCGCAGTCTTGTCCTAACCAGACTGGCGCCTGCTATAACCTTAGCCGTACAGGTTTAGGAAGGATGTCAAAAAATTTTACGTTCTAAACATCAACAAGCAGCTATAACTAAATTGGGGTGCCATAGAGAAGTAAACCAGTTTATAGCTGTATCTACGCTTAACGGAACGAAAGTGAGTCAGAACACCTGGCCAAATTTCCTTTTAAGCGCTCAATTCAGATCCTCAGCGTTCTAAGTAAAGCTATATTCTTCGAGGTAGGGGACTCAGGTTACTCAAGTAGCCCTTTAGAGCCTTTAACCAGGCTTCCGTTAGTTGGTACATGGCTCCTTTAACCACCCAGTTTAGTTCCAACCTTTTCTCAGATGGGGTGAATCTGCCGGGGCCAAAAGATACTCTGGCTATGGGCCAGAGGCTGGTTTTATCTGAAATCCTAGCTGATTATTTTCAAGATCGAGAGCAATCATGGCTAATATCGTCAGACAAGCACACCTTAAGGTAAAGAGTCAATTGGATCTAATTGGTCAAGTTCAACTCTGGTTTGGGGAGATCTGTCAATCGGTAGATGAAGATTATGACTGGATCCATTACTATACCGATCGTCTGGCCCTAGCCCTAACGGAGGGCTTTACCAATGCAGTGCGCCATGCCCATGCCCATCTATCGCCAGAAACCACCATTAGTATCGATGTGGCCCTCGATAACAACTATGTTGAGATTCGTATTTTAGATCAGGGTCATCCCTTTAATCCGGAGTTACTACCTGAGCCCCAACCAGGCGCCTTACTCGATGGTGGTTATGGGTGGTTTCTACTGAGGCGATTGGCTGACCGGGTAAGCTATCAGCGACTTCGGGATGGGCGTAATTGCCTGACTATCGTTAAATATGCCAGTTGCTCAGGTTGAGTTTAGCTCCATTCCCGGCTTAGAAGTTTTGACTAGATTTAGCAAGAGTCCCTGGGCTAGACCCTAGAGGGGCTACCACGCTTCTCTCTTCAGAACCCGCTATAGTAGTGCTAGGGTATCAGGCTAGGGTGCAACCGCTTTATGAACCAATTAAACTTCAACCAAATTCAGTTTAATTTATCTGGTATTGGCTGCTGGCTTACCGTGATTGGACTGGCCTGGTTGCTGGGGGCGATTGGTTTAGGATGGCTGGTGAAATCAGTAGCCTTGCTGATGCTGTTACTCGTTCTGACACCTGTGTTATTTTTTCTGGGATTGCGATTCTGGCTTCAACGCAATCTTATTCGGGGAGACTGTCCGGTTTGTACGACCTCTTTAACTGGAATTCAAGGAACAGAGGCTATCTGTCCTGGTTGTGGCGCACCCTTAAAGACCCTGGCGACTGGATTTGAACGGGCAGCTGAACCGGGCACTGTGGATGTCACCGCCGTTGATGTGGTAGATATTACCGCTGAGATGATGTCCGATCTACCCCCTGGCCCTACAAATCAAACCTGAGTTTTAATCAGTTAAGTAGCTACCTTTGGCTACCCTTGCAACAGGTTTCCCATTATTAGACCCTGGACACCCTACCATGCCATCTCCGGAAATAGCCATCATCATGGGTAGTGACTCTGATTTACCGACCATGCAGGCAGCCCTGGAGGTTTGTCACCATTTTGATCTGCCCTGCGAGGTAGCCATTATTTCAGCCCACCGCACCCCAGAGAGAATGATTACCTTCAGCCAAACCGCGCGTGAACGAGGACTAAAGGTGATTATTGCCGGAGCCGGAGGCTCTGCCCACCTGCCGGGGATGGTAGCAGCCCTGACCCCCCTGCCAGTAATTGGAGTGCCCATCATAGGCCGAACCATGCAGGGAATTGATTCCCTTTATTCTATTGTACAAATGCCGGCTGGTGTGCCAGTTGCTACGGTCGCGATCGGTAATGCTAAAAACGCTGGGTTGCTAGCTGTACAAATTTTAGCCATCGATCGCCCTAATCTATTTGATCGGGTGCTGGAGTATCGTAACCAGATGAAGACTGAGGTACTAGCAAAACAAAGTCAGCTTGAAACCCTAGGTGTTCAAGCCTACCTTGAAATTCGCTCCAAGTCTGGACATGCCACCTCCTAACCCCAGGTAGACACCCGCATCAGACATTTCTGAGCCTTTCTAACCGTTCCTCCTGGGTATGGCAGTAGTCCTTTGGATGTATAGCTTTGGCCAGAACGATTAGGACACAGTTGGCCGGGTAATTTCATGGGTCGTAACAAGGGATAACCCTGTGATTTACGAGCCATGGAGAAGCTAATACCAGAGGGGTATTCTGGCTCCTCTCCGACTCCTTGCAGGTGGCTATGGCTATCCAAGGTCCGTAATATTCCTTAGCTACAAAGCTCGTTTGCTACTCTTTTAGTATCCACCTTTCGACATTTATGAGGGGGAGTTAGAAAGCTGACTGGAGTATTCAAACTCCTAATTGAGTCAGTAAAAGAGCCTGAATATTCAGGGTTACCAGACAATTAACGGTATAAAGTAAGACTTTTAACTGAGTTTTTAACGCTCCCTTCGAATCATTCCATGGCAGTCTAGTCCTGGCAAATAGAATAATTGTTTTTAATTATACAAACTGAAAACGGCTTTTTTCCTAACCTTGCTATCTAAGCAGTATCTACTGAGTTTCGATTTTTCCTTGTAAAGGGCATCGCGATAAATTGTCTGATTGCGGTTTTTCGACGCCCAGGACCATTGGAACTTCGTTGTCATTCTCAATAAGCTTGGCATTTTTCGAAGTGCCCTAAATCTAAGAGGTCAAGGTAATTTGAAATGTTTCGAAGTCTATCTCTGTTAGTCATCGGTTTGGCTGTAGGGTGGGGTCTCTTTCCAGATCTGGCTCTAGCTCAGGCTAAAGCTCCAGATGCCCTAGAGGTTGCCACATCTGCTCTGGTTTCTGCAGATACCACCTTTATGTTGATATCTGCAGCCCTTGTGTTACTCATGACCCCCGCTCTGGCCTTCTTTTACGGTGGCTTTGTGCGATCGCTCAACATCTTAAACACCCTGATGATGAGCTTCGTCCTAATGATTTTAGTGGGTGTTACCTGGGTCCTGTGGGGATACAGTCTATCTTTTGCTCCCGGCAATCCCTTTATTGGCGGCCTTGAATGGGCCTTTCTCAATGGTGTTGGTTTAGAAACTACCGGCTATCTAGAAGGAACTGAACCAGCGGCGGTGGTTTCCTACGCCCCCACCATTCCTCACCAGGCCTTCATGATTTACCAGTGCATGTTTGCGATTATCACCCCAGCCTTAATTTCGGGTGCTCTGGTAGAACGCCTCAAGTTCAAAGCCTATTTCTTGTTTGTTCTGCTCTGGTCAGTTTTGATTTACTACCCTATGGCCCATATGGTTTGGGCCAAGGGAGGCTTTCTAGGTCTCTACGGCGGTCTTGGTGCCCTTGATTTCGCTGGCGGTACGGTAGTCCATATCACCTCTGGTTTTTCTGCCCTGATTGCTGCTTTGATGTTAAAAAAGCGAATCAACTACCCCGATCGCCTTACTCCTCCCCATAATGTTCCTTTTATTCTGCTCGGGGCTGGCTTGCTTTGGTTTGGATGGTTCGGGTTCAACGCTGGCAGTGCTCTAGCTTCTGGCTCACTGGCTACAGCGGCCTTTGTTGCTACTAATTCTGGAGCTGCAGCGGCTGGTCTGATGTGGATTCTTTTAGAATGGGTTTTAACTGGTAAGCCAACGGCGGTAGGCCTGGCTACCGGGGCCGTGGCTGGGCTTGTAGGTATTACTCCAGCTGCGGGTTTTGTGACTCCTGTGGCTGCCCTCTTAATTGGGGCAATTACTGCTACCTGTTGCTTCTATGCCATTCGCATTAAGAATAAGCTTGGCATCGATGATGCCCTAGATACTTTCCCTGTCCACGGCGTAGGTGGGACTGTAGGGGCAATTCTGACAGGTTTTTTTGCCACTAAGAGCGTCAATGCTGCCGGAGCTGATGGCTTGTTCTATGGTGATCCATCCCAGGTGTTGAAGCAGATAGCGGGTGTGGTCATTGCCTATGCCATAGCCGGTATTGGGACCTTTGTGTTGCTCAAAATAGTCCAGGCCCTCGTAGGTCTGCGGGTAACCGCCGAAGTAGAAACTATCGGTCTAGATCCCACGGAGCACCAGGAAATTGGCTATGGCGATCAGGGAATTCCTGAATCTATGACATCCATCAGCCATTGATGACTGTCTTGATTTATAGCTTTGGCTAGAACCCTTAAAGACAGGATTGATTGGTGAAGACCAATACTACTATTGGGTAGGCCAGAAGGCCTACCTTAATTCTCTTGGGGGTGTCTGGGGCTATAGTTTCTGCTATTTTCTCAAAATATCCGAAGCATTTCATGGATTGAAGGCTTCGGATATTTTTTATGGCTTTGGTCAGCACACCTACCCAGCCTGCTGCTTACACAGCCTCTGACCCGATCCTGGTTTTCCTGGCGGGCTCATGCAGGGTTAATTAATTTAACTCACAGCAGCTAGGTTCTGAAGGAATTTGGCGAATGGTTACAAAGTTCCCCTGGGGCATGGGCTAACTGGTAGGCTATGGAAACGTAACTACTGCTAATTGGGCGATCGCCTGGACAGGGTTTACCCGGCCCCAACCCAGAGTGGTTAGCACTAACAGTTTCCTAGCCTAAATTATGAGCAATTCCCCATCTGTGGTGGAAGAGTTGCTAACTGCAATTCCCCAGCTTAGACCAAGATTGTATTTCAAAACATCCCTCACCGCCCTATCCCACGCCATGGAAGACCATATTTTGGCGGGCATGGGCGGAGCTCTGGTAATTGCGAGTTTCCAACAAGAGCGTTTTTACCAGCAAGAGGCGAGTCGTTACCTGCGCATCGCCGAGTTGAGCGACCAACTCTATGTATTGTCGGGCGAGGGGACTAGTTTCTCCAGTCGGTCCCACAACAACTACGAAACCATTATTTTTGGTCCCCAGGACACCCTCAGCCAGGAATGGCATCTAGTCGTGATTGGGTTTGACTATCAGGCCTGCCTGATCTGTAGAGAAAGACTATCCACCGATGCAGGTGATCAGTCTTCCCTTGATCAAACGCGTCGCTTTGAAGGTATCTGGACCCAGGATCGTTATGTCAGTCAGCAGGCGGCGAAAATCTTACTGCATCGAATTGCCACCTACCGTCCCGAAATTTCGGCCCAAATTGCAAGAATGGAGGCCCGCCACCTGATTCCTCTAGCCACGGTATCTGATCGCCTGGATGATAGCGGTGGCCCCGATCCCTTCACCCAAAGGCTAGTGACCTATTTACAGGCAGGCCAGTATAAGCTTTTAAAGGCTTATAAGGCCATTGCTGCTCAGGAACGGCGAGAGCGATTGGTGAATTCAATTACCTCGGTGATTCGCCAATCCCTTGAAGCAAAACAAATTTTTGAGCAGACGGCAACAGAACTAGGACAGGCACTGGATGTTTGTCGATGCTTAATTTATCCCTGTAGCGCCACGGACCAGTCAGTTACGATTGAGTTCCAGCATCTTAAACCCAATGTTGACTCTTTAATTAGTCAAGTCTGGCCTCTGGCAGTCAACCCTCTATTTGACTATGTGCAGGACACTAAAGAGGTAGTCGCTATTGGCGATACTCAAGATCTGGCATCGCCCTTTCGTCAGGAACTAGAATCTATCCGCCCCTTGATTAATCGTTGGGGTATCCGGGCTTGGTTGATTGTACCCCTGACCTATCAAGAAAGATTAGTGGGCATCATTGAGTTGCACCAATGCAATAACCAACCCTATACCTGGACAGACAATGACAAAGCCCTGGTGGATGCGATCGCTACCCAACTTAGTGTTGCCATCATTCAAGCCAAGGCCTACGCCCACCTGCAAGACCTCAACCATCAACTTGAGGCCCTTGACCGTACCCGTAATAATTTAATTGCGATTACCGGCCATGAACTGCGTACTCCCCTTTCGATTATTCAGGTGTGCCTGGAAAGTTTGGCGACAGAGCCTGACATGCCTACCGACTTACACCGCATAATGCTGGAATCAGCCCTAGAAAATGCTGAACGGCTACGCAAGCTAGTTCAGGACTTTTTAACCCTATCCAAACTGGAAAGCGGTCGAGTACAGTGGAATTTAGAAGCCCTTTCCATTAAAGAGTGTATAGACCTAGCGGTAAGTAACATCTACGCCCAAGGCAACGATCCATCCCGATCGAACATCAGGATAAAGGTACCCAAGCAGCTACCCATGGTCCAGGCCGATGGCGAGTGGTTAGTCGAACTGTTGATTAAACTGCTGGATAACGCCAGAAAGTTTACTCCTGCCGAGGGCAAGATTACCATTCAAGTAACCTGTGCCAACCCAAGCTACCTACAGGTTAGCATAGCAGATACGGGACGGGGCATTGAGCCCGATCTCCTGGATGCAATCTTTGATCGTTTTTATCAGGAAGAAGGCGCTCTCAGACGCACCGCAGGGGGAACCGGTCTGGGTCTAGCGATGTGTCGACAAATTATTGAAGGCATGGGCGGTAGGATTTGGGCCGATTCTAAAGGCAAAAATAAAGGCAGTCAGTTCTGCTTCACCATCCCGGTTGCCTTGGGCCAGGGTAGTACCTTAGACAACTATACTGTCAGTCATATTCAACGCACCCAACCTACCAGACGATCCTCAACGGTGGCCGTCCATCCATCCATACTAGCGGAGGACTAGTTGACGCCCTACGGTGGAAACTATGTCCCCATGGCCAGTAAGGATGGGATGAGCAAAACCGTAAATCGATAAGGCCGGGATATATAGCTTTGGCCGTAAGGTAGAGTTCTATGCCAGAGACGACAACCAGGAAATTAGTCGCAAGATTGTAATTTCTCCCCCCGTGGATAATCGGGCTTTACCGGTGGCCGAAGCTCTTGGTATTGAGATTTATAGCTATGCTGACGCCGTCGAAGAACTTTAGGTGTAGCTAATCAGACTTTATCTAACACCAGCATCGAGTCTACCTTTAGGGTCAGGCTTTTTTGAAGAGCGGGTGGGGGGAATCGAACCCCCATCATTAGCTTGGAAGGCTAAGGTTTTACCACTAAACTACACCCGCAAATATAGAATGACTTTACATCTACGAGGCTCAGTTTACCATAGTTATACTTTGGCCAAAACGCTTAAGACAGACTTAACCAGCCTGTATCAACCCCCTTTCTGCGTGATTAAACACGGGTACGGCTATACCTGGGCAGTCAGAACCTAAATACTTTGTATCAGTCAGATCAATGATGGCAGAAACCCCTTCCTACTTTACTCCTGAAGAACTGGAACGCTGGCACTTTGGCTTAGCCCAGGCTAATTTAAACAATATTCTCTGTCATTGTCGGGATTGCGACGCTACCTGGATAGCTTCCCAACCAGAGCCCTGTAGCTGTGGTAGTCGGCGGGTTGAATCTATTCCCTGCTGGCAGTTTCCCGATGATTAGAGAGGAGGGTGAATCGTTTACCATAGTAAAGTAGGTTTCATCCCCTTCCTGTTACCCTCCACTTGATCCCCATTCCCTTTATCGAAGACCTAACTTCCATCCAAGACCAAAGGCTGGATCTAATCGTAACCGCTATTCATCCAGAACGCATCGATCGCTGGTTGACCGCTAACGTCAAAGGGGTCTCTCGCAATCGTATTCAAAAGTTGATTGACTGGGAGTACGTCACCCTCAATGGTCAGATCTGTAGCCACAAACAGGCGATGGTGCAGACCGGCGATCTCATCAGCCTGACCATACCGGCGGCTCAACCCCTAGAGTTAACTCCCCAGCCTATGGCCCTGGACATTCTGTATGAAGACGATCACCTGATCATCATCAATAAGCCAGCCGGGCTGGTGGTGCATCCTGCTCCAGGTAATATGAGCGGCACCCTGGTGCACGGACTGCTGGCCCACTGCGGTGACCAGTTGCTCGGGATTGGGGGGGTACAGCGTCCCGGCATTGTCCATCGGTTAGACAAGGACACCACTGGCGCTATTGTGGTGGCCAAAACCGACCTGGCCCATAGCCATCTACAGGCCCAGATGAAGGCCAAAACCGCCGGTCGAGAATATCTGGGGGTGGTCTATGGTGTTCCGCCGACAGCATCAGGCACAATTGACCTGCCCTTGGGTCGTCATCCCCTTGATCGCAAGAAAAATGCTGTACTACCCCTTGATAGAGGTGGCCGATCAGCCCTAACTCACTGGCACCTCGAGGAACGGCTGGGAAACTTTTCCCTGCTGCGCTACCGTCTAGAGACCGGGCGTACCCATCAAATTCGGGTACACAGTACCCACGTCGGTTATCCGCTGGTGGGCGATCGCACCTACGGGTCGGGGCGCGATATTGGGGTGAATCTACCAGGACAGGCCCTCCACGCTGAACGACTGACCCTCACCCATCCAGTGACTGGAGACCTGATTGTAGCCGTGGCCCCCTGGCCACCCCACCTCACTACCCTGGTGAGGGTACTGCGCGGTCGGCTGATCCCTGGACCGACCGCTGCTCTACCCTAGGGTGCAGAAGTTTTCGTTCTATCTACCGATGGTTTTTCTATGGGTGTTACCGTGCCGACCCAAGCAGCCCTGAACCAGGTCTTTGAAACCTATAAACAAAATCAGGTGACCCTCACCGTTATGGGATCTGGAGCCTGGGGTCAGACCCTAGCTGGCTTAGCCCTGGCAAACCAGCATCGGGTACGACTATGGTCGCGGCGGCAAAGCCTATCCCTGGAGCAGGCAGTGGCTGGGGCAAATATGCTGATATCGGCAGTTTCTATGGCAGGGGTACCCGACCTGGTTAAACAGTTGCAAACCCTGACCATTCCCCCCACCACTATTCTGGTGACTGCCACTAAGGGATTAGATGCCACTACCACCCTAACTCCCTCCCAAATTTTTCAGGAAGCCTTTCCCGATCATGCCCTGGTAGTTCTATCTGGTCCGAATCTATCCCAGGAAATCCAACAGGGGCTGCCAGCGGCGACGGTAATTGCCAGTCACCAGGAAACTGCTGCTAAAGCGGTGCAGCATATATTAGCTAGGGACAACTTCCGTACCTACCGCAGTAGCGATCCCCTGGGAGCAGAATTGGGCGGCACCTTAAAAAATGTTATCGCTATTGCGGTGGGAGTTTGCGATGGTCTTAAACTAGGAGCCAATGCTCGTTCTGCTCTAATTACCCGGGCCTTGCCCGAACTCATCCGGATTGGTACTCACCTGGGTGGTCAACCCGAAACCTTTCTGGGTCTTTCCGGCTTAGGGGATCTGCTAGCCACCTGTACCAGCGCCCTCAGCCGTAACTACCGAGTCGGTTATGGTCTAGCCCAGGGTAAGCCCCTTGATCAAATTTTGATGGAGTTGGGCAGTACGGCTGAGGGAGTGAATACAGCCCAGGTAGTGATGGCGATCGCTCGTCGCGATACCATTTCAGTGCCTATCTGTGATCAGGTTGATCGCCTACTGCGGGGACAGATTTCTGCCAGCGCTGCGGTTACGGCCCTGATGGAGCGCCAGTTAAAAGCAGAAGATTACCAACAGTTATTGAAGGCAGGATAGGACAGCAACCCATGGCCGCTAAACAAAAATTTCGTAGTTTTGACGATCTACTGGCTAGCTCCCAGGTGCCTGTGCTGGTGGATTTTTACGCCACATGGTGTGGTCCTTGCCAGATGATGGCGGGGATCTTAACCCAGGTTAACGACCAGCTCAAGGGCCAGTTAAAGGTCGTGAAAATCGATACCGATAAGTATCCCCAAATTGCCTCCCAGCATAGAATTACAGCTCTACCCACACTGATTCTATTTAAGGCCAGTGGGGCAGTGGATCGGATTGAAGGGGTACTCCCCCTAGACCAACTGCTCAGCCGCCTGAGTTCCCACCTTGACTAGGAGCGATTGAAACCTGGGCAAAGTGAGAAAAACAGCCAGCAGAGCCGCAGCCAGCCTAGGGAGTTAGACGGGACTCTTTAGCTAACCGCTCCAGTCGTTCCAGAACCAAGGGAAAATTAGGCCGATGGCCTGGTATGGCATCCATACAATCCTGACGGAGTTGGTGAAGACTACCCGCCACTGGGGCTAATGGGGCGTCGTTCAGTTCCGGACAGTGGCTCAGAAGTTCCTCTAACAAGCAGCCAAAGGCTCTGACCTCAGTGGGTTCCAACTTAGCAGCCAGGGTTTCAGGATAAAATGATGCCGCTCCAAAGTCTCCGAGAAGAGCCCTATCCTGGCTATTGGTGAGGATATTGTGGGCATAGAGATCGCCGTGGAGGATGCCCCGCTGGTGTAGATGGGTCACAGCAGCAGCCACATCGGTGGTAATTTTCAGCACTGCTGCCAAGGAAAAACTGGTATGAGCAGGGTAGGTATCGCGGGTACAGCTATCTAAGCTGGGGGGATTGCCTAAACTGCGATAATCGAGGGGTGCCAGGGGAAATACCAGACCTGTTTTTTGATCGGGATGGTTACTAATCTGACCCAGGGGACTGATGAGACTGTCGTGGTTACCGACGGCCAGGCATGCTTGCATCTCATCGATGGGATAGCCATCACTGGTAATTTCCCCCTTAAACACTTTCACCGCAACGTCAAGGCAGCCATCACTGGTTTTCCAGGTTCCCCTGGAAATTATTCCAGAAGCCCCCTGTCCGAGAACGTCGCCCAAGACCAGCTGATGCCAATCAATAGTGGAGAACTGGGATTGGGGTCTCCCTTGCTCGTTCCAACCGGTACAGAAAGGATTGCCTGCATAGGCAAACCAGGTTAGTCGCGGTAAGGATAACAGCCAGGTGGGGAATTCCTCTAACTGGTTAGCGGCCAGTCGGATAAACTCTAGTTGCCGACAATGGGCAAGTTGTTGGGGTAGGGCTCGTAACTGGTTGCCAGCTAAGGATAGCTTTTGTAGATGGGATAGGGAACCAAGGGAAGCGGGCAGGGACTCCAGACAGTTATCAGTCAAAATCAGCCAGCGAGTTTTGGGGGGCAGGGCATTCTCTGGCAGGATGTTAATCCGATTACCTTTAAAGGCAACCATAGAAAGCTGATCGCACTGGCTGAGAACCTCAGGAACCGTTTCAAAATGATTGTTACTGAGAAACAACCTTTCGAGTTTATGTAACCGAGGCAGACTATCGGGTAAGTGATTGAGCTGATTATTGGATAAATCTAAAACCTCGAGAGAATCGGCCAGATCAAAAATCTCCGTCGGAAAATCAGTCAGACCAGCCGCAAGGTTGATCCGCCGAATACCCATCAGTTCGCCAGAGCGTAATTGGTCAAGGGTATGATGCATGGTGACCTAAGATTTGGGCATAGGGAGAATTTTGGCCGAATCTACAACTTGCTGCAATTGCTCGGCTTGCAGTCGGGTTTCTGCCAGGGCCGCATCGATACTTTCCTCGGAAGTTACGGCCTGAGCCAGATAATTCCACTGGGCGACATAGTGGTTATCGGGGGGTAACTGCAAATCTTCCCGGCTTGATCCCCGCTCCAGTCTCACTGGTGGCTGAAAATTGGGGGGCGGAGTCAACGCCCGTTCACAGAGGATGCGACCATCGGTGCCATGGAAATCCCAGGTGCACTGATAGTGGGTATCAAAGGCCCAGAGAGTTTGGGCAATAATTCCCTCTCTATTGGTCCAAGCAGCCGATCCTCGTAGATCAACCTGGCGATCCTGATCAAATTCCAGGGTGGCGTAGAGGAGCTCAAGATCGGGTCCAAGAAACTCGATGGCCGATTTTACCAGATACACTCCCGCATCCAGTAGGGCCCCGCCTCCCAGATCGGCCCGGTACCGAAAGTTATCCTTAGCCAGGGCTGGAATCGAGAAACAACCCCGGAAAAACCTAAGCTGACCAATAGCTCCCGTAGCCAGCTGCTGTTTAACCCAACTCAACTGGGAATGGCGACGAAAGAGGAAATTTTCAACCACTAACCGCCGCTTGAGTTGAGCCAGGTCAAGCATGCGTCGGGCAGATGCCAGGTCAACCGCAAAGGACTTTTCCACCAGTAAATGTTTACCCGCCTCCAGAGCAGCCATTACCCAGGGCTCGTGCAGGGCAGTAGGCAGAGGCATGTAAACCAGATCGATATCTGATGACTCCAGGAGTGCTTCGTAACTACCAAGGGCTAAAACACCATATTGGTCAGCTACGGATTGGGATCGGGATAGGTCCCGACTAGCGATCGCCCCTAGCTCAACCCCGGTAGATTGGGCGATCGCTGGAATCATAGTGCGCTGGGCAAAGGAAGAACATCCCATAACCCCAACTCTAACCGGGGCAATGCTCACCTGGCTAGCCATAATTAAACCTTTTGCAAGCGGCCAGTACCATCCAGACCAGGGGGAATACAACAGAGCAAGCAGCGCGCCTGAATATTAACAATGTTGTTGAACCGAATTAAGTTCTTAAGTTGGGTATAGGAAATCCACATATAGTTGTCTGGAACGTCCATGGGAAAGGCATCATCAGCCCAGACAATCATATTACGGTTTTCTTCCCGATAAAAACGCCCACCTTCCTCTGACTGAAGAGTATCTAGATATATGGAATTGGCAGGGGCGTTAAGCACATAGTCAAGGAAGGGAGGCCAATTATCGGGATGGCGTCGATAGTCACCGGTCATACATTGAACTGTGGGTGCCATTTCCACCACATCAAAGTTTCCAGCCTCAACCTTAGCCTGAACCAAAAAGTGTAGAACCCCGTTGAACTCGCGGGCCACCATGGCAATAATGCCATGCTTGCAGGGTTTAATAATCGGCTGGGTCCAAGCCGTAACTTCCCGATTATCCGCTTCCACTCGCATAGCGATCACTTCAAAAAAGTCACCGCTAGGGTGGTAGATTCGATAATCATCCCGTTGCCATTCTGTCACCTCATCTAGAGGGATAGATTGGACCTCCAGGTCATACTGGCATTTACGCTCCGTAAACCAGGTTAAAATCTCATCCATGGTATGTAAAGGACGGGTAATACTGGAGGCAAATTCATTTAAATGATCGCCTGCATCAAACCCAAACCGATGAAAGGAAATACACCCTAGTACGGTACGGGCATCCATGTTAATGGTGTTATCGCGACGTAGAAGTCGCTGGATTTGTCCCAGGGAAAGCCATATATAATCTTGAGGAACCTCCACCAGATCCTCAGAACCAATTTCAACTACCATGTTACGGTTTCGTTTTCGAAGAAAACGTCCCCCCTGTTCCGACTGGAGTACGTCTACCAACACTCGACGACGACGGGAGGGATCACGGAAGTATTCCAGGAAAGTAGGGGATTTTCCCTCATGAACCCGCATATAGTTGCTACGAGTAGCCTGGAGGGTAGGAGCCAACTGAATCATGTTGATATTACCGGGCTCCATTTTTGCCTGCATGAGGAAGTGGGGAATACCCCGAATACGCTTAACAATAAACCCCAGAAAACCTACCTCGGGCTGATTAATAATGGGCTGGGACCAGTGAGGCACCGATCCATAGCTGGTATTCACAGAAATACCTTGAATAGAAAAGAATCGACCACTGTCGTGACTAAGACTACCAGCTTCAGTAAAACCCCATTTTACTAGTTCTGAGAAGGGAATTTGATCGATGTGAAAACGATGACGCTGAATGGCATCTTTAAACCATTGATCAAACTGATCAAGGGAAAAAACATGACTGTCTGTACAGTGAGCCGACTCCAAGAAAAGCCTGTCATAGTTCATTTCGCGCATCCCACCTGCCTGAACAACAGACAAGGATCTAGCTTTTTTCCAATCATGGGAAGCATCTATATCCAAAAGTTTTTCAGAACTCGTGAAAGAAACTCTACTGACACCATTTCCAATAGCTTCCATTCAACACCCTCTAAGATAATAGAATTTTAAAAATCAACCTAAAAAATTAAGAATCAATAATTTTTACTCAGCAAAACCATATCATTACAAAATTCAAATATCAAGTAAGTTTTAACCCATCTCAGCAAATACTCGTAATCAAAGATCCTTTCTCGATCCATATTAATTACGATAGCGCATCAAAATAATATCCTTTAATAAACTTCGGCTATTTGGCCCACAATAGACTTCTAAATCATTAAACCTTATAGTGCATACTGGATTTCCTTACCAGGAAGGTAAGGTATAGACTAGTAAATCAGGAATGAATCTTAGAAGCTAGGTACTTGACTCGAGAGAGAACCGGCGTATTACAAGGTCTAACTCAAAAAATGCATAAATCAATATTAACAGAAACATCAAAAAAACAATTTCCATACTGTAGAATCATAAAAACCTCTTGCTATCAAAGCTTTCAGCATTAGAATAGTTTAATTAATTCATCAGATTCTTTATTCCTAATTATTGTAATTTTAGTTACACAATTATAGCTGGTAGCAAGGCTAGTAAAAAGACTTAAAGATTCATGGGTTTTAATTAATTTAGGGCTAAAATCTAGCTAGAACTAAGCTAACAAGTCCACTACATAAAAAAAGCTTGATCTGAAAACTGGGCTTAGACGATTAACGTAGATAAAATTACCTAATTAGTTTAGCCTAAGCAGTTCCAATATAGGTCCGATATCTATCTCCTTCGGAAAGTTTTACCGAAAAACCTGATTTCTTTATTCAAGCTTCATCAGAACTTCACAAGAAGGTCCTTAGAGAGCGCTTGAGAAGTCGAATAGGCGGTGAAAAGCTCACAGGGCATGGACTAAAGCCAGGAAGAAAGTTATATCTGGCGATGAATACCCTAGGACTAATGAGGGCTATCATCATTACTTCGACCTATATTTCCGAGCGAGTAGGTGATGGAAAAGCTCTATAATCTGGGTGAAACAGCAGCCCGAGTTTCTCTCCTATGGGCAGATGATACCTATAATGGCTACAACTTTATTGCAGCGGGTCACGGATACTCTAGTTTGCTGCACACCTACCCTTTCTCAAGCATCCTCTGAGAGCAAGGATCTATGACCTAATCAGTCCTTTAAGGCGTGAGGAATATAGCTTTGGCCAGAATCCTTAGGACAGGATTAACTTAACGGGATGCCGATAGTCAGCTCTGGAAGAAACCCAAGCCAGCCTAAGACCTTGTCTTTGAGGGTCAAGACCGAGTTTCCGTGGATCGATCCCAGCCAATGGGTTAGAAGACGGTCCTTTTTCTGTAAAGGGCGCAACTAGCCCTAGGGTTCGCCGATGCCTGGAACAAAATCTCGAGGATTCTGGGCGACCCAACCCATAGCAGAATTGAGTCTGACCTCAAAGTAAAGAAAGGTTGGTTGGTTAGCCTGGGGTAAGGCCACCCGTCCCAGGCGATCGCCCTGGCGTAGACGCTGTCCCAGCCTAACATTAATACTTTCCAGATTGGCATAGCGAGTTTGCAGCCCTTGGGCATGGTTAACCACCACCAGCTTGCCATACACCGGATCTACTCCGGCAAAAGCCACCATTCCCGCCCCCACTGCTAATACCGGAGCTCCGGCCTGACTGGTGAGACCGACCCCCGTATGAAACACCATGCGATTTTGGTTGGCATCGGGTTGCCAACCATAGGGCATAATCACCGTTGCCCGCTCGGGTAAGGGATAGCCGCCCAGTAAACTCTGGCTGGCGAGGTGAGCAGAACCGGAGTTAACCTCCGGAGACCAGTTCACCCCAGGCACAAAAACACTGGCCGGGACGGTGCTAACACAGCCGTTCACCTCAAACAATAGATCTGCCTGTATGCCGTAGATTTCAGCCACCTGTTGCCAGGTTTGGCCTGGATTAACCCTGACCCGAATGCCATTGTAGGGAGGAATAACTAATTCCTGACCAACGCGGATCTGGCCGGACTGCAGGAGTGGGTTAAAACCCATCAGAGTGGCTGGAATCAAGCCATAGCGCTCTGCGATCCCAGCCAGGGTGTCACCCGCCACCACCCGATAACGAGTCACCCGAGACAGGGCCGATAGCTGACAAGCCACCTGGCTAGCTGCAGCTATCTGGGTCTCAGCCAGAGTTCGAGG
The DNA here is from genome assembly GCA_049317845.1 of Nodosilinea sp. Lineage (GTDB taxonomy): Bacteria > Cyanobacteriota > Cyanobacteriia > Phormidesmidales > Phormidesmidaceae > Nodosilinea. Next base: position 62,395 of record JBMOHM010000002.1, on the reverse strand, counting down.
GGGGAGGACAACGGACAATACCAGAGCTAGCCCTACCCCCATCCAGGGATGTTGTAGTTGCCTCGAATTTGAACCAAGCATTTCTATCTCCCTAGCCTTGCGCATCTCTAGATCAATAACTGGATAAATACAGAACCCCTGGCCCCTCTAGCCCAACGTCTGACAGTAACCACTTTCTTAGTGTTATGGATTCAAGTCAGTTCTAAAGACTCCGGAGTCTAACCCAGCAATCTATTTCCCTAAAAGAGTTCCCCAATTCAGTCAATTAGTTATCAGGAAAAATGAACCCCTAGGAACAAAGTACCGAATTAAGTGTCAATATTTTAATGGCCTTCAAGGTACCTCTAAGGATTAACCTTAAGATACTCTAAAATTCCCTGGGCGATCGCCTGGGCCATAGTTTCACGCCATGCGGGATTTTGCAAGCGGGGGAAATCCTGACTGCCGGTAACAAAGCCCACTTCCACCAGAGCCGCTGGCATATTACTATGGCGTAAAACGTAGAATCGAGCTTGCTTTACCCCGCGATCGTTCATTCCCGTAGCGGCCAGCATCCTAGCCTGAAGGATAGCGGCTAGGCGTTGACTACTATCGGAGGCATAGTAGTAACTTTCAATACCATTAACCTCAGGACGACTAAGACTAATGGAGTTAGCATGGATACTTAGAAATAGGTCAGCCCGGGCCTGGTTAGCGATATCAACCCGGGTTTGTAAATCAACGGTACTGTCCTGTCGGCGGGTTAACACCACCACAATACCTCGGCTCTCCAGAAGTTGGGCGACCCGGAGGGAAATCGGAAAGATAACCCGTTTTTCCTGCAGACCCTGAATCCCTACGGCACCCGGATCCTCTCCACCGTGACCGGGATCGATGGTTACCACCAGCCGCCGCTGAGGAAGCCGGGACAAATCTTCAGGATTAGTCGGTTGGGGGGGCTGGGCTGGAGCCTTGGGGGCAGGCTCTGAAGTAGCTCCGGCCGGTTCAGAATTAGCTAGACTCAACCTAGAAGATTGATCCGCTGTTGCCCTCAGGGAAACCCCTATGGGGGGCAGCAGGATGACTCCGTTGGAACTGGATAGGACTCGCCATTCAGGACTACTGGAGGCAAGCTTCAGAGTAATGCGGATAGAGGGGGGCCGGGTAGGTTGCTGGACTATATCCCAGCCGATCACCCCATACCGATAGGTGGGCAGATCCTCGGGCCGCAGATCGGAAGCGACAGCGGTATCTGGCAGGTCAATAACAGCGATCCGATCGTCAGGACTATCACCCCTAAAATGCAGACTGGGATTTGGGGCAGGACCAGTCAGTTGCAGCAGAAAGCCATCTCCCGTACTCACAATGGACTTGAGGATGGTCTGAGCCTCGCTATCATTACTGCCCTGTACTCGATTGGGATTGATACTAGGGGCCGCAGGTACGGCTGGAGAGGACTGGGAACTGTCTGGTAACTGAACCACCCAGTGGCGCCTATCTCTGGGCTCTACCCTAATGGCCCGGGGATCCAGTCCATGGGTGTGGGGTAAATCGACCACCATCCGGGTAGAGTTAGCTAATAGTTGAGTTTGAACCTCACTGTCGGTGGTAAATACCAGTTGGTTAAGTTGGCTATTAAACCACCAGGATTCTAAGGAGCCTGCCCTGGCAGGACCGGCCACCATCAGCATGGCAAGGGCGCTCAAGGTGGCCGAAACTAACCCAGATGACTCCATAGAATAACTAGATCAGGATCTAAAACAATCGGGCTGCTTAGTAGGCTGCTAAATGATAAGACACCAACCCAGCGATATGCTGAACCCAATGATCTACCATATCCTGGTGAATAGCTTCTACCATCACCCTAATTAAGGGCTCGGTGCCTGAGGGTCTAACCAGTACCCGGCCCTCACTTCCCATGGCCTGCTCAGCCGCCTCAATAGCCCGTTGTAAGGGCTCACAGTCCTGCCAATTGAGCCGACGATCGCGATCCATAACCCTGACGTTGTGTAACTGTTGGGGATAGGTCTTAAAGCTCTGATCCAGCAGGGCCGCCAGAGAACCCCCTAGCTTCTGCACCAGGGCCGCCAGGTGTAGGGCCGTCAGGATGCCATCCCCGGTCAAACTATAGTGATGGCAGAGAATGTGTCCGGACTGCTCTCCCCCCAGCTTAGCCCCCCGTCTCACCATTTCAGCGTGAACGTACTGATCCCCGACCTTGGTACGCACCAGGGTACCACCCAGTTTTTCCCAGGCTCGCTCAAAGCCCAGATTAGCCATGACGGTGGAGACCACGGTTTGATCAGGGAGGCGATCCTGCTCCTGCAGGTACTTGCCCCAGAGGTAAAGAATGTAATCGCCATCCACAACTCGCCCCTGGCCATCTACCGCCATCACCCGGTCAGCATCGCCATCGAAGGCAAAACCCAGATCAGCCCCGTTACTTTTAATGGCAGCCTTCAAGGGTTCCAAATGGGTTGATCCACAATTAACATTGATGCGATCGCCATCGGGCTGGCCATGCAGGGTAATGACGCGGGCTCCAGTTGCCCTGAACACCTCTTCTCCCAGACAAGTGGCGGAACCCCAGGCCAGATCCAGCACCACCGTCATACCTTGTAAATTCAGGCCCGGCAACAAAGGTTCCTGCAAAAAGCTAGCGTAGCGATTGATCAGTTCTGGGCGGTAGTAGCACTGGCCCCAAGTGGAACTGGCGGGAATATTCAGTTCAGCGGGTTTTCCCCGCAGGGCGGCTTCAATTCTAGCCTGCAGGGGAGTAGCTAATTTGGTACCGTCATGGCCAAAGAACTTGATGCCATTATCCTGAGGAGGGTTATGGCTGGCAGAAATCATAATTCCCCCCAGGGCGTCGCAGGACTCGGCCAGGTAGGCAACGGCAGGAGTAGGGCACAAGCCCACCTGCCACACATCTAGGCCAGCCGAAGTGAGCCCAGCCGAGAGAGCGGTAGCCAACATATGACCAGAATTACGAGAATCCTGCCCCACCACCACTGGTCCCTGGTCTAACCCCCCAGCCCGGAGAACCTGTCCTGCCCAGTAGCCAATTTCCATAGCCAGCGGAGCGGTCAGTAATTCTCCCGCCTTGCCCCGAATCCCATCGGTACCAAATAGGGGAGCATCGGGCAGGTGTAGACCCCCCAAGCTGGAGGCAAAGGGTTCGGAACGGCGATCCAATGATTGACCCGGGAAAGAACTACCCATGGACTTGGGGGGAGAATTAACCATAGCTTATTATCCTCATCACACTCACTCACAGTGGAGAATAGCACCTCTACCCTAGGATGGACTAAGAACCTGTGCCACTAAAATAGATGATGCCCTCTCCTGACTCGACGGACCCTAGCCTGGCGGCCGCGATCGCCCAGTTTAACCAGGGCGACTATTACGGCTGTCACGACCAGCTAGAAGCACTCTGGATGACCGCTGACACCTTTGAAAAACCTTTTTTTCAAGGGATTTTACAGATTGCGGTGGGCTTTTACCACCTGGGAAACCACAACTGGCAAGGGGCGGCCATTTTATTAGGGGAAGGGGTCAATCGTTTACGGCCCTTTGCCCCCCATTACCAACAGATTGACATTGCTTTACTAATTGACTGTGGCTGGACCTGGTTACAGGCTTTACAGCAAACCGGTCCAGAGGCGGTGATACCCATGGCGGAGGCATTAAACCAGACCTTGAGCCAGCCCTGGCAGCCTTCCTCCCTGGAATTAACCGTTGATAATGTCCCGCTTTTCCTGCCCTTACCCCGGGTAGCTACGGTTTCCGATCATCTCTCCAATCACCATTAATAGAATTAGGCCTTTATGGCTATGGCTAGGGACAAGGGAACCCAGAGGTTCTGACCAAAGCTATAACGTTCAAGGTTCCCAAAACCTGGACATCGCTACCAGGACTACTCCTGACACAGATCTAAGCGTCCCAGGGTAGGGCCTAAACTACCCAAAAGAATGAGGTGTTCGACATAGAACTCCCCCTAAGCTGGGAAAATTTGTCCGGCATCCTACTTGGTGATTGCCAGGGAAACCTGATTACCCCCTACGTCGCGCATCGATCCTAGAACCTCAGCGATTTTCTGGTAGGTGAGCTGGTAGTCAGCCTTAAGCACTACAGTACCCTTGGGATTCTCCGTCAGGTATTGCTGGATATTCTGAGCCATCTGGCCCTGATCCACCGATTCCCCTTTGAGAAACAACTTACCCTGACGATCTAACTCCACAATCAGGGGATCGGGTTGATCTACCGCAGAACTCCCCGATTCCACCGAGGGCAACTTGACATCAACGGCCTTCTGGTTAATTTGAGCACTCATCGAAATAATGATGAAGAAGACCAGGATGGTCATCAACACGTCCATCATAGGGACCAGATTTACTTCGGGCAGGTCGTGCTTTTGCGATCGCGATTTAATTCGCATGGGAAAACCCTTCCTTGATTTATGGCAAAACAGCTACGGTAGAACCACACCGGTTGATGGTCCAGCCTCTAAGTCGAGAGTGTCCTCCTGAGTAGTGCCCGTATGATAAGCCGCCAGTAGCATATCACTGGTCTTACCCCAGGCCACTTCTCCCCGCTGGGTCACGGCAATAGCACCGAAATCCCGCTGATTATGGGCGGCTTCTGCAAAAGACCTGGAAAAGGCTGCTTCCACTGCCATGCCATCACTAATCCGAATCACCAGTCGGACCGCCAGACACTCATCAATAATATCTTCACCGATACCGGTACAACTAACGGCGGCAACGGTATTGGCGTAGTTGCCCGCAGGCATGGCGGCGTCACTGACCCGACCAATACGCTCCAACCCCTTCCCTCCAGTAGAGGTACCAGCAGCCAATTGGCCATGGCTATCTAAAACTACCACACCAATGGTGCCTCGTCGGGCATGGGGATCCTCTGCCACCACGCCGGCCATAGCCTGGGCAAAATTTTCCTGCCGCGATGCCATCCATTCCTGGAGGCGCAGGGGAGTAATCGGGTCAAAGGGGGGTAGGGCTAACTCCCGTGTCAATTCTGCGGCCCCCACATCGGACAGCACCCGATCGCTAGAGGATTGTAAAAAAGCAGCTAGATCAATGGGATGGGGAACCCGACTGGTATTAATGACCCCACTAAAACGCTGCCGAGCCCCGTCCATCAAGCCAGCGCTCATGCGCACCTGGCCGTCGGATTGGAGTACCGATCCGTAGCCCGCATTAAAGCGAGGATTGGCTTCCAACTGTTGGCAGCCATAGACAACACAATCAACGGCTGGGGTTCCTTGCTGGGCCCGCTGATAAATTGCTGCGACAATGGCGTGGAGTTCTTCTCGAATAGCCCCTAAAGTCAAGCGATCGCCCAAGGCAGGCCCCGCTCCACCATGAATAATCACCTTCGGGGTGGTTTCAGTCATGGGTCAAAATACGCTCCGTAATCAACCGGGAGCCCTGCTTGCGAGTGATGTAGTTGGAAGCCCACTGAATCATCACAATCACTTTGTTATCAAACTCGATTAAGAAGAACACATGGACAAACAACCACACAAACCAGGCCGGAAAACCGGTGAGCTTACCTTTGGGGAAGTTGACTACGGCGGAATGGCGGCCAATCACCGCTAGACTGCCCCCATCTTTGTACCTGAAGTCCGGTAGGGCTTCTCCCCGTCGGCGCTTTTGAATCAACCTGGCTACGTATTGCCCCTCCTGCATGGCTACCGGCGCAATTCCAGGTAAGGGGCGATCGCCCTGATGGGCATAATGGGCCAAATCTCCGACCACGAAAATATCTGGGTAGTCAGGGATACTTAAATCTGGGCGAACAATCACCCGGCCAGACCGGTCTCGATCGACGCTGGTGCGATCGGCGAGAATCCCTCCCATGCCAGGATCCCTTACTCCAGCGGCCCAGAGCACGGTGGCCGCTGACACCGTGGTAACCTGATCTCCCTGCTTAAAACTAACCTGATGACCTTCAATGTCAGTTACCAGGGTTTGGGTGAAAATTTCCACCCCCATTTTTTCCAGATCTTGCCGAGCCCGCGTCGATAACTCGGGAGGAAAAGGAGGGAGTACCCGATCCATACCTTCTACTAAAAGAATCCGAGTCTGACTGGTATCAATCTGACGAAAGTCCGGTTTAAGGGTATGAAAAGCTAATTCGGCCAGGGCTCCCGCCAGTTCTACGCCGGTCGGGCCAGCCCCAACAATGACAAAGGTTAATAGGGCCTGCCGTAGGGCTGGATCAGTGGCTTTTTCAGCGGCTTCAAAGGCTCCAAAAATTCGTCGCCGCATTTCCAGGGCATCCTCTACGGTTTTAAGACCAGGCGCAATATCAGCCCAATCATCGCGACCAAAGTAAAAGTGACTCATGCCAGTAGCCACGATCAAGGTATCGTAGGCAACCCTACCACCCTCCTTGAGACTCACGGTTTTAGCCCGGGGATCGAGATCAACAACCTCGCCCATTAATACCTGGGTATTTTTCTGCTGACTCAGAACCCCCCGCAAAGGGGAGGCAATATCTCCTGGGGAGAGCCCACCCATAGCTACCTGATAGAGCAGCGGCTGAAATAGATGGAAGTTGCGCTTATCAATCAGGGTAACCTCCACCTCCTCAGCCCGACCCAGTTGCTGGGCCGCATAAAGACCACCGAACCCACCACCAAGAATCACAACCCGGTGTTTACCAACGGGGGTCGGCAAAGATGAAACGGTTGCTTCAGCAGATTGCAGGGTTTGCATAGGTCTTAACACAGAAGAAATAGCAGAATTTACAAGGCATAGGGGCAAGGTGGTAGCAACTCCACCCCCTTTCCAGGGCCATGACCCTAGCTTTAACCCTAGAATTGTGCCCCAATGGAAATGGCATGGCTGTAGCCATGAAATCACTTTAGACCATTTTCTTAATATTATTTAAAGAAACACCCAGACTAGCCCGTGGCCGATCCATTGTCGCTACGCCCATTTTGCCTTTAAACCAAAAAATATAATGCGGAGGCAAGCCAGAACGCCCCGTTGTTATTGGGGGTTTCATGGCTGGTAACTGACAGGCTTGTGCCTGTCAGTTACCAGCCATGAAATGATCGATCAACCGTATCCTCAGCCTTCTGACCAAAGCTATAACTATTCGCCAAAAATCAGCCATATTTCGTAGAAAAAACTATTGCCGATCTGTGCAATCTAAACTCAAAGCATTTACCTTATCCAGTCATGCCCTTTCCTAAATTCGGTCTATCCCTGGACAGAGATTCCGAACCCGACCCACCTATCGGTGATGATTAGGGTAAATGGATTAACGATTAATTGATAGGAATTACTTTTTTAGGAGATTTTTCCCATGTCTAGTCGAGGTTTGAACCTATGCACCCTGGCCGGCAACGTCGCCGCCGATCCGGAGGTAAGACAGATCCAGCGTAAAGTCGGTGGCAACGCTCAGGTAGCGGAAATCACCATCTACGTAGATCGTATTCCCAGTCGTAAGGACAACGATAGCTTTACCGTTGACATCAGTGTCTGGGAAGGATCGGCGGCCTGGCGCAAGCTTACCCACATCAAGAAAGGATCCCTGATTATTGCCAGTGGTGCGATCGATGCATCTCCCTACGTCAGTAAAGGTGATTCCCAGGCTCGGGCTGGCCTTCAGCTTAAGGCCACGGATATTTTCTTGGATTCCAGCCCCAAGAGCGAAGAACCAGCATTCTAGTTCCACCAGGGAAATAGGTGAAGGGCGATCGAGCTCCTCTGCCCCTCCGTATCTTTCCCACGACTGATCGGGGGGGCACACCTAGGGGGAGGTAGTGACCTGATTTTGGATCCTGTACTGTTGCTGGAATTGCTCTTCCTGTATAACTTCGATAAATTGCTCCACCGCCTTAAGTAAGCTCGACCTGGGAACAGTGGAAGCAGTCAGCAAAATTTGATCCGGTGATAGGGATGACAGGGTAAATCCAGCCTCTACCAGGGCGGTCAAACCCAAATCTAAGCTTGTGACAGTAAGACCCAGAAATTCCCTGAGTTGTTGCAGGCGAATGGGGGTTTGGGTGCGAGCCAGGTACTTCGCCAAGCCCACCAGTTGTTGCCAAATCTCGACAGGGGAGCAGAAACTACTGGTGGCCAGGGCTTCTGGAACTAGCTGGGATTGGGGCGGAGCAGGGCTGGCCGGGGGTTGTAATTGCTCTGCTGGCAGATCTTCCTCTTTCAGACCTGTAGAGGTTTGGATTGGACGCAGGTCAATGAGTCTCACATAATAACCCCGCAGACGGTGATGGTCTAGTTCAACCACCACATGGCAACGGCCCTCGGGAATTTCGTCGGCATAATGTCCCCACCACTCTCCTGGATATCCTACCGAGCTGGTACCATCCCAAAGCTCAAAGCTAGTTTTAATAAAGTTGACCGGTTTTCCCTTAGAGTCCTGGAGATTTTTATGCCGCACTCCCTCAAACCAGGCGTTACGAATTAATAGCTTCGGTACAGGGTTACCGATACCGTAGGGTTCCAGGGATCTTAACTGCCGAAATAGGGATTGTCCTAAATCGGCTACGGTTATAAGCAGATCAATAGTTAAGCCCGGTTGAGGGATATCTGGACGACTCAGGAATTCTCGGACTGATCGATTCAGGGCAGTGGTGAGTAGGGGCAAATTCTCCAGCGACAGGGTCAACCCTGCCGCTAGGGGATGGCCACCAAAGCCAGTAATCAGATCGCTATGGCGATTGAATAATTCATAAAGATCTAATCCCTGAATAGACCGGGCCGAACCCCTAACCATAGCAGTAGGGTACTGGTCGTCAATAGCATCAATTTTCAGCAGCAGAGTGGGGCGGCCCAACTCCTGACTAATCTGGCCAGCCACTAAACCTAAGAGCCCTACTGGCCAATCTTCATCACTGAGGACCAGGCATTCCGTTGTACTCAAATCAATTTGAGTTAATCGCTGTTTGACTTGCGTATAAATATGTTTTTGCAAGGCTTTACGACGACTATTGGCCAGCTCGGTCTGCGCCGCCAGGGTCTGGCAACGGCCAACATCTTGACTGGTGAGGAGCTCCACACAAAAGCCGGCATCACCATAGATACGGCTAACCGCATTAATGCGTGGACCGAGACCAAAGGAAATATCGCTGGGGCGATCGCCAGTACGTTTGCATAGCCGCAGCAACGCCGCTACGCCTGGGCGTGGGTAGACAGGGTTGGCTTGGAGATGGGCTTGTAAATGGTGTAATCCCCTTTGCGCCAGATATCGACAATCCCTGGTCAATTCCACTAAATCAGCAATCAAACCAATTGCCACTAAATCCAGGAGGGCTGCCAAAGGTAGAGAGGGGAGAGAGTCCAGCGCGTCATAGAATGCTTCTATTAGTTTGTAGGCTACAGCTACTCCAGAAAGGGTCGCCAGGGGATGATCGGGGGGCAGGCAGCGAGGATTAATCAAGGCAACGGCAGGGGGTTTTATCTCCGGTAAAGTGTGATGATCGGTAACAATCACCTCCAGGCCTATCTCATTAGCATAGGTAATTTCCCTGACATCGGTGCTACCAGTGTCACAGGTAACAATCAGACTAGCCCCCCAGGCCTTGAGCTGCTCTAAACCAGATTTTGATAGCCCATGGGATTCCCTTAATCGGTTAGGGATATGGTAGGTCAGTCGTTCCTGCTGGGGAAAAACCTCCCCTAACCCCTGCCAGAGCACCGCAGTAGCCGTTACGCCATCGGTATCAAAATCACCCCAGATAGCCACCTTCTCCCCCTTCGTCAATGCCTGCTTGAGTCGCTTGACAGCCTGGGTCATAGGTTCACCAAAACTATGGGCTGAAGTGGGCCTGTAGAATAGGGGGTTCAAAAAGCCCTGTAACTCATCGAGATTACAGAGATGGCGCTGCCAGAGCAGTTGGGCAGCCCAATCCGCCGATTGCCCTGGCCTAGTTGGATAATCTACCAGGACTTTTTCAACCGCAGCAACCCAGTCCTCAGAACAGGGCAGGGCAGGGCATAGACGCCAGGGTAAGGACGACAGAACCAGAGCCATATAAATATGCCTAACCTTTTAACTCTAAGAGTTTTCACAGGCGGACGAGGGAATATACCAAAACCGATAATAGCCAACCGGGAGATACAGAAAACTAGAGGAAGACTTGTGAAGATTCCATGAATATTTATAGCCTTGGCCTTGATAATTTAAAGATTTGAGTTTTACTTTATAGGTAATATCACCTAGATTACCAATCCAACCTGGGTTATTAGGTCCTCCATCTACAATTTACATGGCAAAGAAAATTCACCCAGAGCTTCAGGGCGAAAAGTTTCAAACTCTTTATACACTTCAATTCAAGCGAACCGATCAGGCGATGAAGGAACGCTTTTCCTGGACGGCTCTGGGGCTATGTCTGGGAATAGGCACCGCCGTTGCTTTCCTTTCCTTACCAGTTGCCTCTATGTTAGTTCCCTGGCCTGTTTTTCAGGTCCAACCCGATTCGAACGATAATTTTAAGGCGGGGAGCAGTCAGGGAATGAAGGCGGCGGAGCTAACCCAAAGTGCGTCTTCTAAGGAAGAATGGGTGCGGGTAGCCTTGCTCTGGCAACAGGCGATCGCCCGAATGAACTCTGTTCCTGTCAATAGTTCAAATTACAGTTTAGCCCAGCAAAAGATTAAGGAATACGACCGTAATCGTCAATATGCTGAGACTAATGTCAATACTCGTACAGCCAATGTCCCCGGCAGCAGAACTTATTGGACAGTTGGCTCCGATCGCGACTGGGTGATTGCGGTTCAGGGTCCTCCTTCTCGGATCGTCAGCTACGAAGGCTCCTGTGAGGAGATGCTGAGTTATGGCACCAGCCTGATTGAACTGGAGAACGGATATGTCAAGGAGTACTCTAACCTGGATGGTAACTTGAAGGTTCTAGCCAATACTCCCATTGCCTTGTCAACTCAGGCTAAACCCCAGACCTGGAGTTTGGGATCCTCCACTAACGAAGTTTTAAAGCTTCAGGGTACCCCTAGCCGTACCCAGCAGAATGGATCCGATGATTTAGCCACCCTGTACTACGGCAATAGCTCTATCCTCACTAAAAAGGGTTATGTTGTCAGTTATTGGAATAACGACGGCAATCTCAAGGTATCTGTTAATCTAGCCAAAGCTTTGGCCCAACCTCTTGCCGCCGATCGCTGGTCGGTTGGCTCATCCCGGGCTGAGGTGCTAAAAATACAGCCAGGTCCTCCCACGGCCGTTAGCCGCAATGATGGCAGTTGTGAAGAGACCTTGCAGTTTGGTTCTAGCCAGGTAACGTTACGGCAGGGATTTGTAGCTGGCTATAAAAATGAGGGTAGAAATCTGCTTACCCGCTAAGGCTCAGGGAAATCTGGACTTTCGGAGACGCAAAAATATACCATTTACAAATCCGTTTAGGACAGAACTGGGGTGCCATTGGCCAGGGGCTGAGTCCCAAAGCCTTCCCCGGTGTCTTGAGCTCAACGGTTATGGTTGTGTATCATAGCCAGGTTTAATGGCACGGAGGCGAGCCAGAACGCCTATTTAGTCTTGGCTTTCACCGATTTAGCCGGTCTTCAGGGTTCTGGCCCAAGCTATAATTAAAAACTCCGGATTTAGCTCGTAGTTAAAGATAGACTTTCAATTAAAACCGATGGGGTACAACAAGATCCGTTCCAGTCAGTATCGTTACCCATCTCAATATTGTTTTTAAGGGCGGCATAGACATTGCCGGCCAGCATGCTGTCCTTAATACGACCTACCAGTTCACCCCGCTGAATCAGGTAGCCCAGGTCGATATTGACTGAAAAATCTCCGGAGATACCGGCACCTCCCCCCAGAATCTGGTCTACTAGAATACCTTGATCAATCTCTGCAATTAACTCTTGCAAAGACCTTTCCCCGGGTTGCACCAGGGTGTTGTAAAGCCCAGGGGTAGGGTAGCTACCCAGGCTCAGGCGAAAACCATTGCCCGTAGAGCCTCCCCCTAGCTGCCGTCCCACCTCCCGATCGCAGTAGAACAGGGTCAATATGCCCTTGTCTATAAACACCAGCCGCTGGGTTGGGGTGCCCTCATCGTCAAAGGGGCAACTAAACGGACCCAACTCCGGGTCTTGCAGCAAGGTAATGGCTTGAGAGGTCATCTGCTGGCCTAAGCCATTACTCCAGGGGGAGGATCGCTCCATCACCCGCTTACCACTCAGGGCTGACTGGAGAGTACTCCAAAGCATATCGGCAGCCTTGGCCGTAAAGATCACAGGGACCCGACCTGAAGCAAGGGTCGCCGATTTTTGCCCCCAGTCTAATCGTTGCAACACCTGATTGGCCAGGGTCTTGATATCTAAATCGTAACGCCGGGTTTGACCATCCCCCACACTGAGGAAATCGTCTCCCCGAATCCACTCAGCGGTAACATAGCCACTCAAGGTCGTATCACTATAGCTGCAATCCAGGCCCTGACTATTGAGAATGCGGGTGGCCTCCACCTCGCATTCCATGTCCACCTCACACAAAACCTCGGGGTAGGCGGTACGAATCCGGTCAATCAGTTCCTCGCCCCAGCTAATTAACTGTTCTATCCCGACCTGATGGCCCAGGTCGGGGTAGAGTTGTCGACTACCGGCCAAAATATCAACGGGTTGGGGAGGATTCAGTTTGCTGGTGGCGATCGCCTTAGTTACGATAGCCTCCGGATCCACATCACCATAGGCTACAGCCAATCCTGGCCGACCCTGGATCCAAAGTCGCAGAGCCATACCTTCAGCAGAAGAACTTTCCAGTTGTTTTAGGCGATTAGCTTCGAAGAAAACCGGATGGGACTGGGAATTAGATTGCAGTACCTCTGCCGCCTCTGCCCCCCTCTGCAGGGCGAGGTCTAAAAGTTGTTCAGGCCGTAAATGTACTGGTTGATTAGACCCCATCGTCCCTAGCCTGCCCTAGACGGTTGAATTTGATTGGCGGCGATATCCTTTTTCTATAATCCTGGATTGCGGCACCCCTGGAAAGGGGCAAGGGAGAAACTGCAAAACCCTGATGCCAAAACACCGGTATCCCTATGGCACAATGGAAGCTGATTTGTTAATCTTCTTTGAATTTAAAGACCGTCGTGAGTCCTACTGCTACCGCCCCCCTACCCCAGCCTGTCTCCTCCCGCCGAGCAGTGTTTCCCTTTACCGCTGTGATTGGCCAGGATGATATGAAGCTGGCCCTACTGCTAAATGTGATTGACCCTAAAATTGGCGGAGTCATGATCATGGGCGATCGCGGCACTGGCAAATCCACCACCATTCGAGCCCTGGCCGACCTGCTGCCAGAAATTGAAGTAGTGGCCGATGATCCCTTCAGTCGTTCTCCCCAAGACGCCGATGTCATAGCGGAACGGGGCGGGGAGACCGTACCCGTCAGCCGCAAAAAGGTGCCCATGGTAGATCTACCCCTGGGAGCAACGGAAGACCGGGTGTGTGGCACCATCGATATTGAGAAAGCCCTGGCAGAAGGGGTTAAGGCCTTTGAACCGGGGTTACTAGCCAAGGCCAACCGGGGAATTTTGTACGTGGATGAGGTCAACCTGCTGGATGACCACCTGGTGGATGTACTGCTAGATTCGGCGGCCTCGGGTTGGAATACGGTGGAACGGGAAGGAATTTCCATTCGTCATCCGGCTCAATTTGTTCTGGTGGGGTCCGGTAATCCCGAAGAGGGGGAATTGCGGCCCCAGTTACTCGATCGGTTTGGTATGCATGCAGAAATCCGCACTGTTCGAGATCCAGAACTGCGGGTCCAAATTGTGGAAGAGCGATCGGACTTTGATCAGAATCCACTCACCTACCTGGCTAAGTACCAGGGCCAACAGGATGCCCTGCAGAGAATCCTGGTCCAGGCTCAGGAGCGCCTTCCCCAGGTTGCCATTGACCATGAGGATCGGGTGCGCATTTCCCAGGTTTGCTCCGAGTTAAATGTGGATGGCCTCCGCGGAGACATTGTCACCAACCGGGCGGCTAAGGCGCTGGCCGCCTACGAGGGGCGCACCCAGGTAACCTTGGAGGATATTCGGCGGGTGATCGTGCTCTGTCTACGTCATCGTCTACGGAAAGACCCCCTGGAAAGTATTGACTCCGGTTATAAGGTCGAAAAGGTTTTCGCCGAAGTTTTTGGGCTAGCCGATCCGGACGCAGCGATCGCCCATGGTCACCAGCCCATCGGAGCCCGCTAGCCCTGGTAACCATGGCTCAACGTATCCTTGGCCTGGATCCAGGTTTGGCCACTCTGGGTTTTGGGGTGATTGAGCTTACCGCTGGCTTAGGGACTGAGTCGGCGGGGGTGGAGGTAGTGGACTTTGGCGTGGTTTCAACCCCGGCCCATACCCCGGTGGGCGATCGCCTGTGTATCATTTACGACGATCTCCATAGTTTGATCAGGGAGTTTCACCCCGATCAGGTGGTAATTGAGAAGTTTTTCTTCTACCGCATGGGCAACACTATTTTGGTAGCCCAGGCTCGGGGCGTAGTCATGCTGGTACTCGCCCAGCACCAGTTACCCTGTTTTGAGTTTACCCCAGCCCAGGTTAAGCAATCCCTAACCGGTTACGGTAATGCCGATAAGGCCGATGTACAGCAGGCCGTAGCTCGGGAATTAAACCTACCGCAGGTACCGCGCCCGGATGATGCCGCCGATGCCCTGGCCCTGGCTCTGACGGGCTGGTTTCAGACCATTACCCAAGGCTAGGAGAGTTGCCTTGGTAGGCAGCCCAGCGATCAACTGGGCTGCTCTTGAGGTAAGGTTATGCCAGCGCTTTGTCTTCACTCTCCATGTCCCTGAAGCGATTTCTCACTGGCCTTGGCCTGGGTTTACTGGTGGTTATCGGTCTCGCCTGTTTCCAGCAGGTGCTTTTTTCCCAGCCTGCCTCCAATCCCATTGTCCCCCTTGCGGTGACCCCTCCAGAGGCTCCCCCAGTCTTGCCTGTCCAGACCCAGGCCCTACTGGCCAGCACTCCTGGATTAGTCAATCCACCCCGCCACGATCTCCGCCTGGTGGTGATCAGTGATTTAAACAGTGCCTACGGTTCCACCGATTACGAACCAGAGGTAGATCGGGGAATAGCCCTGGTTCCTTTCTGGCAACCCGATCTGGTGGTGTGTAGCGGCGACATGGTGGCAGGGCAGAATCCCTCCCTCAGCCGCGATCGCATCGACGCCATGTGGCAAGCCTTTGATGACCACATTACTGCCCCCCTACGACAGCAAAAAATTCCCTATGGCTTTACCCTGGGTAACCACGACGCCTCCAGCGCCCTGGGGATCAGACAACAGTATTTATTTAGCCAGGAGCGCGATCGGGCAGCCGCCTACTGGAACCATCCCAGCCACAGTCCCGGATTAAAATTCATCGATCGCGCCCAATTTCCCTTCTACTACACCTTTGAATACGGTGGCGTCTTCTTTATGGCCTGGGACGGTTCTTCGAGCCATATTCCTGATCAACAACTAGCCTGGATCGATCAAAGCCTAGCCAGTGACGCTGCCCAGGCCGCCAGGGCGCGAGTCGTGATCAGTCACCTACCCCTCTACGCCGTGGCCGTAGGTCGTGACGAACCCGGCGAAGTTCTGGAAAATTCTCCTCGGCTGCAGGCCATGCTGGAGCGCCATCACGTCCATACCCTGATCAGCGGCCACCACCACGCCTACTATCCAGCCCATAAGGGTAAGCTACAACTCTTACATACGGGTATTTTAGGATCTGGTCCCCGGCCCCTGCTCGATAGTCAGTTACCAACCCGCAAAACCATCACCGTTGTAGACATTGACTTTAATAGTGCCGACCTAACCACCTACACCACCTACGATATGGCCACCCTGAAAATTATTAATCACCAGGAACTGCCGCGATTGTTAGCCGGTCATAACGGTATGCTACTGCGCCGCGATGTCACCTACGAAAGCCTGCGTCCTGAGGAGAAAACCTTTTGCCAGCAACGCCTGGGCAAAGACCTCTGTAGCGCCTGAGAGGTAACCCCTTGACCAACCATAGCAACCTCGACAACCCCCTCTTGTTACCCAGAGAGAAAACGCCTATCTGTGATACCCTAATTATAACCTTAGGGATTGAGTGCCCTGGTTTTACTGTCTGTACAGATCGGCCTGGGATTGCAGGAGGTGGCTCAACCATCCCAAGGCGACCTTTAAGCTTTTGTTATAGCCGTAGCCGCGTTTAACGGGGCGGAGGCGAGACAGAACGCCTACCCAGTCTTCGCCTTTTCACAGCTCGTAACTGACAGGCTTGTCCCCTGTTACGAGCCGTGAAATTGACCGATTCACTCTGTTTTCGGCGTTCTGGCCAAAGTTATAGGTTGGGTCTTACGGTGGTAAGGCCAACCGGTTCCATTATTTTCTAGAAGGAGAAAGAAGCAGCTTCCTATGACTCAAGTCGTTGTCGGTGAAAACGAAGGCATCGAATCAGCCCTGCGCCGCTTCAAGCGGCAGGTTTCTAAGGCAGGAATTTTCTCTGAGGTTAAGCGTCGTCGTCACTTTGAAACCCCTCAGGAAAAGCGTAAGCGTAAGGCCGTGGCCCGACGCAAGAAGCGCTACCGCTAAGGTCAATCAGGGATGGCAAAACCGCCTTAGCCCTTAGTCGTAGCCACCCACGAGACGGAGGTGAGCCAGAACGCTAACCCAGAGGAGCTTTTATCGACTCACCGTGTTCTCAGGGTTCTGGCTAAAGCCCTATATAGCTTTAGCTCAGGATACCGAGCAAAGCTGTAGCTCTCAGCCTATAGCGTCCCAGTCTTGTCCTAAGCGGACTGGCCACTGCTACACCTGGCCCAACCCCCGATCATCTGAGGGGTTGGGTTTTTTATCGCCCTAGCCACCGGCAAGGGAGTGGAGGAGAAACAGAACGCCTATCTGGTCTTGGCTTGCACCGATCCATCCGGTTCTCAGCGTTCTGGCCAAAGCTATAATCAGGAAGCTATGGGCAGAACCGATTTAACCACCAATTCCAAGCCACCCCGCCAGAGATGGGGTGAGGGGCATTAGCACCGCCAGGGCCAGGAATAAACCCAGCAGTCCCAAGGCCGCCCGGGTATCATCGGGTTCCGTAATGTCATCCAGGCAAGGACGCTCCAGGTTACGCTGGAGCACTACAATCAAAGCCGCCCAATAGAGGGCCAGGGGGTTGGCTAGGGAGACGAGGGCCAGCAGAACCAGCGTAATAACGGTCGTACGACCGGCAATTTTGCGCCCATAAATCGCCTGTACCACCCGACCTCCATCCAGGCGCCCCGCAGGCATCAGGTTCAGGGCGGTAATTACCAATCCTAGCCAGCCATAGATACTCAAGGGGTGAACATCTACCAGGGGCGCCTGCAGGACATCACCTAGCACAACCCGAGCCAGGGTACCCACCAGTACCGATCCCTGGAAAAAGGCTACGGGTAGTTGAAAGGCACTGCCAGGATGGGATAGCACCAGGCCCACCACCAGCATCCCCAGAGAAACGAGTCCCCCC
Organism: Nodosilinea sp.; assembly: GCA_049317845.1. Taxonomy (GTDB): domain Bacteria; phylum Cyanobacteriota; class Cyanobacteriia; order Phormidesmidales; family Phormidesmidaceae; genus Nodosilinea. The sequence goes on along the minus strand of JBMOHM010000002.1, from coordinate 44,925 downwards.
AGAGCCGGACCGGCGAAGGCAATATCAAAGAGGCTAGTGCGGTTAGGCAACAAAGACTCAAACCGAGTCAAACTACCAAAACTGCCAATTTGCCAGGTAGGAATGAGAAAGGGCGGACTCAAGCGAACGCGATGGCGGCGAGCCAGCAGCCAGTGGCCAACTTCATGGCTCAGCAGAAGGATCAACAGCCCAACCAGAAAGGGTACGGTGTCTGGCCAGCGGGACAGGTCCTGCAGTAGGTCAAACCCCTGGAGCAGCGCCCCGGCCTCTAACCCGGTCAGCAGGGTAAGGATACCGAGTAGGCTAGCGATCGCCCACTGGGTTGGGGTGGTTTTGACTGGATCTAAACTGGCGGGTAAAACCACTACCGTTGGCCGCTGATCCTGATTTTCGACTAAAAACAGACGGTAGCGATCGCCCAACCGTTCTGTCAATGAACGACTCAGCTCCGCCTGGGTCTCCGCCGGTTGGCCGCGCAGGTTACCACGAAAGATCGCCCCCTGGTCATAGGCTATGGTTTCGGTACGAAAGAAGGTGTCGAGACCAAAAATACCCTCGATTTGGGCCAGATCCGCCGCTGGAATTGCGATCTCAGCCGCCGTTACAGGGGCCGCTGTCACCTGATCGGTGGATGCCGCCACCTCATTCTCAGGGAGGGGAGTAAGGATGGGAGCAGGACTGGACTGGGCCAGGGCGCGCAACCGCCGCCCCAAATAGATATAGATAGCTGTAGACACCAGTAAAAGAACCAGGACCGCCACCAGATTTACATAAACCCCCAGGGCCACCAAACCGAAAAACAGCAACCAGGGAGCCATCAAAACTACGGATTGCAGCCAGGCCAACAGGCCGGGGGTGCCGTAGGGAAGGGCGCGGCGGTAGCCCCACACCAGAATGGCGATCGCCACCAGCAAAATCAACCCAGTAGTAACCATAGGTATTTATTGACCAGCGAACCAGGGTTAGAGGATGTTTGAAACGTCAAAAGGAAACCAGTTATTGATTAAGTCTAGCGTTGATAGGTCAACCAGGAGAGCCTGAGCCCATATTTGAAAACTCACCCCAACCCCCTCTGCTATGATCTGGCCAGTGTCCCTATCCCTGCCATCCCAGCCGCCATGGTCACGATCGCCCCTTCCACCCCTGGGACCACCCCTTGCCCTAACTTTCGCATTACCTTTGCGCCCCTCAGTCTGGATACGGCATACAGCCTGGCAGATCAGCCCTGTAATGGTGCCGTGGTGGTTATGAGCGGCGTGGTGCGCAACCACAGCGACGGCAGGGCAGTGATGGCGCTAGAGTACCAGGCTTACGAACCTATGGCCCTGGCAGTTTTTCGCCAGATCGCGGCCCAGATTTACCAGACCTGGCCCCTGGTGAATCGGGTGGTCATTCACCATCGGATTGGCCGGTTACAGGTGGGTGAAATCAGCGTACTGGTAGCGATCGGCTGCCCCCATCGATCGGAAGCCTTTACCGCCTGCCAGTATGCCATTGACACCCTGAAGCACAGTGCCCCGATCTGGAAGAAGGAATGGTACGACGATGGAGAAGGGGAATGCAGTGGTAGCTGGGTTAGCATTGGGGCCTGCGAAGCAACCGTAGTCAATTAAACGGGGGGTGGACCCGCCTGGACGGTTTTCTGACCCGGATGGGGGTTAAGACTGCGAAAATAGCTACCGCCCACAATGATCCAGAAGCCCCCGTAGGCGATCGCCTGCAGAAGGTAGAGGTGATCGCGGTAACCCAAGAGGGTTTTGAGCAAAATGCCTGGAAACTGGCGATCGGGCAAAATACGACTGGTGTCCCAGAGCAGGGGACCTAAAACACAGGACGCTTGAGAAATACACAGATCCCCGTAGGTGCCCCCAACCTGGCTAAGGGTGGCCAGCCCCGCATCCAGGTTTTTTAGCACTGAGATCACTAAGCCGCCAATAATCATAAGCAGTAGTATCCCCATCACCTGGAAGAACTGCTTCAGGTTAATGGTGACCCCCCAACGAAATAGCCCTACCCCCACCAAGGCCGCGCCCCCCAATCCAACCAGGGCACCCAGGGCAGCACTTAGACTGGCTTCGACATTGGTAAAGATAAACAGAACGGTTTCAAAGCCCTCCCGCAGGACGGCAATGCAGACCAGACTAAAAATTCCCCAGCCCGCCGTCTCGCCTGCCTGCAGAGCGGTTTGGACAGCTCCCTCAATTTCACCCCTGAGACTGCGAGCCTGCCGGGTCATCCACAGTAGCATCCAACTCAGCATCAGGATAGCGATCGCCCCAAACAGCATATTCAGGAGGGGCGTGACCGTACTCCGCAGATGGGGAAGCACCTGCTGAACCTGCTGAAGACTGATGCCCAAAGCCAGGCCCACCATGGCACTGCCAGCTAAACCGGCGGCCACTCCACCGTAGACCCAGGGGTTGAGACGCTGACAGTCAGCCTTATTCAAGCAGGCCAGCACAATGCCCACCACCAGAGCAGCTTCCACTCCCTCTCGCAAAGTAATTAAGCCAGTCGGTAAAGCCGTCGTAAAATCCATATAGCGGTTTTCGATAGAGTGAGACACCCAATTGCTCAGTCCTACCCCCCATTGCCTGGCTGTTGGAGTTTCACGCTGTACCCCCCCCCTTGATAAGGGAGGGCAGGGGGGGTGATGACATCGCACTTCACCCGAGTGAAATCCGCTACAGCAGAGGATAGGGGAATTAAATAGCTCTGGTCATAACCCTAAGGACAGCATTGAGGGGTCAAGGCTGGGTAGGGCTTCTAGCTGCCCTCCAGCCCCTTACCCGGAGTTAGGGCTACCCCCCTATTCTAGCCCGGCCCCAACCCTGCCGGGGCGATCGCCAGTCACCCTTAAACCTATAGCTTTGGCCAGAACGCTGAGGACCGGGTGGCTAGGGCTAGATCACCTAATAGGCTCCCTCCCCGGTGATAACCACCCAGATAGTTCTCACCAGGATATAAATATCCAGCCATACAGACCAGTTTCTAACGTAGTAGGCATCCAGATTAACCCGGGCAGGGTAGGAAATATTATTACGTCCCGAAACCTGCCATAACCCAGTTAACCCTGGCAAAACCCGGGTATAAAGCCTGTAGGTTTCGGCATAGCGTTGAATCTCATCACCAACAATGGGGCGAGGCCCCACCAGGCTCATCTCACCCCGCAACACATTCCAGAGCTGGGGTAATTCGTCTAGGCTGGTACGCCTTAAAAAGCGACCAACGGTGGTCACCCTGGGATCGTAACGCAGCTTGTGATCGGCATCCCATTGCTGACGCAGATCGGGATTGGCCTGCAAATAGTTCTCCAATACCTGATCAGCATTGTCTACCATGGTGCGAAACTTCCAGGCCACAAAGGGAGCACCATAGCGGCCCAGGCGTTGCTGACCGTAAAACAATGGCCCCGGGGAATCCAGCTTAATTAGAATCGTAATCACCAGCAGTAGAGGTAAGAGTAGGGCCCCCAGGATCAGGGTCAACCAGAGGTCCAGGAGGGCCTTGGTGATCCGAGAACGAGGCAAGAGCAGCCGTTGACTGATTTCTAACCCGAGAATACCGCCCAGATCCTTCGCCCCTACCCAGAGACTGGCCAGCCCAAACAGGTCAGGAATCATCAGGAGATGGGCAAAACTGTGGCCATACTCTTCCAAAATAGTCAGCAGGCGTTGGCGATTCACCCCTGGAATCGCCACAATGGCATAGTGAATATCTCGCTGACGAGCTAGCAGGGGGGCCAGGGCCAGGGCTCCCACCACGGGAATACCGCCCAGTTGTCCTTTTATAGCCGGGTTATCATCCAGCACGGCCAGGGGTTTAAGACCAAACCAGGGCTGGTTTTTCAAGGTTTGAATCACCAGTTCTCCGGTCCGCCCCGCCCCCAGAATTAATACGGGATAGCCCCACCAGTCGCATCTGGCGAATAGGTGACGGACCAGCCATCGACCCAGAAGGACAAATATAAGGGAGAGAAACCAGGCCAATAAAAATATACTGCGGGAATAGGTTTCTCCCTGACGCACCAGAAAGATACCAGACCCCAACACCAGATAAATAAAGGTGGTCGATATTACCACTCGCCGTAACTCGTCTACGGGACTCACACAAACCCCGGGATAGAGTCCGGTCAGACCATAGGCCAGGATAAAGACCCCCAGGACCGGCCAAAGTTGCCCGTAGAGGGCGGGCAGGTAACGGCCATCCAGGGCGAGTCGCCCGTAAACACTAACCACCCCCGCCAGCACCAAGGCCAGCAGGTCAGCGGTAGCCAGTAAACCCACCATGGGAATGGAGCGACTGGACATTTTCAAAGAAGCCTTAACTGGATTAACCGCCCGTTGTGGAAGAAACATACGCCTGCTCATTGCCCTGGGTTCCCGTCCTTACTCTAAGCCATTACCCTGACAAAAATTCACCCACTGATGGTTGACAAAATCCCAGAATTGCTGGCGAAAGCGCTGTTCTGAAAAGGTTTCAGCATGGTTACGAATGATCTCAGCGGTAAAGTGACTGCGAATTTGCTCGAAATAATTGACCGCCTCCACCAGATCGTCAACGGTTTGCTGGTGAAACAGAACGCCAGTCTGGCCGGGCCGGACAGTTTCCCCACTACCACCCTGACCATAGGCAATCACCGGCGCTCCAGCGGCTTGGGCTTCAACAACGGTAATGCCAAAGTCTTCCTCGGCGGGGAAAATAAAGGCCCGGCAGCGCTCCATGTAATCAGCCACCAGAGCGTCGGAAGGATTTTGAATAAAGGTTATATTTTCCCTGGCCGATCGCCGCAGTTGTTCCAGACCTGGACCATCCCCCATCACCACCAGGGGCCAACCCAGTTGGTTAAAGGCGGCCACCGATAGATCGACCCGCTTATAGGGCACACAGCGGGAGACCGTGAGGTAAAAATCTTCCCGATCGCGGTGCCAGCGAAACCGATCCACGGCCACCGGCGGGTAAAGGACCGTAGCCGGGCGGCGATAGGTTTTCCAAATTCGCCTGGCGACGTAGCGAGAGTTAGCCAAAAAGCAGTCAACCCGACTGGCAGCGGCCAGATCCCAGAGACGCAGATAATGGAGAATCAGACGGGTAAGGCCACCCCCTATCCCCTTCAAACCGGACTGGCTCAGGTATTGATGTTGCAGGTCCCAGGCATACCGAATCGGGGTGTGGACATAACTGATATGTAACTGATTAGCCCGGGTAATCACCCCTTTAGCCACAGCGTGATTGCTGGAGATCACCAGATCGTAGGGGTCCAGGTTAAACTGCTCGATCGCCAGGGGCATGAGGGGCAGATAGTGGCGAAAGTACTTCTGGGCCAGGGGCAGGTGCTGCAGGAAAGAGGTCTGTACCCGCCTATGGGGAGGCAGGAGCGGTCCTCCCTGGGGATGGGGAAAATGGACCAGGGCAAACAAATCCGCCTGGGTAAACAAACCAAGCATTTGTTCTACCACCTTTTCAGAGCCTGCCCGAGCCTGCAACCACTCGTGGACAATAGCGACCTTAGCCGATGACAATTCAGAAATGTTCAAGGGTTCTGCAGGAGGGTTAGGGGTTAGGGACTGGATTAGGGACAAAGGGCGGTACCGGCCATCCCACTGTAGTTAAGGGTTAATTGGGAGCCGCCACCTGGCTTACCCCCCGACAAATCGATGATCTGCACCCCGTAGCTACCTCCGGCGGGGGGGCTAGCGGTACCCACATAAAGGGGTTTTCCCTGGGGATCATTCCCCTGTCGGGTCAGGGAACCGTCAAAGCTATTTCTGGTCTCCAGATTAAGAAACCGCACCAGGGTAAACCCCGTGTCATCGTAGTAGGCAGTAAAGGCCAGGGACTCCATCACCCCCTTGCACTGACCACCTTGGGCAACACGGCTGGGCAGGGGTTGGGGACGACCGGCCAGGTTGATAAAGTCTCCCCGGATCCAGCCTTCTGCCCCCGATTGTTCAAACTTCACGTAGTACCAGAGGCCATCGTTAGCCTGGGTTGATCTGAGCAGTTGCACAGGATCGCCAACCAGCCCGTAGCCCCTGGCAGCGGCGGTAGGGGCAGGAGCGGAGCGGAGATTAATGCGGGCTTCTGGCTGGGCAGCAATTAGTTGGGCCGCCTGGGGAGGAGTGATAGGGGTACCCACTTCGGCCGGGGGAGTAGGGACTGGAGCAGGGGGAGCAGCAGTGGAGTCAGGGGTGACCTGGGATGGGGCGGGAGAAACCGGCTGCACCACCGCTGGCTGGGAGTTAACAGGAGCCGGGCTATCGGCCTTCTGAGGGGAACGACAGGCACCCATAGCCAAGCCCACCATACAGCAGAGACCCAAGCCTAGTAACCCATTGAGCCGACCCATGGCGCCCCCTCAGGAGAAATTCACAACAGATAGCATAGCCTGTTCCCGCCGGGTCTCCCCAGGGCACCTGGTTTTTCGCTCCCAGAAGGGCAGTATTTAAGCCATGAAAACGATCGTCGGTGATTTTAATCACTGGAAAAGGTAATCAAGATCATTTCCTTTCTTTGCCGTTAGTTGCAAACTATAAATGTCAAGGCCCTGTTTCATTTCTATACTAAACTTAACTATGTTAAACCGCCCCCGAGGCCTATGGCCTTGGGGGTTATTTAATTATGAGGACAAAAGGAGTGCGGCTCAAACCTGGTCCCGATCGCCTACGGAGTGGTAAAACCACCGCCAGAACCGCCAGAATAGATGGGGACCCCTTAATATAGTGCGATCGCCCCTGGGTATTTATGGCCTTTCCCTTCTCTAGTCAACAGCGGACTTTGCCAGTGTGGCTGGGGGCACTGCTGGTCGGGGCGATGCTGGTGAGCCTTGGCATCGGTACCCTGATCTGGCGCAGTCGGTCTGCCCCCTACGACATCAACACCTTTACCACCGTCGCCAGTCTCCAACCCCTGACGGTGCGGGTGAGTGCCAGTGGGCGAGTCAAACCGGGGCAAACCGTTAACCTCAGCCCTGCCAATGCGGGCATTGTGGAGCATCTCTATGTGGAGCAGGGGGATCGGGTTAACCAGGGCCAACTAATTGCCCGCATGGAGAGTCGGGATATTGCCGCCCAGATCAACCAGTACCGGGCCGCCGTAGCGGAGGCGGAGGCCGCTCTGATGGCCGTGCGCCGGGGCAGCCGTCCCGCGGAAATAGACCAGGCCAGGGCGGTCGTAGCCACAGCCCAGACCCAGGTAGTAGACGCCCAAGCCCGCCTCGATCTAGCGGTAGCTGAGCTGGGCCGCAGCCAGGCCCTCTTTAACCAGGGGGCGATCGCCCGCACCGCCCTGGACAGCGCCGAGCGAGAACAACGCAGCGCCCAGGCAGGGGTAACCCAGGCCCAATCCCGGGTAAGGGAGGCCCAACAGCGCCTCCAGGACCTGGAAAGCCAACCCCAACCGGAAGCGGTAGCCCAGGCCCAGGCCCGCCTAGCCCAAGCGAAAGCCCAATTACAGGGTAGTCTGGTGCGGCTGAGGGAACGGGAAATTCGAGCTCCCTTTGCCGGCGTAATTACCCAAAAGTTTGCCACCGCCGGAGCCTTTGTCACCCCCACCACCTCCGCCTCCGAGGCCTCCTCCGCTACCTCTACGGCCATTGTGGCCCTGGCCCAAGACCTGGAGGTGCTGGCGGAGGTACCAGAGGCCAATATCGGCATCATCCAACTGGGACAACGGGTAGAGGTGGAAGCCGATGGCTTGGCCAAGCAAATCTTTAGGGGTCGAGTCAAGCGCATCGCCCCGGAGGCCATTGAACGCCAAAATGTCACCCTGTTTCAGGTCCGTATTCAATTAGACAGTGGCAAAGACCAACTGCGATCGAACATGACCGTGAATGTTGCCTTCATTGCCGATCAGGTGGCCGACGCCCTGGTGGTGCCCACGGTGGCCGTGGTTACCCAGCGCGGCCAAACCGGCTTACTGGTGCCGGGTAAGGACCAGGATATCGTTTTCCAGCCCGTCACCCTGGGTCCCCAGGCAGGGGATAAAATTCAGATCCTAACTGGCCTGGAGGCGGGCGATCGGGTATTTATCAACCTGCCCCCCGGTAAGTCCTTGGACACCCTGACCCTACGGCAGGATCGCTAGGAAAATTTCCCTGTTGCTACCATGGTTGACCCGACCATATCCGTCCCGCCCCGATCGGGCTATACCCTACCGGTCTTTGCCTGCGCCGCCGCTATGGCTGCCCTGCGTTGTCTACTAGACCAGGGCGATCGCCCCGATCAAATTACCCTCAACCTGGTCAACCCTGACCAGACCGCCACCCTTCCCATTCACCAACTGGCGCCCCTCCCCGACGGTGCGGTGCTGGCCATTACCCACAGCGATCCGGGGGATAACCTGGACCTCACCCGCCATACCCCGATCTGGTCGATGGTCACCTGGGGCAGTCCAGACCAGGGCGAACCCCTGCTGCTGATGGGGGGCGAAGGGCTGGGCCGCCATCCGGGGGGAGAACCGGCCATCTACGGCTACGCCCGCCAACTCATGCAGCACCATCTGATCCCCTGGCTGCCGGTGGGTAAAACCCTACGGGTCACGGTGATTTTGCCCGAGGGTCGCAGCCTGGCGGAGCGGACCTCGAACGCTGCCTTTGGGGTCATAGACGGGCTCGCCCTCCTGGGCACCTCCGGTATCGCCGCCCCCCTCAGTGCCCCCGGCCAGCTGGACCAAGCCCGCCAAACCCTGGCCCACCTGGCCGCTAGCTATCCAGTGCTGGTGTTCTGTCTGGGGGAAAATGGCCTGGATCTGGCCCTCCAGTTGGGCATTGATCCCCAGCGTCGGATCAAAACTGCCAACTGGCTGGGTCCCCTCTTACTGGAGGCAGCGGAACGACAGTTGCAGGGGGTATTACTACTGGGATACCACGGCAAGTTGTTAAAACTAGCGGGGGGTATCTTTCACACCCACCATCACCTGGCGGATGGTCGGCAGGAAATTCTAGCCGCCTGCTGCGCCGCCCAGGGCGTTCCCCTGGCGGTGATTCAGGCGGTGCTGCAGGAACCTACGGTGGAGGCCGGGTTCACCCTGCTACAGAAGCACGGGATGGCCCAGTACGTTTATGACCACATGGTCAGCCGTATTGATCAGCGGGCCAGGGACTACGTCACCACCCTGACGGGGCGATCGCTGAGGATTGGATCAATGGTTTTTAACCGCGATCGCCGGATTGTAGCCACCAGCCCCACGGGAAAAACTCTGCTCCACCAAGTTTTGGTAGACTAAGCTACAGAATAATTTTTTATAACCCTAGTCCCGGGCAACGGGGGCAATGTTTTTCCTCTGACCAGTTTTCCCAGGTCTGCATTGCCTGGCTATCTTCTCCAGATTTTTACCCTGCCCAGGGTCGGTGCAACCAGACCTGATCCCCTGGTCTGCCCAAAGACCAATATTTTTTTTACATTTGCCTATTTAAAACCTGCTGTGGTTAGGACATACTGACCAAAACTCTAGGGTTAGCTGGCCGTCCTAACTCCAGGGTTGGGACCGCTATCCATGACCCCTGGGACTAGCTGCTAAGGATTTTCTCCTGGCTTGCCCCCCAATCCCGATCCTCAGGATCCCAGACTACTTAAAGTGCTTCAACTCTCTCCAACCATCGTTTCCCTTGCCCTGTCCATCCCCAGGATTTAGCCGTGTCTTTGCAAACCGAACCCCTCTCCTCCCTGCAGGAACCCTTTCTGCCTGAAGTTAACCGCCAGATGCTGGTTATTCTTGACTTTGGATCCCAATACTCAGAACTCATCGCCCGGCGTATCCGAGAGACCGAAGTATATTCCGAGGTGCTATCCTACCGCACCACAGCGGAGCAACTGAGGCAACTCAACCCCCGGGGCATTATTCTCTCCGGTGGCCCCAGCTCAGTCTACGCTGAGGCGGCTCCCCACTGCGATCCAGAAATCTGGAACTTGGGCGTTCCCATCCTGGGGGTTTGTTATGGTATGCAGCTGATGGTGCAACAGTTGGGTGGCCAGGTAGAGCGGGCCGACCGGGGGGAATACGGTAAAGCCAATTTACTCATTGACGATCCCACCGATCTGCTCACCAATGTGGAAGCCGGCACCACCATGTGGATGAGCCATGGCGATGCCGTGAGCCGGTTGCCCAGGGGGTTTTCGGTCCTGGCCCACACCCACAACACCCCCTGGGCCGCCGTGGCCGATCACCAGCGTAAACTCTACGGTGTGCAATTCCATCCCGAGGTGGTCCATTCCCAGGGAGGCCTTGCCCTGATTCGCAATTTTGTCTACCACATCTGCCACTGTCAGCCCACCTGGACCACCGCCGCCTTCGTAGAAGAGGCGATCCGTGAGGTCCGGGGACGGGTGGGCGATAAACAGGTACTGCTGGCCCTGTCCGGAGGGGTTGACTCCTCTACCCTGGCCTTTCTATTACATGAGGCGATCGGCGATCAGCTGACCTGCATGTTTATCGATCAGGGGTTTATGCGTAAGGAAGAGCCCGAACGGCTGATCAAACTGTTCCAGGAGCAGTTCCACATTCCGGTTCACCATATTCGAGCCCAGGAACGGTTTCTGGCCAGGGTGGCTGGCATTACTGACCCCGAGGAAAAGCGCAAACGCATTGGCCATGAGTTCATTCGCGTCTTTGAGGAGGAGTCGAGAAAACTGGGACCCTTTGACTACCTGGCCCAGGGTACCCTCTACCCCGATGTGATTGAGTCGGCAGATACCAATGTGGACCCCAAAACTGGAGAGCGCGTCGCCGTTAAGATCAAAAGCCACCACAACGTCGGCGGTCTCCCCAAGGATCTACAGTTCAAACTGGTGGAACCCCTGCGTAAGTTATTTAAAGACGAAGTTCGCAAGGTGGGCATGTCCATTGGCTTACCAGAAGAGATTGTCCGTCGCCATCCCTTTCCCGGTCCGGGGTTAGCGATTCGTATCATTGGCGAAATTACCGAGGAACGCCTGGAGATCCTCCGGAATGCCGACTACATCGTCCGGGACGAAATCCATAAGCAAGGCATCTACAACGACTTCTGGCAGGCTTTTGCGGTGCTCCTACCCGTTCGCACTGTGGGGGTTATGGGGGATCAACGCACCTATGCCTATCCCATCGTGCTACGTTTAGTCAGCAGTGAAGATGGCATGACCGCCGACTGGTCGCGGGTGCCCTACGAGTTGCTGGAAACCCTCTCCAATCGCATCGTTAACGAAGTAGCAGGGGTCAATCGGGTGGTGTACGACATTACCTCCAAACCCCCTGGCACCATTGAGTGGGAGTAGGCAGGCCCAAGGCTGCACAAACCAGGGGGCAACCTCGCCCTTCCCCTGGCAAGGCAAACCTTAGACCTTTGCCAGGAACAGCCAAAGGTTAGGAAGAATGGCCATGGTATTCATAGGAAATGCTTTAAGTTTTGTCGATAATTGAAAAGTGTTTCCTATGAAACCCATCTGTCTATCCTGGGATCTCCCATAGATTATTGCGAATCTGTTCAGGTTCCAGCCCCAGCCCTGAAGTTTTTCTATGGAGTGGTTAGCTCCATTAAGAAATCGGTTCTACGCCCTCGGGGAGCTGGGTCAAACCTGGGCCGATAGCCAAAGCAGAGGGATATACTGAAATCAGGTTCTAACTTTTGTGCCTTAATTCTTTATGACCCTGCCAGATCAGCAACAGTTCTCCGATGTCGTCATTCTGCTCTCCAGTCGGGAACTGGAGAAAATGCGTATAGCCGGTCAGACCGCCGCGGCGCTACTAGACTACCTGACCCCCATGGTAAAACCGGGGATCAGCACCCTGGAACTAAATGATCTAGCAGAGGACTGGACCCGCCAGCGGGGGGCAAAAAGCGCTCCCCTGGGTTACGCTGGTGCGGTGATGCCCTTTCCCAAGTCAATTTGCACCAGTGTGAATCAGGTGATCTGCCACGGGATTCCCAGGGCCGAGGAGATTTTGCGGAATGGGGATATTATCAACATCGATGTCACGCCCATTGTGGATGGCTACCATGGCGACACCTCCCGCACCTTTCTAGTGGGCGACCCACCCCCCTTAGTCCGGCGTTTGGTAGAGGTGACGGAGCAGTGTCTGTGGCGGGGTATTGAGGCGGTCAAGCCCGGCGGTCGGGTCGGCGATATTGGCGCCGCCATTCAGGAACACGCGGAGGCAGAGGGGTTTTCGGTGGTCCGGGACTTTGTTGGTCACGGGGTACACCGAATCTTCCACACAGCGCCCCAGATTCCCCACTACGGAGTCAGGGGTAAGGGGGCGAAGTTGCGGCCTGGCATGGTCTTTACCATTGAGCCCATGATTAACCTGGGTTCCTACGAGGCCCAGATTATGGCCGATGGTTGGACAGCAACCACGGTAGATGGCAGCCTCTCGGCCCAGTTTGAACACACCATCGCGGTCACTAAAACGGGGGTAGAGGTGTTGACCCTGTCGCCAGCGGCGGTGCCGGTCCCCGTTTAAATTCCCCCTGCCCCCCACCATGGAGCGATTTACCCGGTTATTTGAGGAGTTGGATAGCACAACTTCTACCCAGGCAAAGGTGCGATCGCTGCAGGTCTACTTTGAGACCGCTCCCCCCGCCGATCAGGTCTGGGCCCTCTATCTGTTGATGGGCAAAACTCGCCGCCGCCTGGTTACCGCCCGCCTGCTGCGCCAGGTATTTCTGCGGGTGAGTGGCATGGCGGAATGGCTGTTTGACGAGTGCTACGCCCAGGTGGGGGACTCGGCAGAGGTGATTACCCTCTTGCTGGCAGACCTACCCCTAACCCCCACCCACCCGCCTCCCCTGGCCCTGCACCAGTGGATGGAAACTATCCTGCCCCAGGCTAGGGCAACCTCTGATGAGGCCGAAGGACAGGATTTAATTCTCGCCTGGTGGTCAGCCCTGCCCCCCGACCAGGTCTTTGTCTTAAATAAAATTCTCACCGGGGCCTTTCGCTGTGGGGTTTCGGAGCAACTGGTACTACAGGGATTTGCCGCCGCCAGCGGCCTGGATAGGGCCCTCCTGGCCCATCGCCTGATCGGAGACTTTACCCCCAACCTGGCCTTTTATGCCCACCTAACTAGCCCGGAAACCGGCCTGGTCCATGCCAGCCAACCCTACCCCTTTTTTCTGGCCAGTCCCTTAGATCCCGATCGCTTCACCCCGGAGTGTTTTTCCCAGTGGCGGGCAGAGTGGAAGTGGGATGGCATCCGAGCCCAGATTTTACGCCGCGCCGATCAGGTATTTATCTGGTCCCGGGGGGAAGAGCTGATCACCCCCCAGTTTCCTGAAATTGCAGCGGCCCTGGAGGAATGGCCCAACGGTCTGGTGATGGATGGAGAATTGCTCTGCTGGCAGCAGGACCGTCCCCTCCCCTTTCACCACCTGCAGAAGCGCCTGGGTCGGAAGCAGGTGGGCAAGCGCCTGCTGGCGGACCATCCGGTTCACTTCATCGCCTACGATCTACTGGAGCAGGAGGGCCAGGACCTCCGCCCCTACCCCCTGGGCGATCGCCAGCAGCGCCTGGCCCAGCTACTCCAGCGCTATCCCCACCCCCACCTGCATTACTGCCATTCCTTTGGCTTTCAGTCTCTGGCGGAACTCACGGCCCACCGGGATCAAGCCCGGCACCGGGGCGCTGAGGGGGTGGTGATTAAGGCGGTGGACAGCCCCTACCTGGTGGGACGGAAGCGGGGCTACTGGTGGAAATACAAGGTTGATCCCATGAGCCTGGATGGGGTTTTAATCTATGCCCAGGCGGGGCGGGGCAAGCGGGCTAACCTGTTTACCGACTATACCTTTGCCCTCTGGCAGGGGACCGAACTGGTACCCTTTGCCAAGGCCTATAGTGGTTTAGACAACCGGGAAATTAAGGCCCTAGATAGCTGGATCCGCCGCCATACCCTGGAACGCTTTGGGCCGGTGCGATCGGTGGAACCCCTACAGGTGTTTGAAATTGGCTTCGAGGGCATTGCCGCCTCGCCACGGCATAAGTCGGGTATTTCTGTCCGCTTTCCCCGCATTCTGCGCTGGCGTCAGGATAAGCACCCCAGCGCGGCCGATCGCATGGAAACCGCTCGGGCTTTAATGCTGTCTGCAGAGGAGAGGCCCGAAGACCTGTAGCTGGATTCCGTCGATGGCCTACCTCCCTACGGACCAGCGGATCTAATCGGAGCTGATCTAAGCTGTTCTAATCTGAGGAGACAGCCAGTCGGACCTGGAAAACCCAACCTGGATAGGAGTTCTGGCTGGCCTCTGGGGTGGACAACGGGGTAGAGGCTATACAATGGGAACCATTGCCCAGGAGTCTGCCATGCAAACCCAAGACCGTCCCCTCTCCCCTACCAGCCTGCCACTGCGCCGTGCCCAGGTGAGCCGCAAAACTGGAGAAACCCATGTCCAGGTCAACCTCAACCTGGATGGCACGGGTCTGTGTCGAGCTCAGACCGGCATCCCCTTTTTGGACCACATGCTCCATCAAATCGCCTCCCATGGGTTAATTGACCTGGAGATCGAGGCCCAGGGTGATACCCACATTGACGACCATCACACCAACGAAGATGTAGGAATTACCCTGGGTATGGCCCTACACGAAGCCCTGGGTAACCGCCAGGGGATTACCCGTTTCGGCCATTTCCTCGCCCCCCTGGATGAGGCGCTGGTGCAGGTAGCCCTCGACTTTTCGGGGCGGCCCCACCTCAGCTATGGGCTAGATATTCCCAGCCAGCGGGTAGGGCAGTACGATACCCAACTGGTGCGGGAGTTTTTTGTAGCGGTGGTGAATCACAGCCAGATGACCCTACACCTGCGCCAGCTAGATGGGATTAATTCCCACCACATTATTGAGGCCAGCTTTAAAGCCTTTGCCCGAGCCCTGCGGATGGCGGTGGAGATAGATCCCCGGCGGTCCCACCTGATTCCCAGTTCCAAGGGAGTCCTGTAGGCGGAGCCCCGGCGGCTAGGGCATGGACCACCCCCCCTAGTACCCCGTCCTTCTATCTAGACTGGGGATTAGGCTAATCCTCGCTCCCATGTCCCCACCCCCCCTCAAGAGCTGGTAAAGATTGCCGCAACTGCTGGGGAGATGGTTGCCAGCGGTAACGCTTCAGATCGATGCGTCCCCGGGCGTTGAATTCAATGCCCTCTGCCTCCAGTAGGGCTCGCTGGCGATAGTCACTGCCGTGGCGTTGCACAGCGTGGGACACCTCCCCCTTAGCATTGATCACCCGCTGCCAGGGAATATCCGTTGTGGCCATATCGACCCGATAGAGAGCATAGCCCACCAGCCGGGGCTGACCGATCAAGCCCGCCAACTCCGCTACCTGGCCGTAGGTGGCGACCTGGCCCCAGGGAATCTGGCGGACAATGGCGTAGATGCGATCGTAGGTGGGCACGGTCAGCCTCTGTCCTGTAGCCAGGGCTGGCAACGCAGCACCACCACGGAAAAATCGGCCAGGGTAACAGTCTCGTTCACCCGATAGTCATGGTGATCGGTGATGAAGCCAGAGGGATTCTGGGTATCTAGAATGAGAGTCCAATCATAGCGAATCACCGTAGGGGGAATACGAAAATCCTGGGCAGCGGGTTGGGCATTAAACATCAGTAGAAAACTGTCGTCAATCACCCGATTTCCCTGGGCGCCGGGGCCGATGACTTCCTCCCCATTCAGAAAAATAGAAATTGCCTTAGCGGTACCATCCTGCCACTGTTCCAGGGTAATTTCCTGGCCGGTGGGATTGTACCAGCCGATGTCATGAATACCAGAACCATGGATTTCTCGCCCTTGGAACCAATGGCGCCGGGAGAGGTTGGGATGGTACAGGCGTAGTTTAATCAGGCTACGGGTAAACTCTAGTAGCTGGCGACCGTCTTCACCCATCTGCCAGTTGTACCAGGCAATGGGGCTATCCTGACAGTAGGTATTGTTATTGCCCTGCTGGGTACGACCCAACTCGTCGCCGCCCAAAATCATCGGGACACCCTGGGAGAGCAAGAGGGTGGTTAAAAAGTTCCGCTGCTGTTTTTGTCGGAGGGTAAGAATAGCGGGATCATTGGTTTCGCCTTCGGTACCACAATTCCAGGAGCGATTATAGCTTTCCCCGTCCCGGTTATCTTCCTGATTGGCGATATTGTGTTTCTGGTTATAGCTGACCAGATCTCTGAGGGGAAAGCCATCGTGGCAGGTAATAAAGTTAATGCTGGCGTGGGGACGCTTACCATTCTCCTGATACAGATCGGAACTGCCCGTCAGGCGAAAGGCAAATTCCCCCAGGCGACAGTGGTGATCTCGCCAGAAGTCCCGCATGGCGTCCCGATACTTACCGTTCCACTCCGACCATAACAGGGGAAAATTACCCACCTGGTACCCCCCTTCTCCCAGGTCCCAGGGTTCAGCAATCAGTTTAACGGTGGATAACACCGGGTCTTGGTGAATAATGTCGAAAAAGGCCGCCAGACTATCGACTTCGTAGAGTTCTCGAGCCAGGGCTGAGGCCAGATCGAAGCGAAAGCCATCGACGTGCATTTCCAGCACCCAGTAGCGCAAACTATCCATAATTAGTTTGAGAATCTGGGGATGGCGCACGTTTAAGGAGTTGCCACAGCCCGTAAAGTCCAGGTAGTAGCGGGGCGTCTCTTCCACCAGGCGATAGTAAGCCTGGTTGTCGATGCCCCGCAAACTCAGGGTAGGCCCAAGTTGATTCCCCTCCCCTGTGTGGTTGTAGACCACATCTAAAATGACTTCAATGCCCGCTTGGTGCAGAGCCTTGACCATTTGCTTAAACTCTGTCACCTGTTGCCCCACCCGGCCTGAGGCGCTGTAGCCGGAGTAGGGGGCAAAGTAACCAATGGAATCGTAACCCCAGTAGTTACGCAGCCCGGTGCCCGCTAAATGGCCCGGAAAGGCATGGAAATGGTGCACCGGCAATAACTCTACGGCGGTTATGCCCAGGCGCTTAAGGTAATTCACCATGACTGGATGGCCCAGCCCCCCATAGGTGCCCCGCAGGGCTTCCGGTAGCTCGGGGTGGGTTTGGGTGAGGCCGCGGACGTGGGTTTCGTAGATAATGGTGCGGTGCCAGGGGGTGTGGGGATGGCGATCGCTACCCCAGTCAAAGTGGGGATCAATCACGATGGCCTTGGGCACGCAGGGAGCACTGTCAACCTCAGAGAAGGTCAGATCGGCGTCCTTGATGGTAATGTCGGCCATGTTGTAGCCAAAAATCACCGGATTCAATTGCACGTCCCCCTCCAGGGCACGAGCATAGGGGTCAATCAACAGCTTATGGGGATTAAACCGATGCCCCAGGGCCGGTATGTAGGGGCCATGAACACGAAAACCGTAGCGCTGACCAGGCCCCACATCCGCTAAATAGCCATGCCACACATAGTTTTCCACCTCGGTCAGAGGCAATCGGGTTTCCCGCCCTTGGTCATCAAACAGGCATAGATCCACCCCTGTGGCGTTTTCAGAAAAGAGGGCAAAGTTAGTACCAGCCCCATCCCAGGTAGCTCCCAGGGGATGAGGTCGCCCAGGCCAGACTTGCATTCCCATGGTTACCAGGCCTTAACTCCGGAATAGACGACTATACATAGCCTCATGCTCCATAGTAGCCAGGGATGTACCCCAATTACTCAAGCTGAGTTGTTCAGGTTCCAGCCCTTGGCACTGCTGAGCCGTGGTTTCCAGGCTGGGATAGAGATCAAGGAGCATTTGCTGACCCTGGGTTTGCCCCAGAGGCACCAGTTTAACGGTGGCGGTAATCAGGTTGGCGGCCCAACTGTGGAGATAGGCCAACACCGCCGCCGTCGGCGAAATCTGCCAGTGGGTACTGATCAAGGCAAAAATCACCACATAGTTCCAGGGGGAGGTAATCTGGGCCAGTGCGGCCTGCTGTTCGGGATGTAGCTGGGCCAGTAGACGCCCCAGGGCCCGGCCCATGGCCCAACTTTGGTGGCGGCCTTCCTCCGTATCTCGCCGAGCTGAAAGCCATTGATTCCAGACATTCAGGTCTTCTCCATGCGCCCCATGGAGGCGATAGAGCAGGGTAGCCTCCACCCGAATTAATCCCCCGGCTAATTCCTGCTCCAACCACTGTAAAATCCCAGCCGGATCGGTCAGTCCCTGACTCACCAGGGTTTCTAACCCTTCGGAGTAACTGTAGGCCCCCACCGGCAGGGCGGGGCTAGCTAACTGCAACAGCCGCAGCAAGGTTTGGGCAGAAGGCTCGGCATCAGGCACCATGGCGCACAACTAAAGGGACCAGTTCACCCAATCCTGGGGCTTGAGGAACACCTCGTAGAGGCGAGCCTCAACGCTATCAGGCGGGGGTGCATAACCATACTCCCAGCGCACCAGGGGCGGCAAGGACATCAAAATGGATTCGGTACGACCATTTGTTTGCAGTCCAAAAATGGTGCCCCGGTCGTAAACCAGGTTAAATTCCACATAGCGTCCCCGGCGGTAAAGCTGGAATTGCCGCTCCCGATCGCCGTAGTCCTGGGTTTTATGGGCTGCCGCAATGGGCTGATAGGCGGTTAGGAAGGCCAGCCCACAGTCCTGAACAAAGCTAAACACATCCTCCCAGCCCCTGGCGGGTAGGTCCCCCAGGGCCTGACTGACCTGGGCGGCGGTTTTGTCGCCATCAGGGCCGCGGTAGAGCTGTCCCTGGCCATCTTGATAGTCAAAGAAAATCCCACCCACACCCCGGGTTTCCTGCCGGTGCTTGAGGTAGAAATACTCATCGCACCAGGGTTTGAAGACTGAATAATAATGGGGGTTATGGCGATCGCACACCGCCTTCAGGGTCTGGTGGAAATGGACCACATCAGCCTCGAAGGGATAGTAGGGGGTGAGGTCGATACCACCGCCAAACCACCACACCGGCCCGGCCTCAAAATAGCGGTAATTCAGGTGCACGGTGGGAATGTAGGGATTGTGGGGATGGAGCACCATGGAGGTGCCGGTGGCATAAAAATTATGGCCAGCGGCTTCGGGACGTTGGACCAGAATGGAGGGGGGTAGGTGGGTACCCCAGACCTCGGAAAAATTTACCCCGCCCTGTTCAAAGACATGACCCTGCTTGATCACCCGGGAGCGGCCGCCACCCCCTTCGGGCCGATCCCAGGCATCTTCCTGAAAGGTAGCGCCGCCATCAAGCTGCTCAAGCCCCTGACAAATGTGGTCCTGGAGCTGTTTCAGCATGGTACTGGCCCGATCGCGGGAATCCACTGGGGGGCGATCGTCGGTACTGGCGGGGCTGGAAACTGGAGAAGTAGCCATAAACACTCAATTACACTAAATGACAGGAAAAACCATCCCGTCCTTCATCTGTTGCTCCGGGGTGATCTAGGCCGGAACAAAGCATCGCCCTGGGTATGGCACCTACCGGATAGGCAGGCCAGGTTCAGGTCATTGTCTAACCTACCTTGAAACCTGTACCGATACCAGAGATAGCCCCCTGGAGGCGGTAAAATGTTGCGAAACTCAACGTTGTTAGATGAATGGCTAAACAGCAAGAGCTGCACCCAGCGATCGCTGGGCTGCCAATCCCCCATCCATGGCTTTAGCCAGAAGGCCCTATTGCTAATCGGGGGGATAGATGGAGTTAGAATGGATGCAGCTTTAACCCAAACGCTTAAAATCCCGTTGATCGATGCATTGTATATCTCGTCACGGCCTATCTCCCAGTTGCGGTCTTCTCTGATTCCTTTTTACAGCCTTTCCTATGAGTGTATCCCTCACCCCTGATGCGGTTCTGGAAGTCTTGCGCCCAGTCCAGGATCCAGAACTACAAAAAAGCCTGGTGGAACTCAATATGATTCGCCAGGTCACCATTGATCAGGGTGAGGTCAGTTTTACCCTGGTGCTCACCACCCCTGCCTGTCCTTTGCGGGAATTCATTGTGGAGGACTGTGAGCGAGCCGTCCAAACTCTGCCGGGGGTCAGGTCCGTGAAGGTGGCGGTAATCGCAGAAACCCCGCAACAGAAGTCCCTACCCGATCGCACCGGCATTGAGGGGGTGAAAAATATCGTGGCGGTGTCCAGTGGCAAAGGGGGGGTGGGTAAAAGCACCGTTGCCGTCAACCTGGCGGTGGCCCTGGCCCAGGCGGGAGCGGCGGTAGGCTTAATCGATGCCGATATCTACGGCCCTAACGCCCCCATGATGATGGGATTGAGTCAGGCTGATATCACCGTGCGCCCAGGACCCCAGGGGGAAATCCTGGAGCCCGCCTTCAACCACGGCGTCAAAATGGTATCCATGGGATTTTTGATTGATCCCGACCAGCCAGTCATCTGGCGAGGACCGATGCTAAACGGGGTCATTCGCCAGTTTCTCTACCAGGTGCAGTGGGGCAACCTAGATTATTTAATTGTCGATATGCCCCCCGGTACGGGGGACGCCCAGCTCACCCTGGCCCAAGCCGTCCCCATGGCAGGGGCGGTGATTGTTTCAACGCCTCAAAATGTAGCCATCGCCGATGCTCGACGGGGTTTACGCATGTTCCAGCAGTTACAGGTGCCCGTGCTGGGGGTGGTGGAAAACATGAGTGTATTTATTCCCCCCGATGCCCCGGAAAAACGCTACGACATCTTTGGATCGGGAGGTGGGGAAAAAATCTCCGCCGAGTTGGGAGTTCCTTTGCTGGGCTGTATTCCCTTAGAAATGCCCGTACGCCAGGGTGGTGACCAGGGCATACCGATTGTGGTGCAGGCGCCTGAGTCGGCTGCAGCCCAAGCCCTGTGGGCGATCGCCCAGCAGGTGGCGGCCCGAGTCTCGGTTGCCGCCCTCACCCCCTAGTCTGGCCTGGTACCTAGCAATGGCAAATCTATCCTTAGAAAAACGCTGGCGCACCCTGATGGAGGGATGGCAAGAGGTAGACTGGGTGCTATTTCTATTGCCGTTTTTACTGACGGTTTTTGCCAGTGTGGTGCTCTTGGGTATTCAGCACCGGCTGGGTCATACCCGTTACGACCTCAACCATCTGGGGTTAGGCTGTATCAGCCTGGCCCTGGCCCTCTGGATCGCCCGCAACCGCTATGAATGGCTACAGCAATCCTACTGGATCATTTACCTGATCACCAATGCGTCCCTAATTCTGGTGATGCTAATCGGCACCGTCGGTAACGGGGCCCAGTCCTGGATCGGCATTGGCGGTTTTTATATCCAACCCTCAGAATTTGCCAAGATGGGGGTAATTATTACCCTGGCAGCCGTCCTCAGCCGTCGAGATGCCTCCACCCTGCCCGGTTTGATTACGGCCCTGGGGATTACGGCGATTCCCTGGGTTTTGGTATTTCTCCAACCGGACCTGGGCTCATCCCTGGTGTTTGGTGCCATCATTCTCACCATGCTTTACTGGGCCAACGCCAAGCCGGGTTGGTTAGTGTTGTTGATATCTCCCCTGGTGGCAGCGATTCTCTTCGCTCTTTCTATTCCCCTGTGGCTACTGTGGTGCGCTGGCATGGGGGCGATCGCCTGGTTTAGCTTACCCTGGCGCTGGTTTGCCACCGTCATGGCAACCGCCCTCAGCCTGATCTCGGGCAAGTTAGGCCAGGTCTTTTGGGGACTTTTAAAGGACTACCAGAAGGACCGTTTAATTCTATTCCTCGATCCTGGTAAGGACCCCCTGGGGGCTGGCTACCACCTGATTCAGTCCCGTATTGCCATTGGGGCCGGCCAGATCTGGGGTCAGGGCTGGCAGGGGGGCAGCCAAACCCGGCTTAATTTTATTCCTGAACAGCACACTGACTTTATTTTTTCCGCCGTCGGGGAAGGATGGGGATTGGTTGGTTGCCTGGTGGTTTTGCTGGTCTACCTGATCATTTTCTTTCGCCTGCTGGTGATTGCCCAAAATGCCAAGGATAATTTTGGCTCCCTGCTAGCGGTGGGGATCTTTGGCATGCTGCTGTTCCATACCGCCATCAATATTGGTATGACCATTGGGGTTGCCCCGATTACGGGTATTCCCCTACCCTGGTTGAGCTACGGGCGATCGTCGATGCTGACTAATTTTATTGCCCTGGGGATTGCGGAGTCGGTGGCAAACTTCCGCCATCGGCTGAAGTTTACAGATTAGGGGGATTAGAGCCTGGGTTCAGGCGCTAATCCGCTCAATCAAAAAGGGCATGGCCAGACGATAAAGGAGCCAGGCCAATAACAAAGTTACCAGGGTAAACAGACTGGCCAACCAGAATCCCACGGAATTGGAAACCACCCCATGGGTGGCCAGTTCTCGGGTGGTAACCAATAGGGGAGTAACGGGGTTAAGGCTGACAAGCAACCCAAACCAGCCCTGGGTAGGTACCGGGTAAAGGACTGGGGTGAGTAAGAGCCAGGGTGCGATCGCCAGGGTTAATGCCCGAGAAACATCGCCATAGAGCATGCCCAAGGGAGCCAGACAGAGGCCAATCGCCGTGCCTAATAAAATTAAATGCACCAGGGCTACCGGCGCCAACACCACAAACCAGCTAACCCCCACCCGAAACCATAGAAAGAGGCCAATAATTAAAATCAACTTAATCCCAAAGTTAAAAAATACCTCTCCTAACTTGGCCAAAATCAAGGCCTCACGGGGAAAGTTAACCTTCGCCAGCATGGGTTTAGCCTGGGTGACCGCCGCCAGGGGGCCGGTTAAAGCCTCGACAAAGGTTTGCCAGAGGGCCATGCTAAACACCACGTAGACCGGATAGGGCAGATCCGTAGAGCCAATATTAACTACCCCACTATTCTTAGCCACCACCACCCCCAGGGCCGTCATAATGGGTGGCATAAAGGCCCACAGTAGCCCCAGTATGGACTGCCGGTACTGGGCGCTAATGTCTCGCACCATGAGCCGCCAGGCTAACTCCCGACTCGCCAGCAAGTCCTGCCCCATATGACGGAATAGGCGCAGGGGCTGGCGCATTTCGCTCTCGGATCGGTAGATCGTGATTAAAGGAGCGGGGGGCTCGGATGGGTGACCCATGGCGACTCATATCCCGACTGGAATGCATAGGCAACAGTCTTTAGAATACAGGCAAAGACTCGCCACCGTCATAACTCCGGATCCTCTGCGATCGCTACCGAATCTGGGTCGATTCGCCGATCGCTCCGCTAGAATAGGCAAGTATCTTATTTTTCAAAAAATAAGATGATTTGTAAAATTACGGTTTTCTTTGTAAAGTCTTTGTTGCAAGGCAAGACATATTCTTTACCCCTTAAGCACACGCAAAATCAAAGCATTGGTTTGACCAGCCAGGTTGGCCAACGGTACGGAGGTCAGAGTTAGCAGATGGGTTATGATTCACCCCTGAATGGATAGGGGCAGTGCTGCTCCGGGCATCCTTCTCGAGTATGGCTTTGGTGATGTTGTTGATCATTAAATTGAGTTGATTATGCGTCGTCTGATTAAGCAAATCTGGCAACTGCCCCAAGCAATGCTGAAGCGCTTTGTGACCGATATTTTGCGGCTGGTGCTGCTAACCAATCGGCCCGGGCGGCTAGTCAAAACTGGATTTGTGCTGCCCACCACGGTGCTACTGACCCTGATGGTGGTGTTAACGGTTACGGCCTTAACCTATCGGTCCTTTGTCCGCAGCAACCAGGCCATCAACCAGCGGGAGCAGCAGGTGATCGTTAACGCCGCTACCCCCGCCATCGACCGGGCCAAGGCAAAGATTGAATTTCTGTTCCGCAAGGATAACCGCCTACAGGCTGGGCTGCCCTCCAGCGACATTCTCTACGACTTAATGTCGACCCAGTTGGGAACCGGTAATTTTGTTGGCTATACCGGCAGCGTCCGTCCAATTGATAGAGATAACCCCACCTACGATCCCTACACCTTGCCCGATGAAACCCGCATTGACATCAACGGCGATAAGGTGCTGGATAACGCCTGGACCTTTAAGTCTGAGGGTAACACCCTGGTCTATTCCATTCTGGTGGATGACGAAGTTAAGCTGACAGAAAAAACCCCCACCGGCGGCGCCCTTCCCCGAGACTATGTTTCCGCCGATCTAGATTTAAAGGCCCCGATTTCCACCAATAAGGCCAAGGCTCTGGTTACCCGATCTGGGCCGGTTGCCACCACCGAAGCCACCCCCAGTTGTCAGGGTGCCCTATCTGAGAGTGGCTGGCAGGTGGTTAACTCTGAGTTACAAAAGAACTTTCAAATCGATGCCTTTGTAGCCAACGACCGTGACGTCAACCGAAGCTTTACCACCCTGGAGTTTCAGCAAGCTCGTCAGGCGGCTCGGGGCAATAAGTGGGGGGCCTGGTTTCGCTACGACCTGGAGCTGTTTCCCGGACCAGCCTTTAACTGGAATGGGGCCCTCCATAGCGATAGCAATTTAATTTTGCATCGCTCCGATAAACCCATTCACCTGCACATGGTCAGTGCCCCTAGTTCCTGCGTCTATAGCGCCGAAGCCTCAGAAATCACCCTGGGAGAACGGGATCTTGACGGTGTGAATGGAATTAATCCTCAAACCACCCCTGCCGGTAAAAACCCCGACTTTCAAGGCCAGGTGCTGAGGGCCTTCACCAAGCTGGATCAGTATACCGATGGCGATGGACCCAACATCCATTTATTTAATGGTAAAGCCACTACCCCCCTCACCGCAGACGGCGGCGGTATCTATACCAACTTAAATAAAGGGCGGGACTCGGTGGATCCAGAGGGCACACCCTCAGATGTGGCGGTTAATCCCCTGGTGCTGTTTACCCAGGACGAAACCCAGCATATTAACCCCAGTTCCTGGAAGCGACCCGCCGTCTGGGACACGGCAACCAACAGCTTTGGCGATAAAAAGCGCATTCTCAACGATAGCGTTACCCAACCCTACGTTGATGACTTTTATCGGGCCGATAACCGCTGGGGCCCCAAGCCCAAGTATGACAAAACCTACGCAATTCCCCCTGGCAAAACCATCGGCGATGATATTGGTGCCATTGCTCAACTAACCGATGAATCGACAGGGTTAGACGGCTACTGGGAGCGCCAGGCCACTCAAAAAGGACTGCGGCTAATCGTGGGTCAGCGGCTAGAGTTGGGCAATACCAATGGCTGGGGTCTCCCACCTTCAGGTACTGTCACACCAGCCCCACCGGCAGGAGATCCGCTTTATCCAGCTAATGGTAGCAAGAGTAGCCTGGCTCCTACAAATACTGTCATTGGCGGTGACCACGAATACCTGCAACGCAAGGCCCTGCGGGATAACCTGGCGGCGGTGCAGGGGATGGTGGTATATCACTATGAGAAAAGTAGTGGAGCCTTTCCTGCTGCCTGTGTGGCCCTGACCGCCCACCCCGGCACACGACAAACCATTGTTGATAGTCGGACATTTTCTCCTCGTCTAGACAGTAGTACCTCGCCAAAGACTAATTTTCTGAGGGGTAAGGGCACCAACGGTTGGGAATTTCAATTTCCCTCAGCGTTTAATAGCTCTAGTAGTTTTGGTACGGCCTTCGGTTCTGGTGACCTGAGAAAAGCCCTCACAAACCTGGCCTACTTTGCCGGTGATCCCGATGGAGGATCACCTTCCTTCAAACCTGAGCAAGGAAAAGGGGGGGTTGTTCATCCCTTTCCCTATCTGTCCATGTGGGGTGACTTTTCTGTCCTGCGAAGGATTCTGGATAGTAGTAAGGCCTATGCCGATCTCAGCCCGGCGGACCAGGTCACCTTGCATTCTGCGGCCTGTACCCTGGGCTTAATAGCGAATAATTTACAAACCACAGGCTCAGATTCAAATAGTGTTAGTTTAGCTACTACTGAGATTGGTAGCATTACCCCTGCTACATGGCAAACTCTGGCTGGTTTTCTTAAAATAGCTTTGAACACTCCTGCGATCGGTGTAGCACAAGCTGATTCCAAGCCTGCAGACCTCTGGATTGCCAATGTTCCAGCTACTGTCACCCCAGTTCAACGTCAGCAGCTTGAGACGATTGCGGACTTCTTCCAAGTTTTGCGTGATCGAGAATTTGGATTCGTAGCTGGGAAACCCATTAGCACTATAGTTTCTACGACTCCAGGTGCCTATGTTCCTACTACAGGAAATTACGACAGATCAGCAGCAGTAGGAACAACATATCCTTCTAGTACAACACCGTACAAGCTAACCTGCGATCCAAATTGGTTTATTGAAAAGGGCCTTGTTACTTCTCTAGAGGATGGTCTAACCCTCGCCCTGGCCCTCTGTCCTAAGCGAGATGCTGTTAATGGAGCGGTTAAGTATCCCTCCTTATACTATTTGTTTCCTTTGGCTAGTCACGGACAAAGCCCCATTGCCACTCCAACGCTCACCGACGAAGAATATCTCTACCGCACGGCAGCGAACGCAGCCCCAACGGGGGGTGATTTGGGTAGGTTACTGGTGACGAATACCTATGATGTCGTCAACTTGGCTACCATAGCGGTTACCCCAAGATCTATTCCGACTGGTACACCTAGCTGGACGATTCCAGCATCTTCGCCTCCAGCCGGTACTACTACCTTAAGCGATACAAATACGGATGCCTTGACCCAAGCCTTTGTGGTCAATGCTGGTACCACCCCTATTAAAGTACCCTTCCTGGATAAGGGCATCTACGATGGCCGGGAGCAGCTCAATACCCGAGTGTTGGATATCGATCTAGATGCCCTCACCACCCAAAAAGTTACCAGTGACTACTGGCTCTCCGCCAGTCTTGATCAAAAGGCCGAAGGGGTTGTCTACGCTTTTCGGGAAGATGGCGTACGGGAAGACGAAATTGTGCGGCCTAAAAATACCTCTGCCACCTTTACAGCCGCCTATTGCAGTGCAACCACGGGCACGGCTCCCCGTCGCTTCAGAGTAGAAACCGATGCCGGATGTCTGATGCGGGCCCAACCGGGGGGGACATCCCAAGACCTGGCCTTAACGGATACCGCCATCAGTGCCAAGCCCGTAGATTTTATTGCCGACCCAGAACGGCGGGTCCACGGCTTTAGGCTACGCACCGCCAGCGGCAACCCGGCGGATTTCAGCGGCACCGGCCTGGCCCGTCAAGTGGGCATGACCCTGGTAACTCCTAACCCCGTGTACATTATGGGGGACTTCAACCTGCATTCTACCGACGGTAGAACCACTGGCCTGATTGAAGAATTTACCCAAACCCTGCAAAACGAAGCCCTGGGGGATGGATTTGTGGCCCCCTTCTATAACCGCACCACCCTCAACACCGCTAACTTCGCCAACCTGGCTCGCGACCACTGGCGACCGGTGGAAATTCTTGCCGATGCCATTTCTATTGTTTCCAGAAACTTTAAAGACGGGGCGGTTGAGGATGGGTTCCTCCGGAAAGAACCGGGTGCTAGGGGGGGTGCAGATTCCTCCTATATGAATCAAAACCGTCCCAGACAGGCTCATGCCTCGTTGTTACGGGAGGATGGCAGTATTGCCGGTACTGTTCCTGCCTACATCGATCGCAACGGCACCTACTATGCCAATAGCCAGCCCTTCTATAACCAGTACACTACCGGTGGTGACTGGCTATGGTTTATGGACCCCGCCACTAAGGCTAGTATTGACGACACTCGCCGTAACAACATCCAAACCGCCACTACCACCTACGTTAATGCCGTCTTTATCAGCGGTATTGTGCCTAAACGTCCGGCCCAGACCTATGGTGGTCTCCATAACTTTCCCCGCCTGCTGGAGCATTGGGATGGCATTAACCTGAATATCTCTGGGGCCTTTCTCCAGCTCAACTTTGCCACCACCGCCACCGGTCCCTTTGAGCAAGATGCCTGGGAGCCTGGCCAATTACCCCTAGAGAATACTGACGCCATCGGTTACTACAGTCCGCCCAACCGGCGCTGGGGTTACGATGTGGGCCTGCTCTACGTGCCGCCGGCCCCGATCGCCCGTCGCTTTGTCACCTTTGGTGCACCTCGCAGTGAGTACTACCGGGAAGTCGCCGCCGATGACCCCTATATCCTCAACTTACGCTGTGCCAGGGACAAAGCTGGCAACCTGGTAAGGGCAGATATTTGCCCTGCCTAGGCCCTTGACTCTATTCCCTTTCCAAGGATTTCGGCCGATGCCCCGTAATTTTTCCTGCCCTCCATCCCCGCCCCAGCGTTGGGCGATCGCCTATCTGCAACACCGGGTCAGGGCCAACCCTGCCCAGGGTCTTACCCTGATTGAGTGTCTGGTAGCGATTGTGATGGTAGCCCTGGTGGCCAGTGCGATCGCCCCTGCCCTGGTGATTGCCGCCGCCACCCGGGTACAAAGCCAAAAGGCTGAACAGGCCCTACAACTGGCCCAGAGTGAGATCGATCGGGTGCGGCTACTGACCGAACGGGGTCAGGCTACTGACGTCCTGAAGGACTACCTGGACAAATTTCCACCGCGATCGGCTAGCCTGGCTGACAAGGATGTTAAAACTATGGCTGCACCAGGCTATGGATCAGTGGTAGACAATAGAACAACCCTAACTCCAGATAAGACCCTGGGAATCAAGCTAAATTCCACCACAACGGTCTCTAACGGCGCACAGGTCTGTAAGCAAGATTGTGACTTTGCGGTGCAAATTTATCGAACCAAGGGCTATCCCGATGATGCCGCTAAGGTACCCGCAGCCTTCGCCATGGGGGTGCGGGTCTACAGCTATGAGGCGGTTGCCTCTGGGAGTGGGGCCGCCCTTTCCACCGATCCCCTATCCCTGGGTACAACGGGGGGAGAAGGCCAACGGGCTAAAAAGCCCTTAGCAGTGCTGTACACCACCATTGCGATCGGTGAAAACAGTACATCCCTCTGTGACCTGATTACCTACACCGCCACCAATCAAGGTAAAACAGCCGACAAACCGACTGGCTGCAATTAGGTTTATGCCAAGGCAATCACCGATTTTAAACTATGCAAAAGCCCTATAAAAAATCTAATCTGAGCCGCCTGATCTACAGAGGTTGCCATAAAGCCAGCGGCTTTACCCTGATTGAACTCCTGGTTACCTTAATTGTGGGCTCCCTGATTCTGGCGGGTCTGCTGTATCTAGTCGTACAACTATTACAGATCAACCGCCGCGAAGAAGTGCTCACCCGCACCCAACAGGATATGAAACGGGCCTTAGATTACATTACCCGCGATGTTCGAGAAGCGGTCTATGTCTACCCCAAACCCAGCGTCGTTCTTGACCCAGCTAAGAACCCCAACCAAACCGATACCCTTTTAGCCCAGTTAACCGGTAGTCTGCCCGCTAATGCTACCCCTATTCTGGCTTTCTGGCGCTTCGATCCAGTCGATATTACTCAGGTTCCTGCGGCCCTCTGCGCCGACACCAACCCCAATTCAGCAGAGTGCAATAGCTTAAAGGTACGCCAGGGTACCTACAGCCTGGTGCTTTATTTGCAACAGAACAACACAGCCAGCGATATTTGGGGGGGCAAATCTAGAATTTTGCGCTATGAGCTCTCTAAGTATAAAAATCTGGCTACCCTTGAGCAGAACAAAGGCTACTCAGACCCCAGCGGTACCTGTAATTCCTTTCGCAACTGGAGTAAGCCCCCCGGACGAGACCCCGCCAAGCCCTGTGATAGTACCAACATAACAACACAGCCAGCCAGTACCGTGGCGGTCTTAACTGACTACGTTAATCTCCCCGATACGCTAACAACCCAAAATCTTTGCCCAAACGGCTACGAACAAACCCCAACCGCGCCCGCAAGCTTTTACACCTGCGTTAGTAGCGGTACTACGACTGCGGCTGACGGCACTACTAACGCCGCCAACCAGGTGGTCAAGGTGTTTTTACAAGGGAGTATCTACGAACGAGACAACCAGATTTCGCCCCTGGGTTTTCTTACCAGAGCCAGCAGCCTACCCACCCTGGAGGCTGATATTTTAGTGCGAGGCATCCTGGATAAACAACCACCTTAGTTTTAGGTCCAATCAAGCCGAGTTACCATAGGGGGGTTTAGCCTTAGCGTTATCGTTTCCCTGACCCAGCCAAGCCAGAACCCCTATCCAGCGTTCCTATGCTTAGCGTTCTGGCCCAAGCGATATCTATACAAACCTCCGCCCTATGAAACCCCTGAAGATCCCCAGCTTTCACCAGTCCTCTGGGTTTACCCTGCTAGAACTGCTGGTAGTCATTGTAATTGCCGCCGTTCTAGCCGGTATCGCGGCTCCTGGCTGGTTCGCCTTTGTCAACCGCCAGCGTATCGCCACCGTTAACAGCGCCATGGCGGCTACGCTGGGTAAGCTCCAAAGCGAGGCCCAGCAAAGGCGGACCTCTATTCCGGTTTGGTTCGATGTGAATACTACCGATATTCCCCAGATTCGCTACGGTGATACCTTTGAAAAATCCAGCATCCAACCCCTGGGGGGTAATGACATCCCGGCTGGCACCATCCGGCTCAGGGCCTTTCGGGGTTTTGATGCCACGGGAACAGCCCAGAACACCTGGCAGGCAGTCACAACCACAGCGGGAAGCTGCGACAGTATCGACAAAGCCTGTGTTGCTCTGGACTTTTCAGGCAATCCAGGCCGGGACCGGGTTCCCTTTAAAGTGGAGGTCTACGAAACCAGCTCTCCCAACGGCAGCAGCCGAAAATGTGTGATCTTACCCACCCTGCTGGGTCAAATTAAAACCGAACAAGGTAGCGGGTGTGATGTAAGCCCCGAGAAGATCCTTGCAAATTAGCCATTGAGTTAAACCAGAATCGGTGAAAGGCAGGAGTGGGCAAGGGTTCTGGCCACAGCTATCCATTAAAAAAGTTCCTCTCCCAGACTCGGAAGAGGAACTTTAGGTACAGACGGGTCGACAATTAGCCTGCTGACAACCCCCCTAAGCTGTAAACCCTAACCGACGAAAGCTAACCGAGGCTCAGACACACCAGCGGACTCCGTACCTTTGAGGTAAGCCAGCATGGTGTCGGCATCGGACACTTCAAAGGGATCGGTAGGACAATTATCGGCGAAGTCGGGCTCAACAAAAATCTTCTCAATCTTGCCATCGTTCACCAGCATGGAGTAGCGCCAGGAACGCAGGCCAAAGCCCAGGTTAGACTTGTCTACCAGCATGCCCATTTTGCGGGTGAATTCGCCGTTACCATCGGGCAGCAGGAAAACATTCTTGGCGCCGATTTTTTGGCCCCACTGGAACATCACAAAGGCATCGTTGACAGAAACACAAATAATTTGGTCTACCCCTTGGGCTTTGAACTCGTCGTACAGCTCTTCATAGCGAGGCAGGTGATTAGAAGAACAGGTGGGGGTGAAGGCTCCGGGTAGGGAGAAAACCACCACCTTCTTACCTGCAAAAATATCTTGACTGGTCAGGTCTTGCCAACGGTAGGGATTAGAACCACCTACGGATTCATCTCGTACACGGGTCTTAAAAACAACGTCAGGCACATGTTCGATAACAGCCATAATTACCTCTTCAGATCACAAGAATCGTAACTGCGTTTTAACATCTCCCTTGGAAGGAAGCTGCAGAAACAGCCCCACAGGCCGCAACCTTGCCTACGCAAATGTAACCATCTGCTGGCGGTAAGCCTGCTGCACCATCTTCCAAGGGAATTTTACTCGATCCTACCTCAGAATAATTCCAAGATAGGAACAAATCAATAAGTAGAATTACTTAATTAACTTAATGTATCTTAAGTCATTTTCGACTTGAAATAAAAGTGTTACCCTAGCAATATTAGGTAGGCAACTATTCGGGCTTTGCCAGAAAGTTGGCCCACTATGGCTTGAGCCACAACCCTTAGGACCCGGTTAGTTTCTTTGATTTCTGCTAACTGACCAGCGGGTCTCTAGTTAGGGGAAATTAAGAGTTAGTCCTGCTGGGTAGGCGTTCTAACTCGCTTCCACCCCGTTCTCGTGGTTACAGCTATAGATCAAGGATCTTTCTGGAACCGACCTCAAGGTTGCACCTTAAATTGATTGACCGTATTTGAGATTCCCCTGGCGATGGCAATGCAGCAACAGAGTGAGGAAATTATCAGCGCCCTAAAGGCTAAAGGTTTACGGGTTACCCCCCAGCGCTTTGCGGTGTACGCGAACCTGCTGAATCGCTGCGACCATCCCACCGCTGAAGATATTCTGCAGGACCTTAACCGAGCTGCTCCCACCTCTTCCCAGGCTACGGTGTACAGTTCTCTGCAAACCTTGCGCGAAGTTAACCTGGTGCGAGAGGTACTTTTAGAGGAAGGGGTCCGCCGCTATGATGCCAACGTCAGGCCCCACCATCACTTTCGCTGTCAAGGCTGTGGCACGATCGCCGATATTCCCTGGCAAGCCCTGGCCCACCTCGACCTCAAGGATTTAAACCCAGGCTGGCAGGTTGAGGACTACGAAGTTACGGTACACGGACGCTGCGATCGCTGCCAATTGGTCCCCGCATGTATGCCCTAACCCACTGTCGGTTTTACACCGGTTACCAACAACTCGATCACCATGCCCTGATTATTGACGGCGATACCATCGTGGCCCTGGTACCAGAATCCGATCTGGGTTCGGATATGGTTCGTATGGATGGCCATGGGCTGGCCGCCGCCCCAGGCTTCATCGACCTGCAACTGAATGGCTGTGGGGGCGTCATGTTTAATGACACCATTAGCGCCCAAACCCTGGATAAAATGCACAGTACCAATCTCAGGAGTGGTACCACCAGCTTTCTGCCGACCTTAATTACCACCAGTGATGAAGCCATGGATCGGGCTTTAGAGGTCGTAGCCGACTATCGTCAACACCATCCCTGGCGAGTACCCGGCCTACACCTGGAGGGGCCTTACTTAAATCCTCAACGCCGGGGCATTCATAACGCCGCCCATATTCGTCCTGCCGATGGAATTATGGTTCAAAAGCTGGTGGAACAAGGCCCAGCCGTGGTGAAGCTGATTACCCTGGCTCCAGAAATGGTTGAACCCTCGGTGGTTAAAGCCCTGTCATCGGCTGGAATTCGAGTTTCAGCAGGCCACAGCGAAGCCACCTTTGAACAAGCCCTGGCCGGATTTGATGCTGGGGTAACCCTGGTGACCCATTTATTTAATGCCATGTCTCCATGGTTAGGCCGTAGTCCGGGGTTAGTCGGGGCAGCCCTAAGCCGAAACGACGTCTATGCGGGAATTATCGCCGATGGCCACCATGTCCATTACGGGTCGATTCAATTAGCCCAGGCAATTAAACCAGAAAGGTTGATCCTGGTGAGCGACGCTACCCCCCCCGTTGGCACCACGCTGGATTCCTTCATGATTGGGGGCCAGGAAGTCTTTTACAAAAATGGTCGCTGCCTTTCCACCGATGGCACCCTGGGAGGGTCTGCCCTCACCCTGATGGAAGCCGTCGGCAATTCTGTGCAGCAGGCGGGCATAGCCCTGGAGGAGGCTCTACGCATGGCTACCCTATACCCCGCCAGAGCCATTGGGGTGGATGGAACCTTAGGTCTTTTATCGCCTGGCTATCGCGCCAATGTCGTCCTCTTTGATCCCCAAGAGTTTAGGGTTCAAGTTACCCTTGACCAGGGCAATCCCTGCTTCCCGTAGGGTTTAAACAACCGTACCGAGTTGCCTGGCAACCGCCGACGCCACCAAGGATTTGACAATATCCAGACTCAGGGGTTTGACTAAAAAACCATCCAGATCAGGGTTTTCTTCCCAATGCTTCCACTGGGGACTGGTGGAGTCGGTTAAAGCCACAATAGTCATATCCGCAGCAGATTGAATTTGCCTCAGTTGCTGAATCCAAAGTTGGGACCAGTCATGTACATTATTAATCACCAAGATCACCAGCCAGGGTAATCCTTGATGAAGTCGCCCGATCGCCTGCTCCGTAGAGCTGGCCACAAAAACTGGATAGTCTAAGTTAGTTTCAATACAGTGGTTAACCTGAATATCCCTATTTTCTGGATCCAGTACAAGGATATAACCATCCCGGTTGGAAGTCATGGTGTTAAACGCAATCGCTAGCCTTTATAGTACCCAGACCTGGAGAGCAGTCTAAGTCGCAGCCAAACCTGGTTTTCAGCACTAGGAGGGAGGTTCAGCCTGCTGGAGGGGAATTACCCAGACAAATATCTTCCAAATTTTTTAGACTGTGTAAATGATTCTCAAAGTTTTTTAGACCCAGTATCCAGGATTCCCCTGGGATGGAGCCAGAACCCATCAGCCCCCTCCCCAGTCCTGGCCTTTTAATACTCCATAGTCGAGACTACCTGGACAGTTACCCCCCCGGTCCCCTCAGTTCCCAAGGCTCCAGCCAGGGCCATAGAATAATGGAGGATTCCCACAGTTTGGCCGGTTTAAACTCAGCTTTAAGTAGGGTAACCCTAGCTACAAAAAAACCCCACTGGCTTTGCTATGGTTGGCCCATCTTATCCAAGTTTAAACGTTGACCCGGTGGGCGCTGTATCCGTTCAAATTATCGAGGGCAATCCCCATCTGCGATCGCTGCTGGGATGGCATCTTCAGCAGGCTGGCTACAAGGTGTTCCAGTCCGCTGACATAGCCCGCACTCGAGATGTTTTTCAAACGCGCAAGCCAGATCTGGTAATTCTTGATTCCCAACTACCCGATGGCGATGGTATTGAGCTATGTCGGTGGTTGTACAAACAGGGTCATCCCCTGATTATGATTCTTTCAGCCTGTACAACGGAATCTGATATTGTCACTGGTCTTAAGGCTGGGGCAGATGATTATTTAACCAAGCCCTTTGGCATGCAAGAATTCCTGGCCCGGGTTGACGCCCTTACCCGTCGAATCCGTCTGAACAGTGCGCCTGCTTCCCTCACCTATGGCGATCTCAACATTGATCTGGTGCAACGCCGAGTTCACTTTCGGAGTCAATATATCGACCTGACCCCCCAGGAATTTAGTCTTTTATATGTTCTAACCCAGGCCGCAGGAGCGCCCCTGAGTCGCACCGACCTGCTGCGACGAGCCTGGCCCGATGCCATTGATAATCCCCGCACCGTCGATACCCATATCCTATCCCTACGCAAAAAAATTGAGCTAGATCCACGGCAACCCAGCATTATTCAAACTGTGCGTAACGTCGGCTACCGCTTTAATGTCACCCACCTCACCGCCCCCACCAACGGGCACGGACGCACCCCAAATCATTCCCTGACGTCTTCCGGGGTATAGCCATCTTTGACAGAATGGTTGATTTAAGGCTTCTGTTGATGGTTTTAAAGACCCTTTGAAGCCAGCCGATGGGATCAAAAGCCATCAACCAGGGGTTAGACTAAACCCATCATGAAGCAGCTCATCTTGGTGGGGTTAACCCTTTTATCTAGCCTTGGCCTGAAGCTGGCCCCTGCCAGGGCCGCTACGGAAATTATGCTGAAGTATCAGGGCTTTAGTCGGAATATACCGATCGCCGATTTGGTCAGCCTGACAACAACTGGAGAAGCCAGTCCATCCCTGGCAGCCCTGTTAGCCCAAGCCGGGCAGAAACCCGAGGATTTGCGATCGCTACTCATCCACCCGGTCTCTGTCGATCCAGTGCTGCTGGACCGGGCCCTGAATAGCTGGCCAGGGGAATGGATACTAGACCAACTGGCCACCGCCTTACATCCGGTTACTGCCGTAGCCAGCCGCCAGGCTCTACGATCTTCCCTGGTACTGGCTGCCACCCCCGATGGACAGCTTAACCTGATTGAAGTTTTACAAACCTATCCCACCGATGAGTTGGTTCTAGAGGGGGATAGGATTGAATCGGCCTATAACCAACTAGGCACCTTCCTGCGATCGCTCAATCACCTCTGGCCCCTTAAGTCAGGGAAACTAAAACCATCGCCACCAACACCACAATCACCAAGAAAGTTAGGGGCTCCATCCGCATTTTAGCTGGAGTCTTACCCCTGGAAGTAGTCAGGTTGTCACTGATGACAAAAACCAGACTCACTCCAATGCCCAAAATAATCATTAGATCAACACCTGTAAGCACTGTGCCACTCCTGGTAAATAGTTTTTTATGCAATAAGGATTTTTCGGTGAAAGCAACTGCTGGGTAATGTGGCTCGCCACAAAGGATAAAGGACCTATCGCTATCGCCACGGGTCAAGCGTCAACAAGGGAGATTGAAAACTTTGGCAAAAGCCCAGGAACATACTCCATAACCAATCTCCTGGCCATGTCCTGGATTCCAAAAACCCTAAAAATAGGAGGGTAGGGCTTTCAGCCATAATCAAGGCTTCCAGTAGCTTTGACGCAAAACTATAGCCGCAGGCCCGTTTAAAGAGACCCAGACAACTGAAAATGCCTACCCGTCCCTAGCTTTTAGCGATCAGGACTGTCTTAAAGGTTCTGGCCAAAGCCATAGATAGGGATCGGGAAAATACCATCATGGAAACTGCCTTTGAATTAAAGTAGCGACGCAAGCAGTAGATGTATTGGGAAAAGTAGGTTGGAAATGTATTGTAGCCAGCGTTCGAGCTAGAACCGGCTTGAATACACTTTTATCGCAGTCACCAGCCCGGATACAACTGCAACGTCATTCTATCGTGATGAAGCTCAAAGCTTAACCGGATGCTCAGAGCTAAATGACCCTAACCATACTTTAAAACCCTGATTGTTCATCCCCTATCTTAGCATATAAGCGTAGGTACGGCTCACGGGAGCGAACCAGAACAGTAATTCTCATTTTTTTTAAAGAATCAACTGCTATTGGGAGGGATTTCCAGTTCTAACCCTTGGAGCATAAAGGTGAGCAGTAATACAAGTTTACAGGAAGAGAGCTTGGGCAGATGGGTAGTAAGCTACGGACACCTAACGGTTCGTTTGAGCGGCTGTAGACAACCTTAAACTCAGCACCCAGATCTTTCGGCAGTCCGCTCCAAGCGAATTGTTAGCCTGCGATCGCTTGCTTCAAGCAATACATGAACATGGTGCGTTCCTAGAAATCTATCAGTGGAGTAGCAAGAGTTGCATTGAGGAACGCACCCTACAAGATCGGAGATCGCACTACCGTTGAGGTTCGGGCAAGGTCGGAACCAGCCGATTGCCATGTTGTTGATACCAATCATCGACCAGAACATAAATGATGGTCAATAGAGTGGGAGCATCTATCATGTTTATGGGAGACCTTAAGGTTGGTGCGGTTACCTTTATCTTGAGATCTCCCCTCGACTTTGAAAAGCTCTCGAACTCACATAAGGTATATGTTTTTCTTGGAGATGCCTTGAAGTATGGAACAACGATTAAACCAAGCACAGCTTGAACAGGTGGTGGCAGAAGTACAGCAATTGTCTCAGCGACAGCAATCCGAATTGGATGCAGAACAGGTTAGAGATATTCTGCGAGAATTGCATTTGCCACCAGAGCTTTTAGAAGAAGCTATGGTACAGTTGCACCGACGTGAAGCGTTAGCAGCGCGACAACAACGCAATCGCTGGATAGTAGGTAGCGTCATCGGCTTGAGTATTCTACTCTTGCTGGGAGCATCGCTCTTTGCCCAGAATCTGCAACGGACGCTTGCCCTCGTCACGGTTCAGCGCGATCGCGTCACGCTTGCCCAGGATGATGGCGGCGACCTCAGTACCGTGTCTCGACAAGCCAACGGTGAAGTGTTTTATCGGGTAACGTTATCGGACGCGCCTGTAGGTCAGAGACTTTCCCTGTCCTGTAGCTGGATTGATCCAGGGGGGCAGGTTGTTCATCAAAATCGCTATCAGACCCAAGAGATCACGACACCCGTTTGGAATACAGTTTGCCGTCATACCATTGGTTTGGCTGCTCCTGTGGGAATGTGGAAAGTCCAGGTGTTTTTGGGCGATCGCTTGCTCAGTGATGCCGACTTTGCTGTGGAATAACCGATATGAGTCGAGGCGTGATGCTTGGAGTCGCCACCTGCCCCCATCAACTTGTGGGGTATTGGGGCTGCGGCAATCCGGCAGCATTAGCACAATCTTTGAGGGAGCTTCTGGATCAAACAGCAGCCAATTGGTCTATCGCCTTTCCGCCTGCTGCCGACGGTCTATTGGCAACTCTTTCAGCCGATGGTTTAGCGTCTGCTTCTCCAAACGATATTGCTTCAGCTGATATCTGGTTACGAGCCGGAGAGGATTGTTTGATTCTGGGACGGCAAGCTTTTGGACGGGTGTCGCTCTACTGGATGCAGCGTGAACAAGTGGTCTGGTTTGCTTCGCAGTTACAGCTACTATTGCCGCTGGTGGCATCTCCAACCGTTAATCTAGCAGCGCTATATGGGTATAGCTGTTTCTCCTACGTGCCCACACCGTTCACGCCAGTTGAGCAGATTACTGCGGTGTCAGCCGGAACTGAGCAAACCTGGAGAATTGACCAATCTGGAAATCTTTCACCTTTAGACTCCCATTGTTTTCCAGGCTGGCGGGAGGAACCAAACCCGATCGACAATGAGCAGGCGGCGATCGCCCAACTACAAACTCTGTTGAAAGCGGCGGTTGAACGGCAAATTGCGGACTTACACGATCAGCCAGTAGGTGTGCTGTTGTCGGGTGGTTTAGATTCCTCGATTGTGGCGGCGTTACTGGTGCAAATGGGGGTGAAGGTGCGTGCCTACACCCTTGATTTTGGTAGCCGTGGTATTGCAGAGTATCCTTATGCTCAGCAAGTTGCGGACTGGCTAAATATTCCGCTCGTCAAAGTTGATGCCACTCCCCGACAGATTCAATCTGCCTTAATTCCTACCATCAAAGCGTTGGATCTACCGTTTGGTGATGGAGTCACCGTTCCCTTGTTTTTGCTCCATCAGGCAGCGAGTCAAGATACCCAAATTATCTTCAACGGCGAAGGGGGCGATCAGTTGTTTGCAGGCTGGACGAATAAACCCTTAATTGCCGCTAGCATTTATCAAGCCGAGCATCCAGACCATGATGAATCGTTTGAACATCACTACCTCCGCACCTTTCATCGTCTTTGGGGATACGAAGCGCAAGTGTTTCAGCCTGCCGTTTACGCCAAAATTCAGCAGCTTCAGCCTCAAAACTGGCTGCACCCCGCATTGGATTCTACGGCAACGCGATCGCTTTTGCATCGATTACGCCGCGCTTCCTTGATGCTGAAAGGGGCACAAAATATTCACCCACGGGTAACAAACCTGGCATTTGCTCACGGGTTGCAGGTGCGATCGCCCTTTTGCGACTTATCCCTTGCCCAATGGACTTTTCAGCTATCGGGTGAACTTTGTCTACAAGGAGCCTGCGAAAAATACATCCTTAAACGGGCGGTAGATTCCTGGTTGCCACCGGAGATTGTCTGGCGACAGAAGCGCGGGATGGGGGTTCCCTTAACCGCCTGGTGTCTGAATGAGTGGTGGCGAACACTTGGAATTTGGTTGAATCCTGGTACTCTAGAGGCAGAAGGACGGTGGCAAGCTGATTTAGCTGCTCACATTGCCTTCGGCAACTTGGGGGGCATGATCCAGGGGCGACGGATTGGCGAAATCCTCTGGCTATTGATTGTTTGGCAATTGTGGCGATCGCAGATTTTGGGCGAACCCCTTGAGAATCAATCCTGGAATCATCCTTTTTGGCTACCTTATCCAGTTTGGAGGTATGGCAACCGATGATAGTCCCTAATTCCTGGGAGCAAATTGACAATGAGAGCAGGAAGATTCCTCTCCCCCAGTCTCTTTCTCCCGCTCTTGCTCAAGAACTCCTCAACACTTACGGTTCGCCCCTCTATGTGTATGATGGCGATCGCCTAAGACAAACGATTCGGCACATCACCCAGGCAATTGCCTATCCCCACACGCAGTTTTGCTTTGCCAGCGTCACCAACGGCAATCTTTCACTCCTGCGGATTTTTCGAGATGCCCAATGGGGGCTGCACGCCAACACACCCGGCGATATTTATCTGGGATTGCAGGCAGGATTCCATCCACAATCTATCGTCTACAGTGGCAGCAATCTGAACCGTGAAGAAATGGCGCAGGTGTTGGCATGGGGAGTGTCAATGCTGAATCTGGATAGTTTGACACAGATGCAGTTGTGCTGTGAAATCTATCGATCGCTGCCTCCAGCCACCAGACCTGCCCATCTCCGCTTAGGGCTGCGGTTGAATCATCCCACTCTAACAGGAGATAGCCGCATTGGGGTACGTCCCCAGGACTTTCCAGCAGCAATTTCTCTTACCCAATCTGCCAACCTTAAGCTGAGTGGGCTACATTTCTACCGAGGCACAGGCACTAACGCAACTCAAGCTTTCACTCAAGTTATTGACTCTGTTCTCACGATCGCCCAACAGCTACCCGATTGGGAATACCTGGATTTTGGCGGTGGCTTTGGCTATCCCTATCACCATCAGGGTGCCGCCTTTGATTGGAACGAGTTCGGTCAGGCATTGACGGAGCGGTTGCAGCGACTGGAACGATCGCCCAAACTTGTGATTGAACCAGGACGAGCGGCGATCGCGGGTTGTGCAATGCTACTGACCACCGTTGTCTCGGTGAAATGGCAGGATAACCAACAAATTGTCGGAACTGATACCACCATTGCCAATCTCTCTGTTCCATCTGTTCACGGCGGCTATCGTGAAATTGTAGCTATGACTCCTCCCTGCGAGGATTCTTTTTATTCCACGGACGTTTGTGGTAACACCACCTATTCTCGTGACTATCTGGGACGACATTGCCAATTGCCAAAATTAACCATTGGCGATCGACTGGTAATTCTGGATGTGGGAGCCTACGGTTATGCCATGTCGTCTCACTTTTTACATCGTCCCCGTCCGGCAGAAGTATTGTTAGAGCAAAATCATCATCGCCTGATTCGTCGTCGTGAAGACTATCAGGTGTTAATAGCCAATCAGGTGTTTGGGTTGAATCATGCGATCGAATCTGATCGATTTCATTCGGAATTTTATTAGGGGTTTCATTGTAAGACTTTATGAAATGCATTCAATGTGGCGTAGATAACATCCTCCGCGATCGCACTAGTCATCAGGGGCGATGTAAAAATTGTAATCATATATTTGTGTTTGAACCGACTTCGATGCGAGGAATACGGCTGACAGATCCCTTCTTTGCCAAGGCTCTTAGTGATCTGTCAGCTAATAACACGCTATATTTCACACCCAAACAACTGTTCTACTTTTTAGAAAAACGATTAAGTAAAAAAGGGCGTGTGACTACAGGTAATACAATGTTACGCTGTGGATGCTTTCTGGTGTTTTTTGGATTCTTCCTGGCAGCAGTGGGCATGGGCTGGCTGGTTATCGGCATCGGGGTTGTACTGATGCTAATGAGTGGGCTACAATCCAAATTTCAGCCAAAGCGACCCAGAACATTGCTGATTGGTCAAAGTGCAGTAGAGGATTGGTTACAACGTTGGAGTCGGGTGAATGCTGCGCCTGAAAAGCTGCTGCCGCCGCGCCAGTCTATGATTCCTGTTCAACCTGTTGCCCCAGCAGATGTCACCGCCTATAGTTTCGATCGCTTGGTCGTTTGTGACAGTGTGGCGGTCGCCCACATGCTGATTGCGAATAATTTTCACTTTGAAAATAACTGTGCTGTTCTCAGCATCTCCGGCTATCCTGAACACCTTTTTGAAACAACCATGCAAATGCTCCGCCGCAATCCCGATCTGCGGGTGTTTGCCTTACATGATTGCAGTCCTGCTGGCATGGAAGTTGTGCATCGACTGCAGACTGAGCCGATTTGGTTTGCAGAAGGTAGCGTTGTGATTGTCGATGTCGGACTGCTCCCCCGGCAGATTATGGCAGCCAGAAAAGACATGTCTGTTCAAAATTCAGATAGAGCGGCTCAAGCTGCCAAAAATCTCGCCCCTCAAATTCGACAAACCTTGTCCCAGAAGGAGTTGCAGTGGTTAGAGGCAGGTAATATGGTCGAGCTAGAATCCTTTACGCCCCAAACATTGCTTCAGATTCTTCAGCGTAGTATTGCCAATAGCCAAGAGATTAATCAAACAGATAGCGGTTTGCTACTGGCAGGGGGTGTTGTTGGCGGCAGTTATATCTATGCAGCGGACAGTTTTGGTTAAGTTGTTATTTGCCGTGAACCTGCAACCAAATTTCTAAACTAACTAACAACCACAGCTTCACGCCATATCGTCGCCAGGTATCACCGCGATAGTTTAACCAGTCCCGGATGAGTGATTGATCAAGATAAGGGGCGATCGCCGCCTGACGATTCAACAATAATGCCTTTGCCTGTCGCTGCCAGTGTTTCTGAAATCCTAACTGCACGGGCACCATCATGCCGCTTTTAGGGCGGAGCAGAATTTGCGCTGGTAGCAGATCAGCAACCGCTTGCTTCAATACCGCTTTCTCCTGCACGCCAGACAGTTTGTACTCTGGTGGAATCTGCATACTCAGTTCTACGATTCGCTGGTCAAATAGCGGCGATCGCCCCTGTACCCCTGCTGCCTGCGTCAGATTGTTGACTTTGGTGAGGATCTGATCCGCACCTTTAAACTTGATATTCAAGGCCATCAGGCGATTTAAGTAACTGGCAGTTGAGTCCAGGTCTTCGGAAAAAACATAAGGTTCATGTCGTACTGTTTTCCAAATGTCTGGTTGCAGTAGTTGAGGCAGGTCGGAGGCGCACTTTTGAAACGCCAGCAGGTATGCATCCAGTGAATTCTGCTGTGTAACAACTCCATACAGTTGGTTAAGCAACATCGGTCGATTTTTGGGTCCACCAAAGCATGGATCACCCCCCTCGCCATTCAGCACCACCCCAACTGATTTCTGTGCCAGCTCCCCCATCAATAAATTCGGTACGGTCAACGGATCACCAATGGGATCATCCAACCACCCCATTGTTTCGGGCAGTCGCTCCCACATCTCGCGGAAGGTGATTTCCAGAATGTGATGGTTTGTGGCACAGTGATTTGCGACTAAACTAGAAAACTCCAATTCGTTAGGACAGGTTTCTCCAAAGTGAATTGAGTAGGTATGAACAGGTGCGGGATGAAGCCTGGACGCCAGAGCCGTCACGCTACTAGAATCCAGCCCACCCGACAGAAACACGCCTACAGGTTCTTGGGCAGGCAAACAGTCCTGAACAACCTGATTCAGCAACGTTCGCAATTGCTGTCCATGCCACTCCAGAGAACTTTCACCTCTTTCTAAAGCATCGCCTGTTGGCATATCCGCTGGTAGTTGCCAATAGGTCTGAATTTGTTCCCCTGGGAAAGATAAGATGCTTCCCGGTCGAAGCTCTTGCACCTGCTGCCATAATGTCCGCGATCCAGGAACAAACGCGCAGCAAAGATAGTCTCGCAGTGCTACCATATCCAATTCTTTTGAATGATAGGGGGTTAGCGATCGCAGACTTGGTGCAACCCAACGAGTCGTTCCACTGGTTGTGTAGTATAGAGTACGTGATCCCGTGCGATCGCGCCCTAGCCACAAAATTTGTTGCTCTCGATCCCAAACGGCTAACCCAAATACTCCCACCAATTTAGTGAATGTTTCCACTCCCCAGTGCTCCCAAGCTGCTGCAATCAATTGCAGATCAGATAATGGGAACGAATGGCTGTAGCCTAAAAATTTCGCCAGGTGTTGGCGATCGCTTAGCCATGCATCTCCAACAATCACAAACTGCTCAGACGGACTGAGTATAAGTGGCGGAACTGAAGGGGTTGACTGGGATGGAAAAATAGCAATTTGCTCATCTTGCCATGTCGCTCCAGATCGTGTGATAACCTTTCCCCAGGCTAAGTGCCAGGTCTGTGGAATCTTTAATCGAGAGCGATGATTAATCAATGTTCCTAACCACCATACAGTGTAAAACGAAACAAGATGCTGGGCTAATCACGACGGAGGTGTTATTTGAGCAGCCAGGGAATTTAGGCACGATCGCACCTCACCACATTCTGAGGGATAGCAAAGATTCTGACGGAAAACGGCCATTTGATTTAAAACTCTTATCTGGCAAGGCTTTCAGCCACTATACTTTTTACCCCGAAAAGTTGCAATCGCAACGAGAGAATGCGGTTTTCAGCGATCGAAAATGGTGAAAAATCACCAAATGGCCTGTTTTCATCAGAATCTTTGCCATCCCCCAACTTACCCTGGACTGCCCACAGTCTGATGTAAATTTAGACGAACTTAACCTTTGCTATTGGGAGGGCGATCGCATCCCCACAAATAACCTCGATGAACCGGGGTCTTTCGGCGATCGCCCCCAGACACCTTTTGGAACTCTGAACCCTCACCGATATCGTTTTTAAACTCAATCTCTCACTTGTGGCAATCGCATCCTGAGACTTGTCACTTTGAGCGTTAATTTTTGCCGACTCAACCTCTCACTTTGGGGGCGATCGCACACTCACAGATCAAGCTGAAACACCAGGTTCTTCAGGCTCGCAACAACTCAGTAACCCTGCGACAATAGCAGGCTAACG
Source organism: Nodosilinea sp. (assembly GCA_049317845.1). Classification (GTDB taxonomy): domain Bacteria; phylum Cyanobacteriota; class Cyanobacteriia; order Phormidesmidales; family Phormidesmidaceae; genus Nodosilinea. Next base: position 669 of record JBMOHM010000002.1, on the reverse strand, counting down.
ACTCGCTTGAGCGGCTGCAAATAACCCAAACTCAAAACCATTAACTTTGGGCAGTCCGCTCCAAGCGAATTGTTAGCCGTGCTAGCCTGAAAGAGTTTGAGAGAAGTTTAGACTTAATAATTGCTCGGCATCAAGCTTACCCCAGTAATACCCCATTTCTTCACTCATTTGTTTAGCACTTTGGGCTTTTTCTTCAGATTTTCGAGTATTACCTGAAATGAAATACATCCAGGCTAAACCTATATAAATGTCCACTTTGTAAAGTTGATAACCCCCCTTGACTGCATAGCGCAGAGCTTTGTTCAAATAATCTTCTGCGGTAGTAACCTTGTCCCACCGAGCGCACCAAGACCCTATTGCTGAGAGGATTTGAATAAGTACGGGTTGATTAGAAATATTTTGAACATTTTCAAGTGCTTTTTCGTAATTAGAACGAGCATTGTCATGCTGTCCAATATTGGCATCTAGATCGCCTAATACTCTATAACACAGACAAACTGAATTAATCCAATTATTACGCTCACAAATGTCTAGATTAATAAGGGTAATTTTACGAGCATCATCATACATTTTCTGCCGCCGCAAGTAATCTGCATAGTAAATACCACGACTTCTGGGTTTGTAAAGTAGTTTGTGTCAAGAATAGGATTACTACATAGGAAACCTGCC
>JBMOHM010000001.1:0-149618 GCA_049317845.1 Nodosilinea sp. | reverse complement strand
AACGAAGGTATTCGGGCCTGGATGGCACCCACCGACCAGCCCCATGAGAAGTTTGCATTCCCCGAAGAAGTACTGCCTCGAGGCAACGCTCTCTAGGGATTTATCCAGGTTGTCACTGCAGGTAACCATCAGCTAACTTGGGTTGTTAAAGGTCTGGAATCATAGTCAGGCGCCATAGTTAGGCGGACTGACTCCATTGATTCCAGACCTTTAAGTTGATAGTCCTAACCCAGGAACGAGGTGGAGGCGAGCTAGAGCACCAACCCAGGCTTAGCTTTCACCGGTCAACCCTATCCTGGGTTAGCCACAGCTAGATACCCATCTTCCCCTTAAAACGATATCCCCGATAGCTGTCATAGCTACCAGGGATATACAGGACAATAGATTTACAGCAAGCAAAATTAATCAGAACAATCCGACAATCTGCCTGGTGGTTGAGGAATTTCCTCAAATTAGTTCTATCGTTTAGAGATGGGCCAATACTATGATGCTAACTTGACAGGTTTCACAGTAGTGGACGCAGAGCTCTCAAGCAACCATGGGAGGAAATATCAACAACCGAAGAATAATGTTGCTGGTATTTGGACAATAGCCATGAACGCTAACGAAATAAGAACCTCCTACCTAATGAATTTCAACCATTGAAATAGAAAGCCATGAGATAAATTCATTCACCTCATGCTCTCTATCATAGGGTCTAAATCGAGGTGTGACTGAGGATGACATTAAAGTTTATCTTTGGGTTAAGACCACTCTCGATCTTTCTATCCTTTCGCCGTTGCCAGGGGGCCAAGCCACTGTGACTATGCCGTTGACGAATCAAACCATTCTCATTACAGGGGCTAGTAGCGGTATTGGGGCTGCCTGCGCCCGCCAGTTGGCTGAGGCTCGAGCCCGATTGATTCTAGCGGCGCGACGGCAGGAGCGCTTAGAGGCCTTGGCGGCTGATTTACACCGACAGTACGGGACCCAAGTTTGGCTATTGCAGTTAGATGTACAGCAATCCCAGGCGGTAAGGACGGCTTTAGAGGGGTTACCCCAGGATTGGCAGACTATCGATGTGTTAATCAATAATGCCGGTCTCAGTCGGGGGCTAGATCGGCAGTACGAGGCACCGTTGCAGGACTGGGAAGAGATGATCGACACGAACCTGAAGGGTTTGCTCTACCTCTGTCGAGCGGTAGTGCCAGGAATGGTGGCTCGGGGTAGGGGACATGTGGTTAATCTGGGCTCGATCGCTGGGCGTCAAACCTATCCTGGGGGTAGCGTTTACTGTGCTACAAAGGCGGCGGTTAAAGCCCTTTCCGAAGGCCTCAAGCTAGACCTCTTGGGAACGCCAGTGCGGGTCACTAACATTGAGCCCGGTCTGGTAGAAACGGAATTTAGTCAGGTGCGGTTCCACGGCGATGGGAGCCGCGCTAAAGCTGTTTACGAGAACCTCACTCCCCTCACCCCAGAGGATGTGGCAGACGCGATTTACTTTGCCCTCACCCGCCCTCCCCATGTCAACATCAGTGAAATTTTACTGATGCCAACGGATCAATCCTCGGTATTCCATGTTCACCGCCATTCCTCCTGAGGTGGGACTGGGATAGGAGATTAGGAAGGAGGATTAAGGGTAAGGGCGCGATCGCTAATAGCCTGTAGATTGCGGCTGAGGTCCTGACAGATATGGCCTTCAATTAGGGCGATGGGCATGCCCCAGGCTGGACAAATAATCAGATCGTAGGTTAGACAGGTAGCCAGGCCCGTTGAGAGGGGCTGTAACTGCCATTCCCCCTGAAACTGACGAAAGTCTCCCTCCACCAGGGTAAATTTCAAGCGATGGGGAAACTCTTCTACCATGTCGATCACTACCCGAGCACAAAATCTCAGGTTCAAAAAGCACTGGGAGCCAATTTGTTCTAAACGAATACCGCCGCCAGGATGGCGCAGACGTTGGCTGAGGGAAAGGTTGGGAATGAAACTGGCCAGATTATCGTAATCAGTGAGTACTTGCCAAACCCGATCTAGATGAGTCGCGATCTCTGTAGAGGCGAGAATGCGGCGCTGGTGCTGGCCAAAATTCTCGGTGTGAATGTTGACCTTTTGTGGGCGCTGCATCGCTGAGGGGAAGGGCTGACTACTGATCCGATCGGGATTAAATATAGCCATGGAAACACATAAGTATTCTTACTTATTGTAGCAGCAGATTAGAGTAATTATGGCACAATTACCATCAGCACATTAGTATTAACTAAGATACTGGGCAAAAGGGGGAGTCACCGATGGTGCGGTCAGCAAAACAGCCTCCCACCGAGGTCATAGGTACGGTCAAGGGGCCAGGAAAAACCGGTAACCAGTATGTATTTATTACGGCTAGCAATCGCCAGGTTAAAATTGGAGAATTTGTTTACTACACGGTAGACCTGGCCGATCGACCCCAGGCTCAAATTTTAGGGAAGATTTCCGAGCGGTGCCTAATTGACCACCTTCCCGATCGCATCTTTGCCGACCCTGACATTAACCCCGAAGCCATCGCTGCCCTGGTGGGTTTTGCCCATCCCAACCCGGAAATCTATGCGGTTACCGTGGAGGTGGTGGGGTATTTCCATGCCGGTTTGGGCTTTATCAATCCTCGCCTCGCCCCTGACCCCGGAGCCCAGGTATGTCTAGCCGATGACCATAGTCTGCGCCAGATTATTAACAAGAAACAGGCCGGGGAACCCGGTTCTGCCCACATTGGCTCCCTTTTATTGCGGCCGGGTGGCCGGGTGCCTGTGGTGCTGGATGTGAAGGAGTTGGTCAGTACCCACATGGCCATTCTGGCCGGAACCGGTTCGGGCAAGTCCTACACCGCTGGGGTTCTGATTGAGGAACTCTTAAGTCCCTACAACCGGGCTGCCGTACTAATTTTCGATCCCCACGGTGAGTATGGCACCCTGACCGATATGCGGGGGCACAGCTGCTTTGCCAGCGACGATGGCTACAGTCCTGAGGTGAAAATTCTCACCCCCGAGGCCATTCGTATCCGTATGTCTTCTCTAGACTACTATGACATTCTGACCCTGTTACCCGATATGAGCGATCGCCAACAGGCGATTTTGAACAAAGCCTTTAGTCTGCTGGGTAAACATCGGGTGAAGGGGGGAGAGCACCGCTGGGACGCCCAGGATTTAATTTCCGCCTGTTACGAGGCCGATCGCAGCACCGACGACGAAGGTAATGAAAAGACCGGATCCTCTGCCCCAGCACTGGAATGGAAGCTGGGCAAACTGGAGCGATCGGAGTACTTCCACCGGACCGATCACCTGGCTCCTAAGGATTTATTTACCCCCGGCCAGGTGACGGTACTGCAAATGAACGAAATCAGCCAGGAGGAGCAGCAGGTGATCTGCGCCGCAGTGCTGCGCCAGAGCTACCAGGCCCGCATGAATACGGCCAAGGATAAAATTACCGCTGGGGAGGAAAATTACCTGCCCTATCCGGTCTTTATTCTGGTGGAGGAAGCCCATCGGTTTGCTCCGGCCCACGAACCCTCCCGCTGTAAACAAATTCTACGTACTATCCTGAGTGAAGGTCGTAAGTTTGGCCTGGGAGTCGGATTAATTACCCAGCGCCCCGGCAAGCTTGACTCCGATGTGCTCTCCCAGTGCATGAGTCAGTTTCTCATGCGAATTGTGAACCCAGTCGATCAGGATAGCCTCAAGTACGGTGTGGAAGCGGCAGGGCGTGACCTGCTCCAGGAACTCCCTGCCCTTACCAAGGGTCAGGTGATTGTTTCGGGGGCCTGTGTGAATACCCCGGTGCTGTGCCAGGTGCGTCAGCGCCAAACCAAGCACGGGGGTGAAACAATGGATGCCCCCGCCACCTGGTTAGGTTATTTTCAAGCTCACCATCAGCAGACTCGCCGTATAGAACGGGCTCCTCTGGCCAAAGTCCGGGGGGCAGAAACCTTTGGTGGGGTCAGTATTGAGTAGGTCAGGTCGATTCCGCTTCTAAAGGTGAGGCTTGTCGATGTACAGCCAGAGACTGCGCCTGGATCGCCGTAATGGCGACGGTGTTGATAATATCCTCTACACTACAGCCCCGGCTGAGGTCGTTAACGGGTTTCTTCAATCCCTGCAGGACGGGGCCAATGGCGATCGCCCCGGTCTCCCGTTGCACGGCCTTATAAGTATTATTACCCGTATTCAGGTCAGGAAAAATGAGTACGGTGGCCTGGCCCGCCACCGCCGAACCCTGCATTTTTTGAGCACCTACCCCAGGGTCAACGGCAGCATCGTACTGAATGGGACCTTCCAGTAACAGGTCAGGGCGGCGATCTCGGGCTATCTGGGTAGCCCGGCGGACCTTTTCCACCTCTTCCCCCTGCCCCGAACTACCGGAAGAGTAGGAGAGCAGGGCGACCTTTGGATCAATGCCAAAGGTACGGGCCGTATCGGCAGAGGAAATGGCAATTTCCGCCAGTTGCTCGGCGCTCGGGTTGGGATTAATAGCGCAGTCACCGTAGACTAAAACCCGTTGTTCCAGGCACATAAAGAAAACCGATGACACCACTGAAAAACCCGGTCTGGTTTTAATAAACTGCAGGGCCGGGCGGATAGTCTGCTGGGTCGTGTGCACCGCCCCCGACACCATGCCGTCGGCATCGCCGCGATAGACCATCATGGTGCCGAAGTAGGATACATCCTGCATCGTATCCAGTGCCTGATCCAGGGTGATACCCTTCGCCTGGCGTAATTGACAAAAGCTTTGGGCGTAGTCGGTGAGGCGATCGCTGCTGGTGGGATCAATAATTGTCAGCCGTTCCAGATCGAGGGCCAGGCGGTGCTGACTGATCACCCGTTGAATGGCGTAGCGATCGCCCAATAGGGTCAAATCCACAATGCCACGATTTATTAAGGTACTGGCCGCTTTTAGAATCCGGGGATCGGTCCCTTCCGGCAGTACAATGTGCTGCCGGTGAGCGCGGGCCTGTTCCATCAGAGTATAGGTAAACAGCTTAGGAGTCATGCCTCGCATCCGCACCGCACTGATCTGTTTCTCCAGTTTGCTGAGATTCACCCACTGGTCAAAGCTATCGATGCAGAGATGGATTTTCTCCTCATCGTCAGGCAGCAGGGTACTGTGCACCTCCCTGACCTGGGCGGCGGTGGTGAAGGTGTCGGGTTTAACCGACAGGATCGGTAAGGGATCGGCGATACCCTCAATCAGGCGAGCAATAGCTGGATCGGGCTGGAGTCCGGTAGATAGTAAGAGCCCCGCCAGGCAGGGGTAGCTACTAGATTGGTGAGCCTGGAGCATACCGGCAATAATGTCGCCGCGATCGCCGGGTGTAATCACCAGACAGTCGGGTTGCAGCCAGTGCAGGCTATTCTGCAACTGCATGGCCGCCACAATGCGATTGGTCACCAGGTTTTTCAGCTGGCCTTGGCCGTAGAGAACCTCGGCCCCAAGTTGGGCGGCAATATCCCGCATTCTGGGACTGCTCAGCCGCAGTTGGTGGGGAATCACTGACAATAACCATCCCTGCTGGCCAAATCGTCCCTGCAGTTCGGCCTCGATTTCCTCCACCTGGACTGGATCCGCCTTATTAATGATCACACCAAGGATCTCACAGCCATGGCGTTCATAGGCATCTACCGCCATTTGGACCGGATTAATGGCCTCTTCCGGACTGCGCTGGTGGGCATTTCCCAGAATTAAAATCGGAGCTCCCAGGTTTCTGGCAATTTCCTGATTAAAGGTAAATTCAAAGGCTGAGTTTTCTCCCAGGTAGTCTGACCCTTCGCACAGTACAAAATCACCCCGGCTCTCAAGGGTTTTGAACTTACCAATAATGGTATCCAGGGCCTCACCTACCCGATGCTGAGAGATCAGATCATTGGCTTCCCCCAAAAGCAAGCCGTAGGACTCCTCGTAGGTCTGTTTTAGCTTGAAGTACCTCACCATCAAATGGATATCTTCGTCCAAAGCCAACTCATCATCCAGCCCTAGCCTTGACTCGGGGGATTGAATCAGCGGCCGAAAGAAATGCACTCGGGGTGTACGGCGCAAAATCAGCTCAATAATGCCCAGGGAAACTAGAGCTTTACCACTACCAGCCTCAGTAGTACTGATGTAGAGAGAATGGGTCATGGGGATAGGGCTGACCAGAGTTGGATAATTTGATAATTTAAGCTCGCTGTAGCGGCCTCAATCCTGAAGGGATGGTTGACCAGGGTGGCTATGGCATAGGTAAAATCCCTCACCGTATCAGGGTAAATACCAGGGCGTAGAAATAGGCCAGTAACTCTGAAAAGATACTGCGAAAACCACTACTAGAGGTCCACCAATAGCGGGAATCGTAGTCTAGATCGTCAGAGTTGGCCAGAATCCCAATCGACTCGGGAGCAAGGGCCTTACGAAATAGTAGCCAACTGCGTCGAGCATGGGGACCAACGGTAAATAGATTAATCCCCCGGCCCGATAAATGGGCCTGTTTTAACCATTCACCCAGGACTAAGGCCGAGGTGTAGGTGCGGTCTCTAATAGTATCGGGGGCCGGCAGGACAATTAATTGACTTTGGTTCATGCCCAGTTTGATCAGGGTAGCGGCGGCTAAATCTGCAAAGCTCCTATAGTTCACCAGGTATCCCCCCAGCTTAATCGGACCGCCCGTTGTCACCAGGTATTCATAGGGGTGCTGCCTAAACTCCGTTAGGGCTGCCTCTAGGGAGCGATCGGAGGACCACCCCTCGACCACCAGAATAGCAGCGGGCACAGGTTGGCTGATAGCGAGAAAGGGATAGACTTGCAGTAGAGTATGGGCGATTAGGAGACCCAAACAGGTCAGGCAAGCCAGCCACCCCTGGGCCGTTAGCACCCAACGTTCTCGACGACAGAGGAGTTTGACCGGAAACTTAGTACAAATAGATGACCATTTCACGGGCATAGGAACCCTCACCTGTTCAGAGTCAGTAGCGCTACTGTTTCGCCCATGGCCCATAACTAGCCCCGGACAGAGCTTTCTCCGCCAATGCCTGGTTATGGGGATAACCATCCCTTGACTGTTCCAGGCAGTTCGGCAGAGATTAGTGCAATCAGTAAACTCCAGTTTAAGCCATGGGCCATTGAAATCCTTAGGGTAAATTTATACGGTATGGAAATAATATAAAAATATTCTTAGATATATTCGTGAATAATGACTTGTATTACAGCGTTGGCCATAACCCTTGGGATCCTATGGAATGCTGAGGGCGAAACCTGAGTAGGCGTTCTAGCTCACCTCCGTTCCGTTGAATCTGGCTATGGCTATAACCTCTGTTTCGGAATTTAGTTAGGCCCTGGGTATACCCTAATAGGGTGACTGCCCATAGATAGATACTAGTTTTAAAATTTCTAAAGTTATGAATATGAATACTCTTGCAGCCTCAAAAGTCGCGGAACCTTCAAACAAGCCTTTGCGGGTTCTGATGCTGGCTGAGATCTGTAATCCAAGTTGGCCTTCTTTGCCCCTGTTGGCCTATCGCCTGGCTCGGGAGATATCAGAGCGGGTGGAATTGGTGGTGGCGACCCAAATCCGTAATCGATCTGCGATTGAACAGCAAGGATTGGGTCATGCCGAGGTTCTTTACTTTGATACCGAAAATATTGCTGCCCCCATGACCAAGTTGGGGCGGTTTCTGCGGGGAGGCAAAGATATTGGCTGGACGCTGCAAATGCTGATCGACTATCCCAGCCATATTGCCTTCGAGCGGGCGGTGTGGAATCGGTTTAAAGCTGATTTGCGCAATGGTCAGTTTGATTTGGTGCATCGCCTTACGCCGATGACTCCAACCATACCCAGTTATATGGCTAGTAAATGCCCGGTTCCCTTTGTGCTGGGTCCCCTGAATGGGGGTTTACCCTGGCCCCGGTACTTTACCCAAGAATTAAGACGAGAGCGGGAAATACTGACCTACCTGCGAGAAGCTTATCGGCTGTTTCCCTACTACCGTTCTACCTATAAAAATCCTCAAACTATTTTGGCAGCCCACGCCCATACCATTCGTGATTTGCCGGTCGGCAGTCAAAGCAAAGCTTTAAACTTTCCCGATACCGGATACGATCCAGATTTATTCCCGATGGTCGATCGCCAGCCAGGCGATCCCATGACAATTCTATTTGCCGGCCGACTGGTTCCCTACAAGCAGTCGGTGGTTGTGCTGCAGGCTTTTGCCAATAGCCCTCTTTTACAACAGCATCGTTTAGTCATCATTGGCGACGGGCCAGAACGGTCTAGATTAGAGCAAATTGTTCAAGACCATGGGCTGGAAAATTGTGTAGAACTTCTGAGATCGGTTCCCTATGCTGACTTTGCTCGGGTTATGCAGCAGGCAGATATTTTTGCCTTTCCCTCGATTCGAGAGTTAGGGGGTAACGTGATTTTGGAAGCCATGGCTGTGGGCCTGACCTGTGTGGTTGTGGACTACGGTGGTCCAGGTACTTTTATCGATGCCGATCGAGGCGTGAAAGTTGCCATGGGTGATGTTCCCCATCTTATCCATGAGTATCAAACTACCCTTGAACATTTAGTTACCCATCCGGAGGAAGTGGTTCGCCTAGGCAAGGCGGCCCACGATCATGTCTTCAAATACTATTCCTGGCAGGCTCGTAGTCAGAAAATGGTGGAAATTTATAATTGGACCTTGGGCAGATCAGATAGAAAACCAGGCTACTGGGAAACAGGTACTCAAGGATAAACCCAAGAGCAAAAAATGATGGGCTCTGTCATTTCTAGACAGAGCCCACCATTTGCTCTCTATTAAGTTAATCAATGGTTCTTCTCCCTGAACCTTACAAAAGTGGACCTATGAGTATGGAGATACTGCCTGGCCCCGCCCACAGCCGCCTCTTGCTAGATCCTCGTTTGGTTTTGCCCCTTGGGGCTTTCCACTCTTCCTGTGGTGGGGGATGCTCTACATCCTCACCTATATGTTAGCAAATCTAACTTTAACTGAGGATAATTCCTAGGCAGAAAGTCGGCGGGTTTTAACTACAATTAACCCTAACAACAAGGCTAGGGTGGCTAATCCGGCGGCGATCGCAATGGCTGGGGTACTACTACTCTGGCGTAGTGCAATGGCCACAAAGGCCCACATAAATACCAGGGTAAAGGCGACATCCTGCCGTTGCCAGATGACTAGGGCCGCCACCAGGGTAGCCACGATCACCATCACCAGGGTCCAGGCTACGGGCGATAGACCCCAGCCCTTCCAACCAGAGGCGTAGAGGGCTGAGGCTACGTTGACAATGGTGGCCAAGCTAATCCAGGCTAGATAAATACTGAAGGGAATCTGACACATCCAGCGTTCTCGCCGCAGGGGTTGTAGCTGGGACGTTTTCAAGGTCAGGTAAACACCGATCAGACACAGCAAAATAGTCACGATAGCCAGAACCGACCAACCAAACTGGCGCAGGGTAAAGAGAAATATCCAGATTACCTGGGCTATACAGGCCAAAATTAAAAGCTTGTTGACCTGTTGCAAACGCCGTTGCCGTTGCCGTGACGGCTGGATCTGGTAAATACCGTAAGCAATGAGTCCCAGATAGATCAGGCCCCAAATGGCGAAGGCGTAATTGGCAGGGGTAATGAGTACGCCCGCCAGGGTCGTATTAGCAATTTGACCGACGTTTTGCCCGCCGGGTGGATAGATATTAGATAGGGTATTAACCACCAGAGTGGCGATGATTGCCCCCATGGTGGCGATCGCCAGGCCAGGGCTCGGCTGGGAAAGACTCTGACCATTGTGCATAGGACGCCATCGCATTACTCGCTATTCTTTGCCATCATACTCCTACCCAGTCGATCTGGCAGTCCCCAGTCCGCTTAGCCCAAGTCGACAGTTGTATGGTGTATGGCTCGTAACTGCCAGGCTTATGCCATGTTACGAGCCATGGCAAGGCAGGCTCGCCTCCGCTCTCTTAAACGGAGGGTAAGCTATAATCAGCAGCTCGCCCCATACCCGACTGACGCCCGTAAGACCGGATGGTCTCTCCGGTCATCAGTTCCACCACATTCATACCGTTACTGATTACCCCTGGTACGCTGGGGTAGCCAGCACTGGCTCCGACCAAAAAGAGGTTAGGCAGTTCGGTCTGGTAGCCCAGGCGGTGCAATCCCACCTGCTGGGGGATGAGCTTGGCTCCATAGATATTCCCCTCGGGCTGCCCTAGAAAGCGTTCACTGGTCGTGGGAGTACCGTAAACTCGCAGGCGGGTATAGCGATCTACATCTGGAATTAAGTCCCGCACACTGGTCATAATGGCCTGGTAGGTCTCCCGCTTTTTCACCTTGTAACCCTGGGGATCGGTTTGCTGTAACTGTTTAAAGGGAGCATAGGGGCACAGGGTAGCGATTTCCAATACGTGGTGTCCGGTCGGCGCTAGGCCAGGCTGGCTTGACTTAAGGGTAGGGCAGGAGAGAAAAATCCAGGCATGGTCAAGGTTTCCAGCTAATTGTTGACGATACTCCTGGTTTAAATTGCCGCTGGGATAGTACCACAGGTTCCAGTTGCCCAGGCCATAATCTTGGGGGTGGAAGCGATCGTCCAGACCCAGATAAATATTGAAGGCACTGGCGGAATAGCCATAGTCAGTCAAGCGATGCCGCTCCCCCTGACTCAGGGCTTCGGTTCCCATGAGACTAACCGTTAGCTTAGGATCCAGGTCACTGATATAGTGCTGCCGGGCTACGTAGTTGGTACCTCCGGCGGTCACCCAGGCTACCTGATCGTTACAGACTTCAATATGGTCCACTGGGGTCTGGTAGCGTATAGTTCCCCCACCCTGGATAATGGCATCCACAATAGTATCTACAAATCCTTTGAAGTGGAATTCGGGATAATAGGCTCCCTCACAGTAGCTCCACGCCACTGATGTATGGGTAAGCAGGGCAACTTCCTCGGGGGGCAGGGCATAGTCTCCACTTTGTCCCGCCAGGATGGTTTGTAGTTGGGGCGAAAGGCCGACTCGGTCGTAAAGGTCCTGCAAAGTCCAGCGGCCCTTGTCCAACAGGTTCCAGTAGCGGGGTAGCCGTAGCCAGTCGTACCAGTGGGGATCGTACCAGCGAATTCTCTGATTAAAGTGGTGCATATCCTCCGCCAGCTGCTTAATGGCATCGCAGTAGCGGTTTATGGGTTGTACCTCCTGGGGAAATTGATCGATCAGGCGATCACGCAGGTTTTCCCAACCCAGGGGAATGGCGAAGTCTACTCCAGGGGCGATCACCCGGTCAATGCAACTGGGTTCAAGACTATGGAAAGTAACCGGTCGGTCAAGATATCGAAGGAACTGATCGATCTCCTGCTCCGGTCCACATTGGGAAATATAATGGACATTGGCACAAAAGCTATAGTTGCCGTAGTCAAAGGTGTGGCAACATCCCCCCGCCAGGTAGTGCTTTTCTAGCACTACCACCCGATGACCCTGACGGCTCAAGCAGGCGGCAGCGGCAAGCCCTCCCAAACCGGCACCTAAAATCACATAGTCAAATACTTCCATGGTCAGCATCCCTCTCTAGATACAGAAATCTGTCTCGATGTGCAGAGGTTTATGCCTGGCGATCGCAAGGTTCTGGTCTACCTGGCTCCATCTTCCCTTCGCTATCAACAGAATGCAGAAAAAAGATAGGAAAGGATCACAAACGATGGAAAACTAAATTTCATCCCAGGGAAAATTTATTAAAACCCTATAGTTCTGGCTCTGTTATCTGGGACCAAGGTATGTTACCCCTCAGCTTTTAGACTTGAGGGTCGTCTAGGGTTAGCTTTAACCAGTCAGGCGAAACCCTACCGCAGGAGTTGGATTAACTTGGATGCCGGTGAACTTAGCCGATGGCTCCTACTCCAGATTGGGCTCCAGAGTTTGAGGTCAATTGTTCTAGCCGATGAAACTCCCGTTCTAAGGCCTGCCCCAGGGATCGATTGTGGGGATCAACCCGCTTGGCCTTGCGCAGGCAGGCCGCCGCCTTGATAAAATCACCGCTGCTAATCGAGGCTTGCCCCCAGCGATAGTAGGTAATTGCCTGCCACTGCCGGACCTCCGGGTCCTGGGGAAACCGATGGGCTAAACCCTCTACCAGAGCGATCGCCCGGGCATAGCGGCGACTGCGGAACAATCCCTGTAATTGGTTAAAGCCAATTTGCTTGAGGTCCTGATCGGCAGGGGCTGGGGGATGGGTCCTGACTTTAGGGGAAGGTTTTACCCGATCCTGGGATTGATTGACCGGGGAAGGTTGGTCACCTTTGTGTCCATTGGGTTTGGCTGGATTTACCGGCGATCGCTCACCCCTAACCCGGGGGGCAGCCTGGGGTAAGGCTCGGCTCAAAGCCTGATAGGCCTGGGTCACCTGAATAAACTTTTCCTTTGCCTGGCTATCTCCAGGATTAATATCAGGATGGTAGAGTCGGGCCAGATGGCGGTAGGCCAGCTTGACATCCCTAAAGCTGGCTCCTGTTCGTAATCCTAGAATGCGGTATTGGTGTGCCAGAACCATAGTGACTGACCCTAGAAAGACTAAAGGAATTGTCCCTAATTGTGCCAACTTTCTGTAAAAGTGGCGCAAAAATTCTTTTATCTGGCGACGGTTCTATACTGGATTCACTTTCCTAGCTTTAATATCTTCCTACCCCCATGACTAGTATTTTTAAACAGCTTCAGGAACAGTTCCAGAACCTGGGGTCTTCCCTCACCCCAGAAGTCCGCCAGACCGCCAAAGAATATTTGGTTGCTTGGATTCAGGCCAATGCCGCCGAGCTTAGGAGTAAGCCCCTACCGGCTGAAACCAATGGGGTCATGATGCAAGGATTCCACTGGTATATACCCGCCGACGGTAGTCACTGGCGTCATCTGCAGGAACAGGCCAGGGACCTGGCGGCAGCAGGTATTACTGGAATCTGGCTACCCCCAGCCTATAAGGGTATTGGCGGCGGCTATGACGTGGGTTACGGTGTCTACGATCTCTTCGATCTGGGGGAATTTGACCAAAAGGGTACGGTACGGACCAAGTACGGTACCCGGCAGGAATACCAGGCCACGGTCAAAACTTTGCGGGATAGGGGGATTCAGGTTTACGCCGATGTGGTGTTTAACCACAAAATGGCGGCGGACTACGAAGAGGAATTTAATGCTACACCCATGGATCCAGCTAACCGTAAACGCCCCCTGGGGGAAATGCGAAAAGTTAAATCCTGGACTGGCTATAGTTTTCCGGGACGGGGGGACACCTATTCCAGCATGAAATGGCATTGGTGGCACTTTGATTCAGTGGACTACAACAGCTCCGATCCTGCCTTTAAAGCAGTTTGGCTGGTTGAGGGCAAGACCTTTGAAAATAAGGTCAGCCTGGAAGTGGGTAACTTTGATTACCTGATGGGTTGCGACCTCGATATTGCCCATCCTGAAGTCAGAGGTGAGCTCAAGTACTGGGGCGAGTGGACCCTCGATACGATCGGAGTCGATGGGTTTCGCCTGGACGCCATTAAGCATATCAATGGCGATTTCTTTAGCGATTGGCTAGACCATTTAGAACGGTATGCCCAGCGCGATCTCTTCTGCGTAGGAGAGTACTGGACCTACGACCTGAATACCTTGAGTTGGTACCTGGGCAACGGGGGCGGGCGCCTCAGTCTCTTCGATGCGCCTCTGCATAATAACTTCCATCAGGCCAGCCGGGCGGGGGGTAACTACGATATGCGCACCATCCTGGAGGGTACCCTGATGAAGGAAATTCCCCTACTGGCGGTAACCCTAGTGGAGAACCATGACACCCAACCTCTACAGGCCTTAGAGTCACCGGTAGAGTCATGGTTTAAGCCCCTTGCCTACGCGATTATTCTACTCCGGGCGGAAGGCTATCCCTGCATCTTCTACGCCGACTACTATGGGGCCCACTACCGCGATCGGGGGCGAGATGGGCAGGAGTACGAAATTTCGATGGATTCCCACAAGGCCATTCTAGATTGTTTCCTAAAGGCTCGTCACCACTATGCCCACGGGCCTCAGTACGACTATTTTGATCATTTCAACACCATTGGCTGGACCCGGCTGGGTAGCCAGGACCATCCCCGGGCTATGGCGGTGATTCTCAGTGATGGACCGGCGGGCAACAAGTGGATGGAGGTGGGGAAGCCCCACACCACTTTCTACGATCTGACGGGCCATCGACCAGAACGGATTACCACTAACCCTGAGGGATGGGCTGAGTTCTATTGTAATGGTGGGTCAGTTTCAGTCTGGGTTGAAGAACATTCGACCTTTCCCTGGTCCTAAGGTGCGATAGACAAGGGCACTTCCTCTACGGTAGGTAGGGTTTCGATGCTCAGTTGGGGAGGCTGAATGCCTCCGGACAGCCGTTTCAGCAGTTTAGGTTTGGCATCGTGGAGCAGGTAGATGAGCCGATCGCCCACCCGCCAGGTCTCCTGACCGATCGCCACCTGTAAATTACCCTCCCGTTCCAGCAGCAGGGGAATCATCTCCCCACTACTAATTAAGGCAACCAGGTGGGCCTGTTGCAGGTCACTATGGCTATCCCGCAGCCAGGTTTCTCCTAGCCTAACCTCTCCCTGTTGCAGGTAGGTGTTCCATTTTTTTAGGGAGAGTCTGGTCAGCCTGGCCTGCTTGAGGTTGCCTGGCTCAGGGATTTCTTCCGATTCGGTTTCCTGAGGTAGCACAGCAATCACCCGAGGTGGGGCAAATTCCTCTAGAGCCCGTTGGGCAACCACGGCATTAACCTCACCGTTTTTCGTCATGGCTAGAAAGGTGCCCGTTTGGGACAGGCCAGCCTGTTCTAGGGCGTCATGGTCAAGGGCACTGCTGACTAAGACCGGTAGGCCCTGGTTGGCAGCCTCTTCGCAGGCCAAGTCGCTGGTATCGATCAGCACCACCGGGTCACCATGGTCCTGAATTAAGCGGGCAATCAACAAACTCAAGGGACTACAGCCCACCACCACTGCCCCCACCGCGTCGGCCTTAGTCAGTCCCAGCCAGCGGGCCACCAGCCCGGCGGTGAGCCCCTGTATCAACACGGTCATAATAATGGTAAGAAATACCAGGGCCTTAATGGCGTCGCCACCGCTCAACCCCTGCTCAGTCAGTAAAATGGCAAATAGGGAGGCAATGGAGGCCGAGACGATACCCCTGGGTGCTACCCAACTGAGAAAGGCCTTCTGACGCCAATTTAAATCGCTAGATTGGGTACATAGCCAGACGTTAAGGGGACGAATCACAATCATTAGAACGGCCACCGTAGCCACGGCCCCCCAACCCAGAGCGAAAACACTGTCGATGGAAAGGTCCGCCGCTAACAAAATAAATAATACTGATACCGCCAGCACCGTCAGCTGCCCCTTGAATCGCCGTAGGAGACGTTCATCGGGAACCGACAGCGATCGCACTAGCAACCCTGCCACCACCGTTGCCATCAACCCGGACTCACTACGCAGGGCTTGGGCCACACCAAAGGTACTCCATAGGCCCGCCAACACCACCAGATTGGAGAGATCTTCGCTGAGCATGGGGGTGGACTTTAAAAATACCCCCATCAAGCCGCCGCCTAGCGCTCCCACCGTAATGCCGATGGCTAGGCGCAGGGCCATGCCACTAATAATCGAGGCTGGATCGGTATGGCCATTCAGTACAATGCCCAGAACCACCACCGCCAGTACGGCCCCCACCGGGTCAATCAGGACCCCCTCTCCTTCCAATAGGGTAGAGACCTTGCGATCGACCTTCACCTGACGCACCAGGGGGGTAATCACCGTAGGCCCCGTGACCACCACCAGGGAGGCGTAGAGAAAGGCCAGGGACCAGGGAAATTCCCCCAGCCAATGGGCGGCCAGCCCCCCTCCCACCAGGGTGATTAACACCCCAAGGGTGACCAGATTGCGCAGGCTCCTGGAAACCTGACCCAGTTCACTCAATTCCAGGCTCAGCCCTCCCTCAAATAGGATTAGGGCTACACTCAGGGCCACCACCACCTCCAGCCCAACCCCCAGCGCCTGGGGATGGATGAGGCCCAGACCATCGGGCCCCAGACCGATGCCAAACAGGAGTAAAAAAATAATACTGGGTATACGGCTAAAGGATCCAACCACCTGGGCTGCAACCCCAGCCAATACGGTCAGGACTATTTGCAGGGTAAGTTCAAGGGCGGCATCCATAGACCAGGGGGGCGGCAAAGTTATAGCTTTGGTCAGAATGCTGAGGACCTGGTTGATTGGTCAAAACCAGGGCTGGACAGGGATTTTGACTAGCTGCAAAGGGTGGGGGAAAGCTTTGGCAGAGGCCTTCAGGGGGAAGAGCCGTTTCCCACCCCCTGGCTGCCCCGTTATCCGTGGTTATAGCGATAACAGAGATAGGGTTAGCCGCAGAGATGACAGGAGACATAACAGGGGAGTAAGCCTGGTGACGTCCTGTTTAGGATAGCACTTCTACCTACTATGTCAGTTTTTACAGGTATTCCCCCAGTACGGCAGCGGTGCTCTGGCCCACTTTAGCCCAACTAAACTGCTGAGCCCGCGCCAACCCTGCCGCCCGTAGCCCTTGCCAGAGCTGGCGATCGCTGGCCACCGCCGTCATCGCCTCCGCCAGTTCTCCAGGATTATAGGGGTCGATGAGTAGGGCCGCCTCCCCCGCTACCTCGGGTAGGGAGGCCAGATTAGAGGTGATTACCGGCGTACCGCAGGCCATGGCTTCCAGCACCGGCAATCCGAAGCCCTCCCATAGGCTAGGAAATACCAGGGCGATCGCCTGGTTGATCAGCCGGGGTAGATCCGCATCGGGCACATAGCCCAGGAACTGGACCCGGTGGGCTATACCGAGGGCCTGGGCCTGGGTTTGCAAGGCTGGGGTAAAGCGGCGATCACCTTTACCCGCCAGCCATAATTCCGTCTCCTGATCGGGCACACGGGCAAAGGCTTGGAGTAATCGCCCTAAATTTTTGTAGCGATCGGGACGGCCCAGGTAGAGGAAATAGGGCTGGCGGGGTAGATCGAGGCAGCGATACTGGCGATCGTCGTAGGCCAGGGGAATTACGGTTTGGGGGGTGGACAGGGGACCGAAGAAATGATGAATATCCTGGCGAGTGGTTTCAGAATTACAGATCACATGGTCAGCCTGAGCGATGACCCGGGGCAGGTAGTAACGACAGTAGGCGGTTAGGGCGGGGGACATCTGGCGACTAAAGCGCAGGGGAATCAGGTCATGGACAGTCACTACGGTGCGACAGGAGGACCAGAGGGGCGCTTCGGGAACAGGGGAAAAGATCAACCGGGCTTTAAACTGGCGATAGAGGCTCGGTAGCCGGGTTTGGGTCCACCACAGACGCCTGCCATGGCCCCAAGTGCCCGAGTCGCTGGTGAGGTTGGCAGGGGTAGGAATAGAAAAGCGATCGGCGATGGGCCGGGGGGTTAATAGGCCACTGGTAGACGTCGGCAGGTAGGGAATTAGATTCAGGGCATAGACCGCCAGGCCGGTTGGTTGCTGGGGTAGAAAGGATAGGTTAACGAGCAAATCTGCCTGGGGCATGGGCCAGTCCAGCCACAACCAAGGATTCTAGCCTAAAGCAGGGACCGATAGGAGCTATTGATCGCCTACCCTCCACCCCCTGGTTGACTGACAAAACTTAGTCAGGGGCATACTGGTACGTGTGTATTTCGAACTCAATTCGATAGGTGCGTTGGTCATGTTGCTTCCGAGATGCCATAGCCGGTTGAGAGTCTTTAACGTGAGTGAAACAAACTGAGTCAATTAACCGCCAGCCTTGCACCAAGGCAGTTTTGACCCAGTCCCAGCCAATCCGTCGTTGAGCTTTGGCCAGAACGCTTAGAGTCCAGTGGATCGGTCAAAGCGTTTACTGAGTGGGCATTCTGGTTTGCTGTTACCGCGTCAAAGCGCAAGCCCTATTCCTCAAAGGTGTGCAGGCTGGTGGGTTCATCGCTGAGGATGGCCCAAAACTCGCCGTTAACATTGTTATAGCCCAAGGCAATATGTACGGGCCCAAACCAGTCTCGTCTGTGCATCTTGACCCTATGAAAGCAACGGGCCTCACCACGCTGAAGGTGAACGTCTTTGAAGGGCTATACCCCACTGGATAAAATCTCCAGCATGGCTGACATCTTCATCCGAATTTCCTCCGTTTCCTGGGCTGGATCGGACTCGGCCATAACCCCAGCTCCAGCCTGGACAAACAACCTGGAGCCGTACTTATAGAGGCCACGAATGGTTAGGGCAAAGCGGCAGTCCTGGCCTGAGATCCATCCCACTATGCCCCCAAATAATCCTCTAGGGAAGGGCTCGATCTGACGCAATAGCTCTATGGCTTGAGCCTTAGGGACACCACTGACCATGGTGCTGGGAAATAGGGACAGGGTCGCATCCAGACAATGTTGATCGGACCTGAGATGGCCGCTCAATAATGAACTTAAATGCATAATCTGGTTTTGTTCAACCGTATCGAGCAAACGACTAACCACCAGGCTCTCTGGATCACAATAGGGTTGCAACTCCCGAATAATTTGTAATAGGGCCAGGGTATGTTCCGCCAGTTCCTTTCGATCCTTGAGAAGTTCCCTGGCAATCCGATGGTTTTCCTCCGAGTTATGGCCTAATACCCGTGTACCGGCCAGAGGATTCGCTGTAATCAGGCCGGTATCAATATGGATAAGTAATTCTGGAGAGGCGATCGCCGCGCCGACAGAACTAAAATCCATCAAGATGGCGTCGGCAAACTTCTGTTTTAAGCAATACTCAGAAAACAATTCCAACAGATCGGCGTCATAGTCAAAACCCAGGTATCGGGAGAGGACGACCTTCGTAATATCTTCAGATAAACACTGCTTGGCCTTAACCACTGCCTCGGTAAAGGCCTGCTCAGAAAATTCTATATCTGGAAGTACTGGATGCAGCTGACTCCCGGGCCCTGTACTGGAGGCTTCTAAAACAGAGGCGAGAATCTCAGGATTACTGCCCTCATATTCAATTTTCTCCGCCTTAATGACAAGCCTATGCTCAGGAATAAAAAACTGAACCAGGGGAAAGGTCCCACTGCGATCGGGCGCAAAACCCTGGGTACTATCACAGGCATCAAAACCGATATAGCCGAAGGCCTTAGTCTTAGCCACCCCAGCCCGATCCCCAAGGCCCTTGATGGCAGATATCCAGGACTGGCTATTCACCGGTTCGCCAGCCAGGCCTATAACCCTTTCCCTGGCTTGCCAGCCTATTTCTGCGTAACCCTTCGTTATGTGAAGATAGTAGGGTGGATTCAGAATCTGGCGTTCTCGTAGCCAGCGCAAGATTGTAATGGGATCGGGCGTTCTGGTTATTGGGTTCGGCAAGTCATGTGCACACATAGATATCAGTACCCATTCTAAGGCGAGAGGAGTTCGAGATGAACCTTACCTAGGGACGAGGAAAAACTAACACGTCTGGCAGGGGGCTTTTGATCATGGTGGTTGGTCTTCATGGTTATAGTAGGGATGCGGTTATTTAGCTCCCGGATAAAACTCGGGGTTAACGACTGTTCCGATCGTTTGAGGACCCTTTTCCATGCCCCTGCAGCAGCATCTTCAGATTAATGGCCAGCGTCTGAACCAATGTATTGAGGATCTGGCTCGCTTTGGTCAGATAGCCAATGGCGGCGTTTCTCGCCTGGCCTTTAGTCAAGAAGACGTTCAAGGCCGTAACCAGGTTCAGCAATGGATGCATGGGGCTGGGCTGGAAACCCGCCTGGATAACGCTGGTAACCTGATCGGACGACTGCCAGGTAAGCTGGCGGGGCCAGCCCTGGCCACCGGTTCCCACATTGATACGGTGCCTGGTGGGGGTAAGTTTGATGGGGTCTTGGGGGTACTGGCGGGGATTGAAATAGCCCGTACCCTACGGGAAAGCGCCATCGTTCTCAACCATCCCTATGAGGTGATTGTTTTTACCGATGAAGAAGACACCATGATTGGCAGTCGGGCCATGGCTGGTACGGCTTCCCTCCATGCCGCCGACTACTGCCGCAAAGATGGTCGGCCCATCGACGACTGTGTTAACCAGTCGGGAGGCTGCTGGAGTCAGCTCAGTCAAGCGCGGCGCAGCCGGGAGCAAATCTGCGCCTTCATTGAGCTGCATGTGGAACAGGGCGGGGTGCTGGAAACGGCAGCAGGGCAGATCGGTGTAGTGCAGGGGGTGGTCGGTATGCAGCGCTATCAAATTAATATTACCGGTCGCCCCAACCATGCGGGCACCACCCCCATGGATCAACGCCAGGATGCCCTGGTGGCGGCGGCTCAGGTGGTTTTAGCGGTAAATCGCCTGGCTACCCATCCCCCCGGCCAACGGGTGGCAACGGTGGGGGCCTTGCAGGTATGGCCCAATGCCGCCAATATTGTACCCGGCCAGGTAAGGGCCAGTTTGGATGTGCGGGATTTAGATCAGGGGGTGATTGACCATCTGGTGCAGGCCTTGAAGTTGGAAATGGCTGCGATCGCCGAGGCTACCCACACCTCCATTGATATTCTGCCCCAGCTTAATGTGGCCCCCAGCCCCGCCGCCGACCATATCCAGAAGATTATTGCCGGGGTTAGCGCCGATCTGGGGTTGAGGTCCCTCGCTATGCCCAGCCGAGCTGGCCATGATGCCCTGGAAATGGGGCGTTTTACCGACATGGGCATGATCTTTGTCCCCAGTCAGGGGGGAGTGAGCCATTCCGAAGTTGAGTATACGGCTCCCGAGGCCTGCACCCAGGGTGCTAATGTTTTACTGGAGACCTTGCTACAGTTGGATCAATACTACAGCCTTGGTTAGTCCCTTTAGCCATGATTACCCTAATCACCGACTTTGGCCTCCAGGACGTTTACGTAGGCGTGATTAAGGGGGTTATCGCCAGCCACTCCCCCACCACCCCCCTAATTGATCTAACCCACAATATTCTTCCCCAGGACTGCTATGGGGCTAGATTTCAGCTCCTTACCGCCTTTCCCTATTTTCCTCCGGGTACCATCCATCTGGTGATTGTCGATCCAGGGGTAGGCAGTCACCGTCGGGCGATCGCGGTGCAACTGGCCCGGGCCTACCTGGTGGGCCCTGATAATGGGGTGTTCAGTGGCGTTTGCGATCGCTATCCGGTCTTGCAGGCCGTAGAACTGGACCGACCCACCTACTGGCGGACCCCGACCCCCAGTCCCACCTTCCATGGTCGGGATATTTTTGCCCCGGCGGCGGCCCATCTGACGGCGGGGATTCCCCTAACGGCTCTGGGTACGCCCATCTCACCCGACTCCCTGAAGCGATTAGAGTTACCCCCCTGCCACAACATCGCCTCAGGGATGGAAGGCTGCATTCAGGCGATCGATCACTTTGGTAACGCCATCACTACCCTATCGGCAGATAGCCTGGATAGCCGATCCTGGCATATCCGGATAGGTTCAACGGCGATTCCGGGCGTGACTACCTACTCCAGTGTTCCAGAAAAAATGCCCCTAGCCCTTGCCGGTAGCCATGGTTGGATAGAAATTGCTGTCAACCAGGGTAGGGCCGAGGCTGACCTGGGGTTGGAGATTGGCCAGGCCATTCAGCTGGTTTGGCCGTAGGACCGGAATCAACCCTAGAGAAACCGCTGAATCAGGTCCCCTAAATGCCCTGGCATTAAATTAATACCAACGGCTGACTTGATCAGATAGGCCCCCAGAAATAGGCTAATGCTAACCATAAGATTGACTCCCAGGAGCAAGATCACCGCCGTTAACCAGTTCAGCAGGGTAGTGAGGCGATTGACGGGTTGCTGCCGGGGAGACCGGCGGCGATCTTTACCAACAAATAAAACAATGAAAAAGCGCCCGAAGATTACATCAATATCAAAACGCAGGTCAACAATTTTAGGGGATGGCCGGGGCATAGCCAGGCTAATTACCCGGGTGACTTCTCTGAATTGATCGGAGGTGAGACTAGCTCGCACATCGGGAGCCATGCGGTTGATATAGTCCGAGACTTCAGGTGCCTGTATGGGTGGACGATTTTGCCCAGAGAGCTTCATCATAAATAGGAGTATGGGTTAAAGAAGGGTTGAAAAATCTGAAAGTAGCTTTAATCTATAGAAACATCTACCTACTGCCGAGACTTTCCAAAAATTGATACACCCAAGGCCAACATCTGTATTCTGAGTTGACATTCCTGATCTACTATGCCAGTTTTGCCGCTGCCCTTTCCACCCCTGATGTACCCAACCCTGGCCATGTTCGGGCTGCCCCTCGACAGTATTATGTCTACCCAGGGCATCATGGTCATGCTGCTAGTTGCCTACGCTGGGGCCATGTGGATGTTTCTCAAAAGCGCCCCCAAGGTTTACACCGTGATGGTATCTGACCTGGAGGTGGCACGTCGGTTTTATGGCAATATGTTAAACCTCCCGGTGGCCGATGTGCCTCTGCATTATTACTATAATTATGATCAAACCTTCGGTAGTCCTGGTATCGATCCCCTATCCATGGCGGGATCATCGGGCTTAACAGCCCAGGCCACCGTCAATGGCGCTGCCGGGCTGTGGTACCAGTTGCGTAAAAATACCCAACTCCATATCATTGCTGGCGCCAGCCTGGGCAATCGCAATCAGCAACGCCATGTTTGCTTTGATCACAGTTGTCTCGAATACCTGCTGATGCAGGTACAACTCAGAGGGGTAGACCACAAAATTCGCTCCGAGAAACCCTTGAACTTTCTGGTGAGAGACTACGATCAACAGGTAATTGAAATGGCTGAGGTCGAGGGTTAGTTCCCTGGGGCATCAATTTCTATGGCCAGGAATCAGGGCTGGGTTTATCGCGATCGGATTACGGCGGGCAGCCATGGGGTTGGCGTCTTGGACTTTTATGCTCAGCGCTATCGCCATTCCAGTTGGGCCGATTGGCAGGCTCGTCTGGAGGCGGGGCAGATCTATGTGGATAATCGGATAGCCACCGCCCACGATCGCTTACGGTCAGGCCAGGTGCTGGCCTACCATCGTCCCCCCTGGGAAGAATTACCTGTACCGTTGGATTTTCAAGTCATTTACGAAGATGGAGATTTGCTGGCGATCGCCAAGCCAGCGGGTTTGCCCGTCCTACCCGGTGGTAACTTCCTGACCCATACCCTGCTGTACCAGCTCCAGCAGCGCTATCCTGATCAGACACCGGTGCCTGTCCATCGATTAGGGCGGGGTACCTCTGGCCTCCTGGTGATGGCTCGTTCGACCCAGGCCCGGGCCGATCTGAGCCGTCAGTTCCGTCATGGCACCCTGCAAACCCCTGGTCGGTCAAGTCTTGGTAAAATCTATCGGGCCTTAATTAGCCCCGGTAATTGTCCAGATCGGTTCACCATCACCACGGCGATTGGTAAATACGCCCATCCAGTGCTGGGTTATGTCTATGGGGCTACTCCCACAGGTAAGCCCGCCCAGAGCCAGGTGCGGGTGCTGGAGCGCTGGGGGAGCGCTACCCTGGTGGAGGTGGCCATTACCACCGGCCGGCCCCATCAAATTCGTATCCATTTGGCGGCGGCAGGTTATCCCCTGCTAGGCGATCCCCTCTACGGTCCGGGGGGAATACCCGCTACCGGCCTGGCAACGGATCTAGAATCTGATTCAGCCCTTTCCCACAACCTAGCGGTACCTGGGGATACGGGCTACTATCTGCATGCCTACCGCCTTTACCTGCTCCATCCCCACCACCAGGAGCCGATAGAATTCATTGCTCCCCTTCCCCAATGGGTCTATGGTGGGAAGGACGATCTTCCACCTTGTCGCCCTGGGGCGGCATCGGCCATCATGGGTCTATGACTGACTGGCGTATCCTTGATATTCCTACCGTTTTGCAGCGCTCAGGTACGACCCTTAACTGGGGGTTGAAGACCGGTGAAGTGGCCCGGCGTCAACAGCACTACGGCCTTAACCAACTCATCGAGCGACCCCCGAAAAGCCTGGGGCGAATGCTGTGGGAACAATTAACCGCCACGACGGTGTTAGTCCTGATTGCCGCCGCGGCGATCGCAGCGGTCTTAGGAGACCACAAGGATACGATCGCCATTTTGGCGATCGTCATCTTTAATGCTGGCCTCGGTCTTAATCAGGAGTACCAGGCTAGTCAGGCCTTTGCCGCCCTACAGCAATTAGCGGTTCCCCTGGCCAAGGTCTGTCGGGATGGGGAATGGCGCTCGATTTCCGCTCGTCAGTTGGTGCCTGGCGACTTGATTCGCTTAGAGGCGGGAGATTTTGTACCGGCCGATGGCCGACTCATCGAGAGTACTAACCTGCAGGTGCAGGAGTCGGCCTTTACGGGAGAGTTTGCCCCAGTCGATAAAGATAGTCAGCGCCTCGCCCCTAAGGGTTTATCCCTGGGCGATCGCCAAAATATGGTCTACCTGGGGACGGTAGTTACCTATGGTCGAGGTCAGGTAGTGGTGACGGCCACCGGTATGACTACGGAACTGGGCCAAATTGCCCAGGCGGTACAAACCCTTGTGCCCGAGCCAACCCCCCTGCAAAAACGCCTGGATAGCTTGGGAAAACGCTTGGCGATCGCCACCCTGCTGCTGGTGCTGGTGATTTTAGGCCTGGGCCTGCTCCGGGGGGAAAACCTTTACATGATGGTTTTAACGGCGGTCAGTATTGCCGTTGCGGTGATTCCGGAGGGTTTGCCGGCGGTGGTGACCATTACTCTGGCCCTGGGGGCGCGGCGCATGCTCAACCGTCAGGCGCTGATTCGAAAACTACCTGCCGTAGAGACCCTGGGATCGGTTACCACCATTTGTGCAGATAAAACCGGTACCCTGACCGAGAACCGAATGACCGTGGTGGTTCTAGAGGTGGCTGGCCAGCAACTAGATTTGCGCTCCCAACCCTGGCCGGTTGAGTCCCTGGCTCCAACCATTGATCTGCTCTTAACCGGCATGATCCTTTGTAACGATGCCATGCTCTCTTGCCAGGCCGCTAGCGATGTCAGTAAGGCCTTGGGGGATCCTACGGAAGTGGCCTTGGGGGTGGCAGCGGTTCGGCTGGGGGTGCAACCATCCCAGCGATCGCAGCAGTTTCCCCGACTCTATGAATTTCCCTTCGATCCCGATCGCAAGTCCATGACCACTGTCCATGGTATCGCCCTGGCCAAACAGAAAACCGATCCAGCCCTTGCCTTGACCGACCGACCCGGTCCCCAACTGGCTGACCAAAATAACATTAGCTCGCCACACCAAAACTGGCTGGATCAAATCACCGCCTACTCCTATCTGGTATTTACCAAAGGAGCCTTTACAGTAGTCATCGATCGTTGTAGCCAGCTTTGGGTAAATGGCCACATAGAATCCCTGGATTCGGCCTGGCGTGAGCAGATTCGGACCCTGCACCAGAATCTAGCAGCCACCGGTGTGCGGGTGTTGATGGTGGCCTTTCGAGGCCTTAATCAATTACCCGAGCCCATGACCGCCGCTGCCATTGAAACGGACCTGGTGTTTGTCGGTATCGTTGGCATGGTGGACCCGATTCGGGTGGAGGCGAAACAGGCGGTAGAAATCTGTCAGAAAGCCGGTATTCGTCCCATTATGATTACGGGAGATCATCCCCTCACGGCCCAACATATTGCCCAGGAGCTGGGTATTGCCCACGACCAAATCCTCACGGGGCAGGATCTCACCCAACTAACCCCAGCCCAACTAGCGACCCAGGTGGAGTCCGTTTCTATCTATGCCCGTGTGTCTCCCCACCAAAAGCTCAGTATTGTGGAGGCGCTGCAAAATCGGGGAGAGGTTGTGGCCATGACTGGGGATGGGGTGAATGATGCCCCCGCTCTAAAAAAAGCTGATATTGGCATTGCCATGGGCATTACTGGCGCTGATGTGGCCAAGGAGGCTGCCGATATGGTGCTGCTGGACGATAATTTCGCCACCATCGTGGCGGCGGTTCAGGAGGGGCGGGTGATTTATGACAATATTCGCAAATTTATTAAATACAGCATGACTGGCAATGCCAGTGGCGTAGCCATTATGCTGATTGCCCCCCTGTTAGTTATGCCGCTGCCCCTGTTACCCATCCAAATCCTTTGGATTAACCTGTTGGCCGATGGTTTACTAGCTCTGGCCCTCAGTATTGAGCCCGCCGAAAGGAACACCATGCAACGTCCTCCCTATCGGCCCAATGAAAACCTGTTTGGTCGTGGGGTAGGACGGGATATTTTCTGGATTGGGGGATTGCTGGGCCTGGCTATCTTGCTGTTGGGCTATGGTTACTGGTACCAGGGTCAGGCTAACTGGCAAACCATGGTGTTTGTCACCCTGGCATTTTCCCGCATGAGTCTGGCTCTGGCTATGCGATCGAGCCAGGATTCATGGTTTAGCCTGGCCCTATTGAGTAACCCCAGTATGCTGGGGGCCGTTCTCGTTACATTGGGGTTGCAATTACTGGTGATTTATGTCCCCCAATTGCAGGCTTTCTTTCAAACCATGCCCCTCTCCCTGCTTGATTTAGGGATTGGTCTGGGGGTCAGTACCCTGGGTTTCTGGGCTATTGAAACCGAAAAATGGATAGTTAGACAGAATCTGAAGCCCTAATTCCTTAGGGCTATAAATCCCCGTGCCGGGAACCGGTGTAGCCCGAGTCGCTGACCTGGTAAGCCAGAAAAAATAATTACAGAGGATTAAATATCTGGAGTGGGTTTGATCAGGTCCCCTAGCTTACGTTAAATTAAGTAAAGATTCATCTCATATTGTCGGCAGCTCCTGAATAGAGGCCATTGGTTTATGAAACTTTCCTGGCGAGTCATTTTACTCTGGACCCTACCACTTCTCGTGGTTGGCTTTTTCGTCTGGCAGGGGGCGTTCTCCCCTTCTCCCACCAACCTGGGACGCAATGCAGCTAATACCCGCATGACCTACGGTCGCTTCCTTGACTACCTGGAAGCCGGACGGGTTACCGCCGTTGACCTCTACGATAACGGCAAAACCGCCATCATTGAAGCGGTAGATCCTGATATTGACAACCGGGTACAGCGCTGGCGCGTTGACCTGCCGGGTAATTCTCCCGAGCTGGTCAGTCGGCTACGGGATGCTAAGATTAGCCTCGACTCCCATCCCCCCCGCAATGATGGGGCTCTGGTGGGGGCTCTGGGTAACCTGTTATTTCCCCTTTTGTTGATTGGCGGTCTGTT
This sequence comes from Nodosilinea sp., assembly GCA_049317845.1. Classification (GTDB taxonomy): domain Bacteria; phylum Cyanobacteriota; class Cyanobacteriia; order Phormidesmidales; family Phormidesmidaceae; genus Nodosilinea. The sequence continues at coordinate 122,463 of JBMOHM010000001.1, read as the reverse complement.
CTTCCTATTTCGCCGCTCCAGCGGGGGTCCTGGTGGTCCTGGGCAGGCGATGAGTTTTGGTAAGTCCAAGGCTCGTTTTATGATGGAAGCCAAGACTGGGGTGATGTTCGATGATGTGGCAGGTATTGACGAAGCTAAGGAAGAATTGCAAGAGGTAGTTACCTTTCTGAAGAAGCCAGAACGCTTCACGGCCATTGGGGCTCGTATTCCTAAGGGGGTCTTACTGGTGGGACCACCCGGAACTGGTAAAACCCTGCTGGCTAAGGCGATCGCCGGTGAAGCCGGGGTTCCCTTCTTTAGCATTTCCGGCTCTGAGTTTGTAGAAATGTTTGTGGGGGTAGGGGCTTCCCGTGTCCGAGACCTCTTCAAAAAAGCTAAGGATAATGCCCCCTGCATTATCTTCATTGATGAAATTGATGCCGTGGGTCGTCAACGGGGAGCTGGCATCGGCGGCGGTAATGATGAGCGGGAGCAAACCCTCAACCAGCTGCTGACCGAAATGGATGGGTTTGAAGGCAATACGGGCATTATCATCATTGCCGCTACTAACCGGGTGGACGTGCTAGATTCCGCCCTGCTGCGTCCCGGTCGTTTTGACCGTCAGGTTATGGTCGATCCTCCCGATATCAAGGGACGGTTAGAAGTTTTAGAGGTCCATGCCCGTAATAAGAAGCTGGCAGAGGACATCTCCCTGGATGCCATTGCCCGCCGTACCCCCGGCTTTACTGGTGCAGACCTGGCTAACTTGTTGAATGAGGCCGCCATTCTCACCGCCCGTCGCCGTAAGGAGGCCATTACCATGGCCGAGGTAGATGATGCGGTTGATCGCGTCATCGCCGGTATGGAAGGTACACCTCTGGTAGATAGCAAAAGTAAGCGGCTGATTGCTTACCACGAAATTGGCCACGCCATTGTCGGTACCCTCCTTAAGGATCACGATCCGGTGCAAAAGGTTACCCTAATTCCTCGCGGCCAGGCCCAGGGTTTGACCTGGTTTACCCCCAGTGAAGAACAAATGTTAATCTCCCGGGCCCAGTTGTTAGCCCGCATTACAGGCGCCCTGGGAGGTAGGGCCGCCGAAGATGTAATTTTTGGTAACGCGGAAGTCACAACCGGAGCTGGCAATGACCTGCAACAGGTCACCGGTATGGCTCGTCAGATGGTTACCCGCTTCGGCATGTCCGACCTCGGTCCCCTCTCCCTGGAAAGTTCCCAGGGAGAAGTGTTCCTGGGCCGTGATTGGCTTTCCAGGTCGGAATATTCCGAGGAAATCGCATCCCGCATCGATGGTCAGGTTCGTACGATTGTTGATCACTGTTACGAAAAAGCTTGTCAACTCATGGAGAACAATCGGGCCTTGATTGATCGTCTAGTTGACCTGCTGGTAGAACGGGAAACCATTGATGGCGATGAATTTCGCCAGATTGTTTCAGAGTATGCTGTCCTACCCGATAAACAACAGTTTGTCGCCCAGTTTTAGGATGGCGAATCCAATCAGTATCTAATCAAAATGCCCTGCAGGTCTTTCCTCAGGGCATTTTTTTGATCGGTTCGGTATAGTTGTAGTCCTTGTAATCAGGATGATTTACTTACGGTCAGAGCCGGTAGGTTGATTCGACTGACCCGGGGTTGATGTCCTAGCCACTGCAGCGCCAGGTGCCGAAACTGATGGGCTGGTCCACTCACACAGAACTCTGTTGGCCATGCCGGACTGCTATTTCGCAGTCCCAAGGCGTCTAACTCCCGAGCCGCCGCCCTCACCATAGAAATGGCGGGATTAATGTATTGGGTGCCGGGGGGTAAGATTTTTTTGAGTACGGGAGCTAGATGGGGATAATGGGTACAGCCATAGATTAGCGTATCAACTTCAGCCCTGAGCAAGGGTTTCAGATAGGTCTGGGCAACTGCGTGGGCGTAGGAATCCTGAACTTGATTATTCTCCACGATGGAAACAAAGTCAGGACAACCTACCTGCCAGACCTGGCAATCTGGCACCAGTTCTTGAATCGCGTTGGGGTAGGCGTTACTGTTGACTGTCGCGGCGGTGGCAATCACCCCAATCCGCTTACTTGCTAAGGCGGCTGCCTGCGCACCGGGGCGAATTAGCCCCAGGATTGGAAAGGGAAACTCCTGTTGCACGATATCCAGGGCTAGGGCTGAACTGGTATTACAGGCCATCATCACCATTTTTACCTGCTGATCAGCCATCCAGGTTAGAATCTGGCGAACGAAGTAGAGAATTTCTTCGGCAGATCGGGATCCATAGGGTAATCGTGCGGTATCCCCAAAATAGAGTACCGACTCATTGGGTAACTGGCGATAGATCTCACTGAGTACGGTTAGCCCGCCTACACCACTGTCAAAAATACCAATACGACCCGGGCGCGGGGTGACTACAGACTGGGGATAGGACCCATCATTCATAAGTACTTATGCCTAATTAATACCGCTAGTGTTAACGAGTTTATCTGGTCTGGTGAAATTTCGCCAGAAATCGCCATTAACTTCCTGGCCTGTTATGTCAGGTTTACCCCCTAGTCTGACTGCCCCGGGTTCGCTGTGCCGATCACCACGGTAGCCAGACCGCCCTGATCGTCCGTATCCTGAAAAACCAGGCGTAACAAGGGGGGAGCCAGAAAGGTGGTGAAAATAACCATGACAATAATGGCTGCATCCAGGGCTTCCGATAAAACTCCACTGGTAGCTCCGACTCCAGCGAATACCAGGCCAACCTCACCCCGAGGAATCATACCGATACCGATCGCCAGGCGGTTGATCCCAGGTTGGCCAAAAACCACAAAGCCTGTTACCAGCTTACCGATAATTGCCACCACCACCAGAAAGGAAGCAATAATCAAGCCTGGTCGATTATCGGGATTGAGGGGATTCAGGACACTAACATCGGTGCGAGCCCCGACAGCGATAAAAAAAATCGGCGCCAGCATATTTGCAATGGGACTGATTTGTTCCTGCAATTCCTCCTGTTTTGAGGTTTCTGCCAGAATTAATCCGGCGGCGAAGGCACCCAAAATCGCCTCTAGTTGAATGGCGGCCGCCAGATAGGCCAGTAGGAAGGCAAAGATCAGGGAGGTAATCAGAAGTTGACCGCGGGTACGCAAGCGATCCACCAGGGCGACAAAATAGGGACCCAACAGCCGTCCGATGAAAATTGATCCCCCTAGAAAAGCAACGGCCCCTGCCATCAAGTAGATCACATTAGCTACGTTAACTTCTCCGGTTTTAGCTAGACTGGCCACGACCGCCAGCACGATAATGCCTAACACATCATCTAAAACCGCTGCGCCAATAATAATCTGCCCTTCTGTAGAGCTAAGTCTTTGTAGGTCTGCCAGTACCTTGGCGGTAATGCCAATGCTGGTGGCGGTTAGGGCCGCTCCTGCGAATATCGCTGGAACCGTATCTACCCCAAACAGGGCAATGAGTCCGGTAGTTCCCACCATAAAAGGCGCTGCTACCCCCACTACCGCCACTACCGCCGCTTGGGGGCCAACCCGAATGAGTTCTTTGAGATTTGATTCTAAGCCAATCTCAAAGAGCAGAATAATCACTCCCAACTCGGCCAATACCGAGATCACTCCACTTTCTCCTTGAAAGACCTTGAGCAGGGCTTCCCCTTCCAGCCCAGCCACCCAGCCCACCAGATTGATCAGGGCCGAGGGCGGAGTGTTGTCAGTTCCAGCAAAGACAATCAGATGGAGGGCCGAAACCCCCACTACCACCCCACCAATCAGTTCTCCTAGCACGGGGGGTAAGTTAATGCGAATACAGACCTCGCCACCCACCTTAGCGGCCAGATAAACCACAATTAGGCTTAACAGCACACTGGTTAAAACTAGAGGTTCAATTTCGGCTTCAGACACCTGACCCAGGACTGGAAGTGATAGGTGATCGAGAAGAATCCGGGGGGCAATGTCCATCAGGCCACCGATCCAATGCACCATGCTAGCTGCTAAAACTCATCTTCCCCAATGTACATGAGTTCTCAGGAATGTCCATAAGTGGCAATGCACCTAAAAGCCGAGAAGGGGCGATCGCCCCTTCTATAGCCCTAGCTGACTGCAAGGCGACGGAGGTGACCCAGAACACCTACCTAGAGTGGCTTTTACCGGTTCACCAGGTGCTCAGGGTTTGGGCTAAAGCTATACAACCGGCATCAGAAGAAAATTCTATGGGATAGGGAGGGCATTTGGCGACGCACCTGGGACAGTCGGTTGGGATTAATTTCGGCGATCGCCGCGCCCTGTCCGACCCCGGCATCTGCCAGGACAATTCCCCAGGGGTCAATCACCATGGCATGGCCGTGGGATTGGCGACGACTATTGTGAAATCCGGTTTGGGCCGGGGCAATTACGTAGCAAGTATTTTCAATCGCCCGGGCCTGCAATAAAACCTGCCAGTGATCTTTGCCCGTAAACTCGGTAAAGGCCGCCGGGATAACCAGCACCTCTGCGCCTTGGTGGGAGAGGTGACGATACAACTCAGGAAATCGCACGTCATAGCATACAGACAAGCCCAAAATGCCAAAGTCCTTAGAGGGAAATACATCGGGTAGAAGATGGCCAGAAATGACGATACTAGATTCCCGATAGGTATTGCCATCCGGTAGATTGACATCAAACAGATGTACTTTTTCGTAACGTAAAAGTTCCTGCCCATCTGGCGATACCAGCAGCGCCGTATTAAAGACCTTTCCTTCCTTTGCCGGTACCGGGTAACCACCCCCAATTAAAGTCACCTGATAGCGTTGGGCCATGGTTTTTAGAAATCGCTCACTGGCCTGGCAAATCATATCGGCTTGAGCAATCTTGGCCTCCTCATCTCCCAGAAAGGAAAAATTCTCAGGCAAGGTTACCAACTCTGCCCCCTGCCGCACAGCCAGATCAATTAATTCTTCCGCCTGGGCCAAATTTTTATTTAAATCTGGCACACTGGTCATCTGTAATGCGGCTACCCGATACGCTCTCATAAAACCTGGCTGGAAAACTAATTGATTAGTCTTTTATTTTATGCCCATAGGGGATCAGCCAGACCAGGGAATAGAGTTCTCCGTACCACGGGCAAATTGCTTATTCTGCTTCCGTTGCAGCAAACTGTCACCAGTTTTTTGAGTTAAAATGTTTGTGACGCAAATAATAAATATTATGTTTTTGGATGAACTTACTCCCATTGCCCAACAGTTGCTGAGTCATCCAGTGGCATTTCTGGGAGGCTTTGCCTCGGGTTTGTTGCGCCTCAATATGACCGAAGACCCCGTCAAAAGTTGGTTAAACACCCAAGGGGTTACGGCTTCCACCGCCCCGAACTCCGCCAGTAATCAGAACGGCAGTGGGCCTAAGTCTATCTCCATTGATTGATGGGGCTTGTGATAGAGCCCTAGTCTGAGGGGGCAGCCAATTAAGGCTGGCGCCATCACTGGTCTACAATGATTTTTCAGGTAAGGCTGACTGCCCTCCGTGATTACCCACGGCAATCAGCCTTTCTACTTTTTTAGCCGAAACGACCAGAAACATAGTCGCGCGTATACTGATCGCGCGGATTATTAAAAATCACCTCAGTATTGTCGTACTCCACCAGGTAGCCCACCTTACCGCCCTTATCGGTTGGTTCTGCATTAAAAAAGGCGGTGCGGTCAGATACCCGAGAGGCCTGCTGCATGTTGTGGGTGACAATAATAATGGTGTAATCCTGCTTTAGATACTTCATCGTTTCCTCCACCTTCATGGTGGAAATAGGATCAAGGGCAGAGCAGGGTTCATCCATCAAGATAATGTCCGGTTGGATAGAAATAGCCCGAGCGATGCAGAGCCGTTGTTGCTGCCCACCGGAAAGGGAGAGACCACTTTCCTTTAATTTATCTTTGACCTCATCCCAGACGGCAGCTTTACGCAGAGAGTTTTCCACCAGCTCATCCATGTCACCCCTGAAACCGTTTATACGAGCCCCCCAGGCAATGTTTTCATAAATCGACTTGGGAAAGGGATTAGCCTTTTGAAAGACCATACCAATCTTCCGTCGTAGTTCCACCGCATCTACCTGACGGGCATAGATATCTTCGCCGTGAAAGGTGATTCTACCCTCTACCCGGCAGGAGGAAATCAGATCGTTCATACGGTTGAAACACCGCAGTACCGTGCTTTTACCGCAACCCGATGGACCAATAAAAGCGATAATCTGATTTCTAGGAATGGTTAAATCAACACTCCGGACAGCTAGATTGGATCCATAGTAAACATGGAGATTCTCGGTCCGCAGAGCAATATCAGTGGAGTTAGGGGTGTAGACATCGGACATTGGGCTACCAAAGACTAGGGTCGAAGGAGATAGCAGAATCATCGAAAACCTCCTAGAAATCCCAGGTAAATAACCTGACCAAAAGACTCCTGGAGGTGACACTATAATATTGCAGAATGGATGACTAACTGGGGTTAAGGGAAGACTAAGGCGAAAACAATCAGAACTAGAGCAGCGAGACCGTTCCCCTTAACTCCCAGGTCCTGGCAGGGCAAATCTGACCTTACTATCAGGACTACTGCCATTCCCGATCGCGGCAGCTATAGAATTATTAAAATCCATATCCTATGGGACCTGCCCTTTAGGGTCCTGGGCTCGACCAACACATTATGCAACCGGTTGACTTTACTACTCTCATGGCCGTAGCCCAGGACCTCAGGCGCCATTGGGTGCCTTCCCGTTGCGAGCAGGTGGTGCAGTGGGACACCACTAGTTTGGCTCTGGCTCTGCGTAGCCTGAACCAACAGGCCTGGCTCACCCTCTCCTGGCACCCCCAAGCGGCCCGCTTGCATCTGGGCGACAAGCCGCCCCGGGGACAGGATACCTTTACCTTTAGTCGCCAGCTTAAACATCAGCTCAACCAGCTGGCTCTGGTGGCGATTCATCCTGTGGCGGCATGGGAGCGGGTTTTAGATCTACAGTTTGGACCCCGCCCCGGTGATCTACCCCAATGGCATCTATACGTAGAAATCATGGGCAAGTACAGTAACGTGATTCTGGTTAATGCTCAAAATCAAATTGTTACCGCTGCCCACCAAGTCAGCGAACAGCAGTCTCGAGTTCGACCGATTCAAACCGGAGATATCTATAGGGTTCCCCCTGCCCTAGGGGGGGGGCTACCTAGCCGCCAGGAATCTCAGCAGGCCTGGCAGGACCGTCTTACCCTGATACCAAACCGGTTATCTCAGATGCTAATGCAAAGCTACGCCGGGTTGAGTTCGGCCCTGGTGCGATCGCTCCTGGCCAAGGCGGAACTGGAGACGGACCCCTTTCCCGATCACCTCCACCAGACCGACTGGGACCGCCTCTTTCAGGTTTGGCAGAGCTGGCTGTTAACCCTGGAAACGGGCAACTTTCACCCAGCTTTAACCGCCAATGGCTACACGGTGCTAGCCTGGGATCAGCCCACCGGGGCGACGATTCACCAGGTCCTCAACCAGTACTACCGGGATCAGCTTAACCGGCAGCAGTTCAACCAACTGAAGAACCAACTCCAGCAAAAGCTCAAGGTCAGCCTGGCTAAGCTGCAGCAAAAGATCGGTTTATTTGACCAGCGCCTGGAGGAATCGACCCAGGCCGACCGGTATCGCCACCAAGCCGATCTACTCATGGCCTATGGTCACCAGTGGCAACCGGGCCTGACCCAGATGATTTTGGGGGACTTTATCACCGGGGAAGGGGTGACGATTGCCATTGACCCCGATAAAACCGCCATTCAGCAGGCCCAACGCCTCTACAAGCAGCACCAGAAACTGAAACGGGCCAGGACTGCCATTGCCCCCCTGTTGGCCGAGGTGAAGGCGGAACTGGCCTATTTAGAAGAGGTTGAGGCTGCCCTCAATCAGCTTACCAACTATACCGAACCTGCCGATCTGGAAATTCTCATCGATATTCGCAACGAACTGATTCAGCAAAATTACCTGACTGCCCCTGACTATCGTTCCGGCGATCAGCGGGCTAGCAAAACCGGGGGGTTTCGTCAATGTCTCAGCCCCGATGGTCTGATCGTGTTGATTGGGCGCAATAATCGCCAGAATGATCAACTGGTTTCCAGTGTTGCCAGTGATTACGACCTCTGGTTCCACAGCCAGGAAATTCCAGGTAGCCATGTGTTGTTAAGGGTAGACCCAGGACAGGTGGCCAGCGATCGCGATCGTCAATACGCCGCCGATCTGGCCGCCTACTTCAGCCAGGCCCGCCAGGCTGACCAGGTCCCCGTCGTTTACACCCAGCCTCGCCATCTCTACAAACCCCGGGGGGCTCGTCCCGGCATGGTAGTTTACAAACAGGAAACGGTGATCTGGGGCCAGCCTCGCCGGGTGGAGCCAAAGTTTTCCTAACTTCCAGCCTCTATCCACCCAAGAACGGCGCCTTTACCCCACCTCGATACAGAATCAGTGAAATAGACTGAGCTGTAATTCTGGCTTCACCCGCATCACCACCAGGGTCATATCATCCTCGTTGCTGTTGTCGTGACCAATGAACCGGGCGATCAGATCAAAGGTGTAATTGAGAATATCCTCCGCCGATGCGCAATTGCGACAGGCCCATTGCAAAGCCCGCTCCAGGTTTTCCTCCTCAAAGCGCTCTCCCCGTTGATTGGCCGCTTCGGTAAAGCCATCGGTGTAGAAAATCAAGGTATCCCCTGGTTGTAGCTCAACCTTAGCCTCGTGATACTGGGTGGTCATATCCAGCCCCAGCAACATCCCCACCGTATCCAAACGGGTAATGGTATTGGTGGCCGCTTGCCAAAGAAAAGGAGGATTATGGGCGGCGTTGCCGTAGGCTAACTCCCGGGTCTTGGGGTTGTATTCTGCATAGAAAAGGGTGACAAAACGGTTTGAACTTTCCAGGTCAGTATGCATGACAAAGTTCAAGTTTTGCAGAATTTGGGATGGCGAGTGGCCGTTCAGTACCTCAGCCCGCAGCATTCCCCGCATCATGGTCATAATTAACCCGGCAGGTACCCCCTTGCCCATCACATCACCAATGGCAAAGCTCCAGGCGGATGCGGCTGATAGGTGGGAGCTTGGGTGACGCAGTTGGTCGTAGCTGGTGGGAATAAAGTCGTAGTAGTCACCCCCTACCCGCTGAGCGGTTTTGCACCGAGCCGCCAGATCGATACCATCAATAACAGGACATTGCCGGGGCAGGAGCTGGAGTTGGATTTCAGCGCCAATTTCCATTTCCCGATCCAGGCGCTCCTTCTTGCGCAGGGCGATGGTGAGCTCGTTATTTTCGATCGCCACAGAGGTTTGATCGGCCACCAACCGCACAAGTTTCTGGCGAGTGTCGGTCCAACTATAGTCGGGGTCTCGGCTAAAGATATAGAGACGCCCGCGCTCCACATTCTGAATAATGATGGCGGTGCCAAAGAGCTGGAAATCGTTAGCCAGATACCGGTTCACCTGGCGATCGAGGGATAGCATGGCGCTGCGGGCCATAGACATCAGGCTAGTTTCAGGAGCGGCTTGAAAACTAGCTGTTACCTGACGGGTGGCTGCCTCCAGGGCGGACCGGATATTTTGATATTGATCTTCGTGATGACAATAAATTTGCTCTAGCTTAATCTGGCCATCGGCCCGAAACAGCACCAATGCCCCTCCCGTGGCATCGGTAACCCGGGTAGCAATCATGGGAATTAGCTCTAGCAGTTGGTTTAGATTGTTTAAGCTGCGTAGGGCAAACCCAAGGGAACTGAGTAGGTCTTGAATCTTATACTGCTCGCGCTGTAAACGGGCCACTAGCTCCTTCAGGGCAAAAACCGGAGAGCCCTCTGGCAACCCGATGCTGCCAGGTTGCTCGAAGGAGGGAGATGGTCCCGATGATAGAGGAACAGCTGTCATAGACAATTTAGGAAAAATGAAGTATTTGATCACCCCTATCCCAGAGGTGAGATGGAGAATTTAGTCCTTTGATGGCGATTGTATAGGGCTGATACAACAGCTGAAGTCTTTTCAATAACTAAACTATGGTGGGAAGTGTTGAACTTGTCAGGGTTTCAAGGGTTAAGACCGATTCCTTGACGAGCACTTCTGATAATTGCAAATAGAGATGCGGTAATTTTAGCGGATCAATTCCAAATTGACTGAGAAATTTTGAGATACCCACCATTGATGACTAATACTCACCAATCTCTCCAGGTCCTGACTAACGAAGGGGTAGGTGATGGCAGGGCGACGGATAATCAGGAGAGGAATGCCCAGGCGTTGGGCGACTATCTGTTTAGTGGCTTCTCCGCCGGCCTGTCCGGAGGCCTTGGTAATCACCCTGGTAATCTGCCAATCCTGCCACAGGGCCAGTTCCAGGGCGACACTGACAGGCGGGCGCAGGGCAATCAGGCGATCGGGGGTAAAGCCAGCGGCTAGGGCAGCGGCCAGGGCAGTAGGGGAAGGTAAAATCCGGGCAAACAGGGTGGATTGCTGCTGCCAGGGCTGAAACGCCGATAACCAGCGATACCCCAGGGTGAGTAGGACCCGCTGCTGAGCCAGGAGATCGGCCCTGAGAACCTGATTCAGGTCGGCTACCTGCTGCACCAGGGGATGGGGCGGTAGGCAGGGGGTTGGTCGTTCATACCGCCAGTAGGGAATCTGGAGTTGTTGGGCAGTGGCGATCGCTCCTTTGGTAATCTCCAGGGCAAAGGGATGGGAGGCGTCTAAAATCGCCCCAATTCCCTGCTCCTGGATAAACCCTGGCAGGGTATCTAGGGCTAAGGCGCCTACCCGTACCTGCAAACCAGGTTGGCATGGATAGGCCTGGCTAGCGGCTGGCGTGGTCACCGTCACCAGACAGGAAATCTGTAAATTCACCAGAGCCCTGGCCAGCTTAACGGCCTCACCAGTGCCGCCAATGACCCATAGCCGGGTCAGGGGTGGGGAGGGGAATTCTGTCACCAATCAGTCCCTGCACAATAGGATTAAAGGATTAACTATAGCCGTTCTAGCCAAAGCGATAAATTCCCTCCGACGTTTGCCCCCCCCAACCTGTAACGTAGAATAGGGATTATTGAGCATAGGCTAGTGATCTCGGTCGGGGGCTGTTCTCTCACGCCATTGTGGCCAGAACTGATGGGGGTTTTTCTTTACTTTCTACGCCATGGTCAGACGGCCTATAGCCTGACGGGTGGGTACTGTGGTACCCCCGAAAACGATCCTGGTCTGACGCCAGCGGGCCTGGCGATGGCCACGGAATTTGCCGATAGCTATGCCGCCTTACCCTGGACAGCAGCCTATGTCAGTCCCCTACGGCGGGCGGTGGAAACCGCTGAACCCCTATGCCAGCGCTGTCAGTTACAAATGCAACTACGGGAGGGACTGCGGGAGGTGATGTATGGGCGCTGGGAGGGGATGCACCCCACCGCCGTGGATCGGGAACACCATGACGAGTATGTGGCCTGGCTAACTGATCCAGCCTGGTATGCCCCGATCGGGGGAGAGCGAGCGGTAGATATTGCCCGTCGATCGGCTCAGGTGCTGGATGAAATTGAACATACCCATAGTTCAGGGCATATTTTGGTGGTATCCCACAAGGCCACCATTCGCATTATGCTGTGTACCCTGCTGGGTATTGACGTGGGTCGCTACCGCGATCGCCTGGATATGCCCGTAGCTGCCGTCAGCGTAGTAGAACTGGCCCGACGGGGACCTCTATTCCATACCATTGCCGATCGGTCCCACTTGAGTGAGGCGTTGCGATCGCTACCATCTACCTGAGGATCCCGCCCTATGGCTCTGAGGCTTTACCTGCTCCGCAATGCCGAAACCCACTACTGTCGTACGGGCCGCTACTGTAGCCGGGACGGGGTGCCCCTAACGGAACATGGTCAGCAAATGGCCAACTTCTTTGCCCAGGCCTACCAAAGATTGAACTGGAAAGCATTATTTTGTAGCCCCCTTAATCATGCGGTAGAAACTCTTCAGCCCCTCACCCAGGCCACGGGTCTAAGCTTTGAATCTCGGCAGGGGCTGCGAGAACTGAGCTTTGGTAAGTGGGAGGGCATGGCCCCCGAAGAAGTTAACCAGGAGTTTCATGACGACTATATTCGTTGGCTTGCGGACCCAGCCTGGAATAGTCCTACCCTGGGGGAAAACGCTATGCAGGTGGCCCGCCGTACTTCTAATGTGCTGGCAGAAATTGAGGAGAGTTATCCTGACGGTGACGTGCTAATCGTTGCCCATAAAGCCACCCTGCGGATCATGCTCTGTACCCTGCTGGGGGTGGATGTGGGTCGTTATCGCGATCGCCTGGCGATGCCAGTCACGGCCCTCTCCCTAGTGGAATTGCTGGACTACGGTCCTTTTGTGCGCCGCTTTAACGACTGTAATCACCTACCCCTATACCTGCGTCGTCCCTGGGCCGGCAATGGATCGGATAGTTAGGGGTGTTTGCAGATAGCCATGGAGTTGGTGTTCTAACTAAAAGGAGTCAAGATCAAGGGCCTTAGACCCACCCTCTTCAATGAGAGTCAGGATCCGACCCAACTGAGACCAGATTAAAAGGCCGCTTAAAAGGGTTAGGGGACCGCCCATGGCGTAGGCGACCTTACCAGAAAAGCCAAATAGCTGAATACCGGACGCTAGAAACACACACACTCCGATACAAATACCGGCGAAGGGTACCTGGAGTTGGGGACCCCGCAAACTGGCCAGAATACGGGTAGAGCGTTTCCGGTTCCACTCTTGAACAGATTGCTGCAGCGAGGTACTAAAGGCATAGCCAGAGGAGACAGCGGCTAGAAAACCAGCCAGAAGGAGAATATAGGGAGGTTGGGAATACACGGGGTTAGAATCTGAATAACTTATATGTAAACAATTATAAACACGAGCCCTGCCCTGTAGATCATGGGATCGCCCCATCCTCGGTGAGGATCGGTGCCCGGATCGAACCCATAGGGAGCCTACTACCTGGTTGAGCCATGGGGCCAGGATCAGCGCTAAAGCTTTTGAATGTGGGCCCGTTCCCGGGCTGTTAAATAACGCCAATCACCGGGGCATAGTTGATCCAGGGTTAAGCCAGCTATGGCCTGACGTACCAGGCGGAGAGTCGGGTATCCCACTGCGGCGGTCATCCGTCTCACCTGCCGGTTTTTGCCTTCCTGGAGGGTCATGGTTAACCAGGTCGTAGGAATATGCTGGCGATACCGAATCGGTGGTACGCGGGGCGGCAAGGGAGGATCGCTAGGGACCAGGGCGACCTGGCAGGGGCGAGTTTGATAGTCCTTAATTCTTACTCCCTGACGTAGTTCTACCAACGCCTGGCTGGAGGGAATGCCCTCCACCTGGACCCAGTAGGTGCGGCTATGCCCGTAGCGAGGGTGACTGAGGCGATGTTGCACCCTACCATCATTCGTTAGGAGCATGAGACCTTCGCTATCTTGGTCTAGACGACCAACGGGATAAACTTCAGCTACGGGAATAAAATCCCCCAGGGTCAGAGCATCGCTGCCAGAATGACCCGGAGTAAACTGGCTTAAAACGTTATAGGGCTTGTAAAACAGCAAATATTGGTAATCCACAGGCGATACCTTCCGAATATATATAGCTTTGGCCAGAACTCTAGGGACCGATTGAAACGGTGACAGCCAATACTGGGTAAGGGTTCTGGCTCGCCTCTGTGCCGTCAACTTGGCTACGGCTATGGGGTTGGTCCAGGCTCCCAGCCAGAGGAGAGAATGCAACATTTTATTGCAAGTCTTGTGGAAATATTTAGAAAAGCCAGGGTTAGAGGCTCTACCGATATGCTGAGACTTACTATCCCGTTGCAACTGCTATCAAGAGAGTGAGCCATGGAGCCTGCCACCCAATATCGTTTTCGATGCACCCTCACCTTTGGTGACATTTACGGCCAGATAATTGCCTGGCTAGTCATTTTATTGATTAGTCTAGCGGCCTCTCTCGCCCTAATGGGAGCTCGTCAGCCCATTTTCGCCCTGGCTACAGTTGGCCTGATTTTAGTATTGTCCCTACCCTTTTTGCTATTTGCCTTTGTGACTACCCTGATCAACCATATTGAATTTCAGCCAACCGACAGTTAGGCCCTGATTCAACGGATTATGGATCTGTAGAACTGGCTGATTTGATCTCCTGTTCCAGGATGATCGGAGTCGGCGGGTGGGCCCCATGGGCAGGCAGGGATACCTGGATAGAACTGGGGCTCAGGATAGGAACACCCTGTTTAATCAGGGTTTGCAGGAAGCTGACCTGGCGATTTTGCAAAATCACCTCCTGTAAGTGGTGGGCGATCGCCTCCCACGATAAAGCGGTAGTAGGGGTACCAGCTAGGGCTGCCTGCTCAAAATAGTCAATCAAGCTCAGGCCAGCCATGCGGGTCAGGTAGGCGGCTCCCAAACCCTGGACCATACCCCCCGCCAGATAGGTGGCAAAATGGCTTTTCAGTACAGCGGTGAGAGCCTGGGTAGAGAGTTCCACCAGCCCTAGCTTAACCGTTAAGCTGGCCAGACTACTGGCCGCCACCCTGGCCTGGTCGAGAGAAAGGTTGAATCCATAAATCTGGCCCAGGTTGATAATGAGTTGGGCATTAATCGCCAGGGTGGCCAGCAGATCAAGGCTGGGCACTGGATTGGCAAAGGCCGTAGCCCCTGCCACCCACTGTAGTTGATCGATTTGGGGCAGGGCCACCTGGCGTCGTACCTGGTTAAGGGTAGTTTGGACCTGCTGGCCCAGGGTCTGGGCTCGACGCAGGTTAGTGGCCACCACCAGTGGGCTGGTCTCCAGGGTTTCCTGCAGTACCCTGGGCAGGGGATCGAGCACCGGCGGAGTGGGCTCCAGATTTTCTGTGATGGTGCCATCTTCCTGGTGACGGCGCACCTTGGTGGCCCGGGGGTTAACCGCAACCGGCACTACCGGTATAGGTAGAGGCAGTTGGGTGGCCCACCGCTGTAACTGGGTGATCAGGGTTTGCCGATCGCCGGGGCCATGGTGATCGATTTTACTAAACACCAGCACCCCCGATTGCCCCGATAACAGGCGCTGCTGCAGCCAACTGAAGGTGGATCGGGTGAGGTCCGTTGTGGTGAGCAGCACAAGGGCGTCTTGCTCCAGGAGATCGGGGGCTGGGCAATCACCGGTAAAACTGATTTCCTCAAAGTGAAAATTTGCCCTGGCGATGGTGGGGTGGGTTGTTAGGGCTTGGATTAGACTGGTTTTGCCACTGTGGCGATCGCCCACCACCGCCACCCGCAGTTCCTGCCGATCTAAGTCAGCTAGAATGGCCTGGCATTGCTGTTGGTAGGGTAGGGGTAAGGCAATAGGCTGGAGTGGGGATGGCATGGCGGCCATTTCCTGCTCCAGGCTTTGGATCAGCGGTTGGAGACGGGAGATCTCCGATTCTACCCGCTGCCGGTCTACCACTGGTGGGGCAATGGGGCGAGGCGGGCTGGGGGGGTGATCGCGGCGGTGCCACCACCATACCCCGGCACCCAGGGCTATGGCGCTGAGCAGGGTAGAACTATCTATAATGCTAAGGTGCATCGTTTGCAGCAATCCCAGGGTAACTGATAACCCCAGGCCACCAATTAAAATAGGCTGTTTGACCGCCATGGTAATGTGCCTCTCTAAGACCGCAAAGAAAATCTGTGGATCCTGACCCATTGTGGCAGACCCCTAACCCAGATTCCAGTGGAGATCCTCCCTCTATCCATCCCCTAGACTCCGGTTCGGGCAAATCGCCATCGTGGTGAGGTGAATTGACAGTACGGTAGAATGAATCCGCCATTGCTGATGTAAAGCCATGCCATCCTCTATTCCCGCTGGAACCACTCTGCAAAATCGTTATCGTATCTTGCAACTCCTGGGCCAGGGAGGCTTTGGCCGCACCTACCGGGGTGAGGATCTGGGGCGCTTTAACGAGTCCTGCGCCATTAAGGAATTTGAACCCCAACAGGAAAATGGGATGACAGAAAAGTCCTTGCAGCTCTTTCAGCGCGAGGCTACCATTCTCTACAGTATCGATCACCCTCAAATTCCCAAATTTCAGGCAATCTTTGAGGAAAATCAGCGTCTTTTCCTGGTCCAGGACTATATTGATGGCACCAGCTACCACGATCTTTTGAACCAGCGTCTAGCCCAGGGAATGACTTTTTCCGAGGCGGAGGTACGACAGTTTTTACAGCAAATGCTGCCGGTATTGGCCCATATCCATAGTAAGGGCATTATTCATCGGGATATTAGCCCTGATAATATTTTGCAGCGCCACAGCGATCAGCTGCCCATGCTCATTGATTTTGGCGTGGTCAAGGAAGTCTTTAGTCGGGTGCAGATGCTAGCTGTACCCACCCACGCCACCTCTGTGGGTAAGTTGGGCTATGCGCCCAGCGAACAAATGCAGTCGGGACGAGCCTACCCCAGCAGCGACCTCTATGCCCTGGCGGTGACCGCTATCGTTTTGCTGACCGGAAAAGAGCCCCAGGTCCTCTTCGACGATGTTAACCTGACCTGGAAATGGGAAGCTTTCGCCAGGGTAAGCCCAGGCTTGGCCCAGGTGCTAAACCGGGCAATTAGTTACCGGCCCGGCGATCGCTACCAATCGGTGAGTGAGATGGCCCAGGCTTTGGGGACTGTAACCACCAGCCAACCCCTAGCCCGGCCTCCGGTTCCCCCCGTTTCCCAGGTAAAGACCGTAGCCGTAGGCCGGGCTTACCAACCCACCCAGGTAACGGCCCCACCCTCCTACCCGAGCCCCAGGGGGACACCCCAACCACCGGTAGAGTCTGAATCGGTTTGGGAAAATCCCTGGGCGGTGACGGCGATCGGAGGGATTCTGGTTCTACTAGCTGGTCTGGGAGGCTGGCTGGCCGTAACCCTATTAAACCGCCCGATGGACAAGCCGACACCGACCCCTGAAATCAGTGTCGAACCGACCCAGCCTGCCCCCGTTTCCCCCTCCCAACCTACCCCGGCCCCGGCTACCGAACCGGTGAGCTACGATCAAACCCTGCCCATCAGTCTTGGTCAAAGTAAAACCCTATCCGGTTCCCTGCGTAACAATGAAACAGTCAACTATAAATTACAGGGCGAGGCTGGCCAGATACTCAAGGTCGGTCTATCGGGAGAAGGGGTTTTACTAACGGTCTTAGATGGCCAGGGTTCGCCACTGGATCCATCAGCTCAGCGGGTCTTAAGCTGGCAAGGGAGTCTGCCCAATAGCGGTGAGTACACCGTGCAACTGCGCCCAGTCCAGGGACTGAGTCAGAGTAACTATCAACTGGAGGCCAGTCTTAGTTCTGCCCCAGCCCCTTCGCCCCCAACCTCCCCCCCAGCCGGGGAGTCTCCTTCCACTCCCCCGCCCAACCCCACCCCTAAACCCACTATGACCGAACAACGGGTCCAGATTCCCCCAGGTCAGGCCAGGGTGCTGGTGGCTGGGCAGGTGAACCCTGAACAGGGGCGGCGCTATGTGGTGAATGCCCGAGCGGGGCAAACCATGACGCTGGACCTGCCCAAGGTAACGGGTCCAGTCACCTTCGACATTCGGGGGCCTGGGGGCGAATTAATTCCCGATGCCTCCAGGGTGATCTCATGGCAGGGGCAGCTCAGCCAGGATGGGGATTACACTATCGATGTGACGTCTCTTCGGTCATCGGACTATACCCTGCAAGTAACG
Source organism: Nodosilinea sp. (assembly GCA_049317845.1). Classification (GTDB taxonomy): domain Bacteria; phylum Cyanobacteriota; class Cyanobacteriia; order Phormidesmidales; family Phormidesmidaceae; genus Nodosilinea. Next base: position 104,811 of record JBMOHM010000001.1, on the reverse strand, counting down.
ATAAATTAGGATGGTAAGCTTGAACGCCCTGCTGATTGCTGGCACCGATACAGAGGTCGGTAAAACTGTGGTTACCAGCGCCCTTTTGGCCTACTATCGCCATTCCTTTCCCCAGCGATCGCTGGGCCTGCTCAAGCCTATCCAGTCGGGGGTGGGAGATGGAGAACTTTACCAGCGGCTTTTTTTCCCCGACCTACCGATCTCCGCTATTGTGCCCCAAGCCTTTGCCGCTCCTTTGGCCCCTCCCCTGGCCGCGGCCCTGGAAAATCGCCAGGTGGATCTCGATCGGGTCTGGCAAGCTTTGAGGAGCTTGCAACAAGCCCATGACTGGGTATTGGTGGAGGGGCTGGGAGGATTAGGTTCGCCGGTTACCGATGAACTCACCCTGGCGGCCCTGGCTGGTCTCTGGAGACTGCCGGTAGTCCTGGTGGTGGCGGTAAAGTTAGGGGCGATCGCCCAGGCGATCGCCAATGCAGCCCTAGCCCGTCAAGAAGGACTCAATCTGCGGGGCATCATTCTAAACTGCAACCAACCCCGTACAGCCCAGGAGATAGAACAGTGGGCTCCTAGTGCCCTGATTAGCCGATTCACTCAGGTACCGGTGCTGGGAGTTCTGCCCTACCTGAAGGACACCACATCCCCAGTAGATCTGGTGGAGGCAGCCCGTGAATTAATCCTCGATCCTGCCTGGCCATCCCGGCCCACGGGGGTATAGAACCATGGTACATCCCACTTTAGAGTGTCTACGGGGCGGCCTCATCGTATCCTGTCAGGCCCCCGTGGAGTCTCCTCTCCATCACCCCGGGGTGATTGCCGCCATGGCGGAGGCCGCTGTTCGGCAGGGGGCGATGGGGGTACGAATTGATAGTCCCAGTCATATCGAGGCGGTGCGATCGCGGCTGAGTCAGCCCATTATTGGCCTATGGAAACAGGTCTTGCCTCCTTCACCGGTGTATATCACCCCCCAGTTCCACCATGCCGCCGCCGTCGCAGCGGCGGGTAGCCAGTTAATAGCGATCGATGCTACCGATCGACCTCGACCAGGGGGTGAAACCCTGCCGGAACTCATCGGTCAGATTCATCAGCAATTGGGCCAACCGGTCATGGCCGACATTGATACCCTGGAAAATGCCCTAAAAGCGGTGGAAGCTGGTGCCGACTGCGTTGGTACGACCCTGTTTGGCTATACGCAGGCGACCCAACATCAGACTCCCCCCGGGCTAGACCTACTCGCAGCCCTGGTGGATTGCTGTCCCGTACCCGTCATCTGCGAGGGCGGTGTTGCCTCTCCGGCCCAGGCGTTACAGGCTTTAAATTTAGGTGCCTATGCGGTGGTGGTAGGTACGGCCATCACCGGCATTGACAGTTTAACCAAGAGCTATGTAGAAGAACTCAAGGGCTTTGTCCTACCCTGATGGCGTTAACCCTCACCTAAGGGTTCTGGCCAAAGCTATGGGTATCCAGATCAATGTTTTCGTAGAGATCAACGATTTTAATTTGAGCTGCAAATACGTTTAAAGCCAATAGGGTATTGGGGGTGTTGTATTCCGATAGCAGCCATTGATTAGTAGCGGTTTTGACGTAGTGTTCTACGTGGATTTGGTACTGATCGATCAGAAGATATTCGCGGAAGCTTTCAACGGTACGGTAAGCAGAAAACTTCTCGCCGTGATCGTAATCTTGGGTTGATTTGGATAGCACTTCAGCAATAAAGCAGGGATTGGTCACAGTATCGGTACGCCCGGTTTGAGGCTGCAAGGGTTTTTCGATAACCATGACATCGGGATAGGTATAAAAATTGCGATCGGGAATCCACAGCCGTTGATCGGTGGCAAAAATACGATAGGGCTTGCCTCGCAAGGTAGATTTGAGCAGAGCCGCAAGGTTAATGACCAATTCATTGTGGTCAGGTGTGCCTCCGGTCATGAGTCGAATTTCTCCGTTCACATATTCATGACGTTCTTCCGCAGCCAGTTCAAAGTCCAGATATTCTTCACGGGTATAGGTACGTTGTTCAAGGGCCTGGGTCATGGTGTGTTTAACCTTCGGTGGGTTCAACGGTTTCGGGTGTTTGCTGGATGGTGCGAACACGAACGGCCTAGACCCATTTTCCCAGGTATCTTAGGTAGATCATGCCAGCTTCAAACCAAGGCAGATTTACCCGATAGAAACCACCGGCTGTTGCCAGGCATTCATCAGGGTAAGAATATGGTGGTACAGGTAGGGTTGTCCCTGTACCCTGGCACAGTCCGCCGCCTGTTGCAGATCTGCCAGAGCCCCCTGCTCATCCCCCAGGGACCGGCGTAGGAGACCGCGCTTCAGGTAGGTGCGGGCATGGCTGGGATCGAGGCTTAAAACCTGGTTGAGGTCCTTCATGGCTTCTGCCCAATGGCCCATCTGGTGACAGGCACAACCCCGGTTAAACAGGGCTCGAATGTCTGTGTTGTCCAGCGCCAGAGCTCGATCGAAGTCAGCGATCGCGGCTGCCTCTTGATGGTTCATCAGACGGGCCAGACCCCGGTCATCGTAGATATTCACCAATACCTGGGGCAGATTCTCGACGTGGCTGACCAGGGCTAGGGCCTGGTCAAAGTCGGAGATCGCCGCACTAAAGTCGTGCAGGGCAACCTGCACCAGTCCGCGGTTATAGTAACCCTGGTAGTCCTGCCCCTCCAGCCCCACCGCCACATCGATCGCCATCAGCGCTTGGGAATAGTTACCCTGGCGATACAGGGCCAATCCCCGGTTGAGATGGTAGATAAAGTTTTTAGGGTCCAGGGTAATGGCCCGGTCACAATCCACCACGGCTTCTTGATAATGGTCTGATTCCAGATCGACTACACACCGATCCCCTAGTTGCCAGGCAGTTATCGAACTGGCATGGGCTATGGGCTCTAGCATCAAGCCCAACCCCAGAACCCAGATCAGAAAGCCCGACAGAAGTACTAATAAGGGCCTTGACCAGAGAAAATGGAAATTGCTGGGGGTAATTGCCTTAGCCATGGTTAACCTCAGGGGGTACACGGAAGCAGCATACTTATGGAAATATAACCCTAGCCACCGGAAATGGGGTGGCTAGGGCCTTTGAAAAGTCTATTTATAGCTTTAGCCATTTAGCTCAAGACATCCGGTAAAGCTTTAGAGCTTAGCCCTTAGCAACATGGGCTCAATCTAGCCCAGTTACTTCCAGTCATTAGCGGCCTGACTGAGAACATAGGCTGCTACATCGGCAATATCTTCGTCTTTTAATCGCCCTGCAAAAGCAGCCATACCGCCACCGCCCTTAGTGACCTGGGTGATAATAGCCTCCACCGTATCCCTTTGATTGGCGGTCAGGTCAGCTTGCTTTAGGGTTTTACCTGGATTCACCACGTTACCGCCGCCAATATGGCAGGAAGCACAATTATTAGCAAAAATCTGGCGGCCATGGTCCAGGTTAGCGGCTTCAGCCCTTGGGGCAAAGCCCAGGGTGAAGATGGTGATCACCAGGGTCAGCAGTAAACTTAGGGTTTTAATCATGGCTATTGTCTGGAGTTGTTAAGTGCTTTTGGGTTAGCGGTGATGATTATAGGGCTGAGCCCATGGGCGAGGCAAGGGAATATTACGAAATGGAAACAATGCTCAGGGGCCACCCGTCCTGGGAATGAGCTAGTCTGTAAAGTACCTGATTTACCCTTGCGTCCCTGAGCTCTGAAATCTATGTCAGTGAATTATTGCGGCCAACCACTGCCTAATTTACCTACCCCCTGGCCCAATTGGGGCCCCAGTTCATTGGTAGAGGAGCGGGATGCCTGTGGTGTGGGCTTTCTAGCCGATCAGTACAATCGCCCCAGTCATCAGTTGGTGGAACAGGCTTTGGCGGCCCTAGAGGGCATGGAGCACCGGGGGGGATGCTGCGCTGACCAGGACTCGGGGGACGGGGCCGGGGTGATGACGGCCATTCCCTGGGCAATTTTTAGGGGATGGGCAGAGGAGCAAAATCTGGACCCCCTGCCCTGCGATCGCAGCGCCGTGGGCATGATGTTTTTGCCCCAGTACGGTCCTGCGGCTGATCGAATGCGCGGAATTCTAGCCGAGGTAGTTGAGGCGGAGGGCCTCAACCTGGTGGGCTGGCGGTTAGTACCCGTTCATCCTGAAGTATTGGGGGCTCTGGCCCGCCAGTATCAGCCTCGGATCGAGCAAATTGTCGTGGTCTCTTCGGCAAACCAGGGGGAAGACCTGGAGCGCTGTCTCTACCTGGTACGGCGGCGGGTACTGCAAACCCTGGCCGATCTACTGGCCAACCCGGTGGGCATTTCCGAGCAAGAGATGCAGGCCCTGGGGGAATTCTACATGTGTTCCTTCTCCAGCCGGACGATTGTCTACAAGGGCATGGTGCGATCGGCGGTACTAGCCAACTTCTACGATGACCTGCGGCATCCGGACTACGTTAGTTCCTTTGTGGTTTACCATCGCCGGTTCAGCACCAATACCATGCCCAAATGGCCCCTGGCCCATCCCATGCGACTGCTAGGCCACAACGGTGAAATTAACACCCTGGTGGGCAATATTAACTGGATGATGGCTCGCCAGGCCGATCTCAATAATCCGGTGTGGGGCGATCGCTTCGATCTGCTGAAGCCCATCGTCAAGCTCGAAAACAGTGACTCCGCCAACCTGGATAACGTCCTGGAGTTGTTGGTGCGATCGGGGCGTACTCCCCAGGAAGCCCTCATGATTATGGTGCCCGAGGCTTACAACAACCAGCCTGACCTGGATCCCTATCCCGAAATTACAGACTTCTACGAATACTACAGTGGTCTCCAGGAACCCTGGGATGGCCCCGCCCTGATTGTGTTTAGCGATGGCACCCAGGTGGGCGCAGCCCTCGATCGCAACGGTCTGCGTCCTGCCCGTTACGTGATCACTCGGGATGGTCGGCTGATGGTGTCCTCCGAAGCCGGGGTGTTGCAGGTGGCCCCCGAAGAGATTGTCGAGAAGGGACGCCTGGGGCCAGGTCAGATGATTTTGGTGGATCTAGAAGGCCAGGAAATCCTTAAAAATTGGACCATTAAGCAACGGGTAGCCGTTCGCCATCCCTACGGGGAATGGCTGGACCAGCATCGTACCGAGATTACCCCTCAGCTCTTTGCCTCTTCTACCTTCTACACGGAAGCCGATCTGCTGCGTCAGCAGAACGCCTTTGGCTATACCCTCGAAGACGTAGACATGATCATTCAGGATATGGCGGCCCAGGGGAAGGAGCCCACCTACTGTATGGGGGACGATGCACCCCTGGCGGTACTCTCCGAAAAGCCCCACCTGATCTACGACTACTTTAAGCAGCGCTTTGCCCAGGTTACCAATCCGGCCATTGATCCCCTACGGGAACGGCTGGTGATGTCCCTGACTACCCAATTGGGGGCGCGGGGCAACCTGCTGGAAGAACATCCTCAGTACGCTCGCCTGTTAAAGCTAGAAAGCCCGGTGATCAATGAAGTCGAGCTAGACCTGGTGCAGCAATCGGGCTTTACCGCAGCCACCCTGTCTACCCTCTACCCCCTGACCACCGGTCCAGAGGGATTGGCGGCCGCCGTCGCAGCCCTTTGTGCCGCCGCCGCTGAGTTGGTGCAGGCGGGTAATACCATTCTTATCCTCAGCGATCGCTGCTCCGCCACCGGTGAGGTCACTCCCCTCAGTGCTGAGGTCACCTACATTCCCCCCTTGCTAGCGGTGGGAGCAGTGCACCATCACCTGATTCGCCATGGCCTGCGCATGCATACCTCCCTGGTGGTAGACACGGCCCAATGCTGGAGTACTCATCACTTCGCCTGTCTGATTGGCTATGGCGCCAGTGCGGTTTGTCCCTACCTGGCCCTGGAGTCGGTACGCCACTGGTGGTCTGACAGTCGCACCCAAAAGTTAATGGAAACGGATAAATTACCAGTTTCCACCCTCAATGGCGCCCAGGACAACTACCGTCAGGCCGTCACCGCCGGACTGCTCAAAATCCTTTCAAAAATGGGGATTTCCCTGATTACCAGCTATCAGGGAGCCCAGATCTTTGAAGCCATTGGTATTGGACCCGATCTCTTAGACCTGGCCTTTCGGGGCACCACGTCGCGGCTAGGGGGGCTTTCCCTGATCGATCTAGCCCAGGAAACCCTGGCCTTCCACCAACGGGCTTTCCCAGAACTGACCGCCAAACGCCTGCAGAATATGGGCTTTGTCCAGTCCCGGCCCAGTGGCGAGTACCACATGAATAACCCGGCCATGACCAAGTTGCTGCACAAGGCGGTGGCCTCTCGGCAGTACGACCACTACGAACTCTACCGGGCCCAGTTAAAGAATCGTCCCCTCACGGCCCTGCGGGACCTGCTGGACATCACCTCCGATCGCCCCCCTATTGACCTGGATCGGGTAGAGTCGGTGGAGGCGATTATGGGTCGCTTTTGCACCGGTGGCATGTCCCTGGGTGCCCTGTCCCGTGAGGCTCACGAGGTTCTAGCCATTGCTATGAACCGGATTGGGGGTAAATCTAACTCCGGTGAGGGGGGAGAGGATCCGGTACGCTTCCAAGTTTTAACAGATGTGGACGAGGCGGGCAATTCCCCCACCTTTCCCCATCTCCAGGGCCTTAGAAATGGCGACACCGCCAGTTCCGCCATTAAGCAGGTGGCCTCGGGCCGGTTTGGCGTTACTCCAGAGTATTTAATTCATGCCCAGCAGATTGAAATTAAGCTGGCCCAAGGGGCTAAACCGGGGGAAGGGGGACAGTTGCCTGGGAAGAAGGTGAGTCCCTACATTGCCATGCTGCGCCGCTCTAAGGCTGGGGTCACCCTGATTTCACCCCCGCCCCACCACGACATTTACTCCATTGAAGATCTGGCCCAATTGATTTTTGACCTGCACCAGATTAACCCCCGGGCTGGGGTTTCGGTGAAGCTAGTGGCAGAGGTGGGCATCGGTACCGTAGCGGCTGGGGTGGCGAAGGCCAATGCCGATATTATTCAGGTATCGGGCCACGATGGCGGGACTGGCGCCTCTCCCCTCAGTTCCATTAAGCATGCTGGGGTGTCCTGGGAATTGGGCCTCACAGAGGTACACAAGGTGTTGATGGACAACCACCTGCGCGATCGCGTCACTCTGCGGGTAGATGGTGGTCTGAAAACTGGCTGGGATGTGGTGATGGGAGCCCTGATGGGGGCGGAGGAGTTTGGCTTTGGCTCCATCGCCATGATTGCCGAGGGTTGTATTATGGCTCGGGTTTGCCATACCAACAACTGTCCAGTGGGGGTGGCTACCCAGAAACCAGAGCTGCGGCAGCGGTTTCCTGGGGTGCCAGAGCATGTGGTTAACTTCTTTTATTACATTGCAGAAGAGGTGCGATCGCTGCTGGCCCATCTGGGCTATACCCACCTGATCGACATTGTCGGTCGGGCCGATCTGCTCATGCCCCGCCAGGATGCCTGCCTGAGCAAAACCAGTAGTCTCGACCTGTCTACCCTGGTGAATTTGCCTGACGTTCGCCGCGATCGCCGCTGGTTAGTCCACGAAACGGTTCACAGCAATGGTCCCGTCCTGGATGACGCCATCCTGGCCGATGGGGATATTCAGCGGGCTATTCAAACCCATGGTACGGTTGCCAAAACCTTTGAGGTGGTCAACACCGATCGCACCGTTGGTGCCCGCCTGGCTGGGGTAATTGCAGAAAACTACGGCAACAATGGTTTTACCGGTCAAATTAACCTCACCTTCCAAGGTACGGTGGGGCAAAGCTTCGGTGCCTTTAACCTGCCTGGCATGGGCCTGACCCTGGTGGGAGAGGCCAACGACTATGTGGGCAAGGGTATGCATGGTGGCGAACTGGTGGTAAAACCTCCGGCGGGGATTACCTACGATCCATCCCAGAATGTGATTGTGGGTAACACCTGCCTCTACGGTGCTACGGGCGGCAGCCTCTACGCCCTGGGTACGGCGGGAGAACGCTTTGCCGTGCGGAATTCGAAGGCCCAGGCCGTGATCGAAGGGGCTGGTGATCACTGCTGCGAATATATGACCGGGGGTGTGGTGGTGGTGCTTGGCCCCGTAGGCCGCAATGTGGGCGCAGGGATGACCGGTGGCTTAGCCTACTTTTTGGATGAAGAAGGGAGCTTCCCCACCCGGGTCAATCCGGAAATTGTTAAGGTGCAACGGGTCCTCACCAGGACCGGCGAAGCTCAGTTGAAGGCCTTGATTACGACCCATGCCGACCACACCGGTAGCCCTAAAGCCCAATTGATTTTAAGCCGATGGGGGGAATTCTTACCCCAATTCTGGCAGGTGGTACCTCCCTCTGAGGCCGATAGTCCGGAAGCGAACCCCCCCTCGGCAGAGAAGGTGCTCAGTTCAGCCTAGTCGGATCCGATGGTTCGGTCAGATGGTGAACAAAAACTCCGGGAGTTATCGGAACGGATGTTAATTGCCGTGGCGGTTCGCTATGGCAAGGATAGCCCCGAATACGAAATGGCTGGGGGTACCCGCAGAAGTAATCGTAAACGCCCCATCCGCAAAGGTGAGGACGCTGCCTAGGCCGTCCTCAACCCGAAACCCAGATCCCCGGCAAGGTTTTCCCTGCTGGGGCTTTGTTATGGCTTTGACCAAAACGCCTACCCGGAGGGGTGAGAGAGGGATGGGGGACTCAGAAGGCCAAAGTCCTTACCCCTCCGGGATCCAGGATATCCAGATCTAGCGCCAGTTCTTCAGAAAAAATATTTTTCACCACTATATCTAAAAATAATCCGCTATGATAATTTTCCAAACGTTCCAATTCGGTTCGTCTCTCCGTCTCCCCAAGGACGTTGCTCCTCCATCGTCAGGCCTACCCTGTGTTTCCGTTCTAAGTTAGAGGTTGATCCCATGGTTCAAGAGCTTCCCCGTATCCAGCAGCAGGGTCCCTTTCCAGCCACAGCCCCCGCCGCATTCCCGGTGTTCTACCGTACCTACAGTCGGCGAGGCGAGGTGGTCGAGGGGCAGCGGGAAAGCTGGGACCAGGTGTGCGATCGCACCCTGGCCGGTCTGGTGGAACTGGGTCACCTCACCCCAGCCGAAACCGAGTTGATTGGGCGTATGCAACGCCAGGTCAAGGCTTTGCCCTCCGGGCGCTGGCTCTGGGTGGGGGGGACGGCCTGGAGTAAACAGCCGGAGAACTTTTCCGGCGCCTACAACTGCACCAGCACCAACGTGGTGGACTGGCGAGCCTTTGGTTTGATGATGGACCTGGCCATGATGGGCTGTGGCACCGGTGCTATTCTGGAACCCAAGTACATTAGCCAGATTCCCGCCATTCGTAACCGCCTGGTGGTGACCCTGCAGGGAGAAATTGGAACTACCCCTGCGGCGGAGCGGCGCCAGATCACCGAGGTAATCATTGAGGGCAACCGGGTGGAGATACGGGTGGGGGACAGTCGCCAGGGTTGGGTCCAGTCCTACCAAACCCTGCTGGAGCTTTCTACCGACCCTCGCTTCACCGCGGAGGTGCAGGTGGAGGTGGACCTGCGGGATGTGCGGCCCGCAGGGGAAAAGCTCAAGGGCTTTGGCGGCGTCGCCAACCCGATTCGGCTCTCCTTCCTCTACGATCGCTGCGCTACCATTCTCAACAAGGCCCAGGGCCGCCAACTTAACTCCGTGGAGTGTTGCCTGCTGATCGATGAGGCCGCCGCCTGTGTGGTGGCAGGGAACATCCGACGCAGCGCTGGGATGCGCCAATTTGACAGTAAGGATGGGCTGGCGGCCAGTGCTAAGGATAACCTCTGGCAACAGGATGCTCAGGGCAACTGGCGCATTGATCCGGAGCGGGATGTGCTACGCATGGCCAACCATACCCGGGTGTTCCACGAAAAGCCTAGCCTGCAGGATTGCGTTGATGCGGTGCGGAAGCAGTTTTACTCCGGTGAGGGGGCCATGCAGTGGGCGGGGGAAGCCAAACGCCGGGCTGGAGGCAGCGATCGCTACGGTCTCAATCCATGCGGGGAAATTATTGGATCCAACTTCCACTGCAACCTGGCGGAGGTCCACCTCAACCAGATCGACCCCCAGGACCCCCAGGACCAGGAGGATGCCTTTACCGCGGCGGCCCTGGCGGTGGCAGTGCTGCTCAACCACCAGTTCCTTGAGCCCCGCTACCAAAAGTCTCGCCTGGAGGATCCCATCGTGGGGGTGTCCTTTACCGGCCTCTTTGACTTTTTTGTCAACGCCTTTGGGGTAGAGTGGCTGCGCTGGTGGGAGGCTGGTCGGCCAGATACTCTGACGGGGCTGGACTTTAAAACCAGAGAACAGGAGTACCTGAGCCGCTGGCGGCAGATTGTGCAGGGGGCCGTGGGAGACTACTGCGATCGCCATGGCATCAAGACCCCCAACCGTTGTACCACCATCCAGCCAGCGGGCACCAAGTCCCTACTCACCGGGGCTAGTCCGGGTTGGCACCCTCCCAAGGCTCAACGATTTATCCGGCGGATTACCTTCCGTAAGAATGATCCAGTCGCCCTGGCTTGCATTGACTATGGTTATAGTGTTGTACCCTCCCAATCCGATAAGGATGAAAACGGTAACCTGCTTAAGGATCCCTTTGACCCTCGTTGCACTGAATGGCTGGTAGAAATTCCCGTTGCCGTGGCTTGGGCTGACCTACCTGGGGCCGATGCAATCTCCATCGAAAAATTTTCCGCCGCTGCCCAGTTTGACTTCTATATGCAAGTACAGAAGCACTACACCACCCATAACACCTCCGCCACCATTGAGTTCCGGGAAGCAGAAATTGACTTTTTGGCGGAGCGCATCTACCAGGCCATCCATAACGACGAAGGCTATATTTCTGCGGCCCTTCTGGCCCGGTTCGACGATTTGCAGACCTTTCCCCGTCTACCCTTTGAACCGATTGATAAGGCTACCTATGAGGCTCTACGCCAGGCCGTCACAGCTCGACGGCAAATTCCCGACTTTCATGCTGCCCTGGCTCGTTATGATGCCGGTGAGCTGGTTGAAGCGGGGCCAGCCGGGTGTGATTCCGATAAATGTATGTTACCGGAACAAAAACCGGATTAACAGAAGGGGAGAGGGATTAACCAGTGCTAGCCTGGAGTAGAGTATTTTTCTAATCGCTTCTACATCACCGGTTTTACCTTTACTAAGAACCTGGTTCAGCAGCATCTACCATTACGACTTGCCTGAAACCAAGTTATTTATTTTTATGGAGTTGTTGATTATGGGGCTCTCACCCCCTTAGTCAATAACCTGTTAACCGTGTAGATTTCTGAATAAATCTAAGCGCTTATTCGGTGCTGATGGCCGCTTGAGTGGTCTGGGTTTACGACGCACGTTCGCCTCCTCCTCGTTGGGTTTTGTCCATGCTCCAGGATAGTTCACTGGATTTTAAGCTGGTTCAGCGTATTTGCCTCCTACAGCAAGCCCTGGATCAGGCTACGGAGTCGCTTGAAGAAATGCAGCAGCAGGTGGCCAATCACCAGATGCTGCAATCCCATCTGTCCCAGACCGAAGCCTTCTCCAATGTTCAACAAAAAATTATTCTCAATCTAAAACAGCAGCTAGCCGATAAGGATGACTGGCAGCGCCAATTGCTGGAAAAAATCCTGGTGGACCTGAAATACCTGATCGATAACCAGCAGCTAGAACTGGAGCGGCTTAAGGTACGCATTCACCAGAGTCATACCGAGGTGCAAGATTATCTGGTACGGCTGAAAAGTTACTATCAAAGCCTCTCCCTGAACCAGCTTCCCCTCCAGCATCTGGACCTGAATTCTGAGGTGATGATTGTTCGGGCTCTAACGGTTAGCCTCAGTAGCCAATTGCAGGCGGCTCAAGAGCATATTCAGGGGATTGACCAGACCCTCAGCCGTTATCAGGTCACCTTTGCCCGTCTCCAAACCCACTCTAAAACCCTGGGTTCTCTGGAAACAACTGAGTTAGACCCAGCTAAGTCCCTACTGTTCTCGTCCGGTGAAGAGAACGATCAGGAGGATTCTGTTGCCCTACGGGTAGTTCTAGCTACCCAGCAGCAGAAGATAGCTGAACTCAGCACCCAACTTAAGGATCAGTTTCATCATCAGACGGGTCTTAAGGCTCGCTGTCAGGAGCTTGCGGCTGAGCGAGATTACTTTAAACAAAGGGAAAACCTCCTGAGGATGGAGAATGACACTCTGCGAGCCCAATTAGGCAACCCCGTTCAGCCGATTAGAAGTAAAATTCATGTCTGGCAGGCCCCATCCCAGGAACCTAGTCAACTGTCTCGATTACGCCGCCGTGCCATGGGGTAAGGTGATTGGCTGTTCTCCCTCGCCTTCCTATTCAAATCTAATGGACTGTCTAACCCTGTCCTTAACCTTCTGGCCCAAGTCAAAGCTATATTTTTTGGTTGTCTCCTTAAACCATGCTAGAATCTATAGTCTTTGAAATTTTAAGCATCCATTGGCAGTAGAGGTAGGGTCATGAGCAAGCGCACCCTTGAGGGAACTAACCGTAAGCAAAAAAGAACCTCCGGGTTTCGAGCACGGATGCGATCCCACACCGGTCAGAACGTCATTAAGGCTAGACGCAGTCGTGGTCGGGTTCGCTTAGCTGTTTAGGCAAGGGTAGGGAGCAGGCTAGTGTAAGGTAGTCGAAAACCTGGGCACAGCACCTTCCCTTGCTATCTTGATTAGGAGGCTAGATTTCGGTTGTTGCCGGGTCTAGCTTTTGGTATTTTTCCTAGGGCAATCCATAGATTGCCTGATTCTCTGACAGGTTCTTTGTGCTAGCCAGGCATCATCGTCTCTGCTCTTCCCAGGATTTTTCCCGGGTGTATCAAGTTGGTCGTAGGGCGGTCTCTCCCCATCTGATCGTGCGTGTGCTGGCTCACGCTGCCCCGATGACGGCGAATAAATCTGCCTTTAAGGTGGGGGTGGTGGTTAGCCAAAAGGTGAGCAAGCGATCGGTTAAGCGAAATCAAATCAAACGACGGTTGAGATCGGCGATCGCAGCCCTTATGGCTAACCTACCCCCTGACCTCTGGATTGTGATTACCGCCCGTCCAGGGGCTGATCAATGCAAGTATGACGAATTTTTGCGAGAATTAAAGCAGTTATTTATTCAGTTAGAGGTTATCTATGGGCATTCGTGAGGATGTGTACTATGAGGGAGGTCCCCACATTGGGGATCTGATCTTCAATGGTTTGCTGGCATTTACGGTTATTTGTATTCCCCTCACCGTCGCGGCGATTACTCGTGCATTGTGGCTCCGTTATCGGATTACCAACCGACGTATTTCCGTTACCGGTGGCTGGCAGGGCCGCGATCGTACGGACATTATCTATTCTGAAATTCGCAAAATCGTTACCGTACCCCGGGGATTGGGCCTATGGGGTGATATGGTGGTTACCCTCAAGGATGGTAGTCGACTGGAACTACGGGCCATTCCTAAATTCAGAGATGTATACGATTACATCAACGAGAAAATTTCTCCCCAGGCTCAGGCTGTGAGTGGCGCCCTTGGTAAGGCCGACTAAGGGGTGAAATCCTAAAGGGTACCCATTACGGTGGTGGGCAGTTCAGGCAGGATGCCGGGCCAGGCTCTGGGCCTTTGTCCCCTTGTACGACAGCTTTGGTCAGCCCGCTGTGAACCAAGTTGATTCGTCAAAACCACGGATGGGTAGGCGTTCTGGCTCGCCTTCGTCCCGTTGCAGGTTGCTACCGCTATAGCCCAGTTGTAGCGGTCTGGCTTTTACCCCATACCCTCTTTTCAGGGGGTATGGTAGATTTTAACGATCTTCCTTCTGCCTTTCTACGGTAAATTAGGTAATTGAGTAACTTAACGTCATACTTCCCTCAATCGGGTTAGGTGTCCATGGATTTTGGTATTGGATTTCTCTCAAACAACCTTATGTTGCCGATCCTCGACTTTTTTTACGGGATCGTGCCTAGTTATGGCCTGGCAATTGTGGCTCTAACCCTGGTTATTCGCTTTGCCCTCTATCCTCTCAATGCTGGTTCAATTCGCAACATGCGCCGCATGAAGGTGACCCAACCTCTGATGCAAAAGCGTGTTAAAGAAATCCAGGACCGCTATAAAGACGACCCTGGCAAACTTCAGGAGGAAATGAGCAAGGTTTATAAGGAGTTTGGGAATCCCCTGGCGGGCTGCTTTCCTGTGCTTCTGCAGATGCCCATTCTCTTTGCCCTGTTTGCTACCCTGAGGGGATCGCCCTTTTCTGACATTGCCTACGACGTTAACTTCCAGGTTTTTCCAGAAGATAAAATTGAGCAGATCCAGCCTCAGATCTTCACTACTCCCCCCAAGGCGATTTACATCTCCGACGGTACTCACTTCCCCATTTCCGCCGTAGTTCCTGGGGGTAACAAGTTGGTGGTCGGAGAAAAAACCGATCTGCGTCTGCAAACTCCTACCGGTGATTCTATTGATGGTTTGCTTGCTGAGTATAGCCAAACCGACACTGAGGTTCAGCCCAGGTGGGAGATCACCAAGGGCAGCGATGTCATCACCGTAGACGAAAGTGGCCATATTACTGCCCTGGCTCCAGGAGAGGCTAGTATTAAGGTGCAGGTGCCGGGTTTAGCTGCTAATCGGGGTTTTCTCTTTATTAAAGCCCTGGGACGGGTTGGCGTGACTGGGGAAGACGGCGCCATTCATTGGGATATTTTGATCATGGTATTGGCCTTTGGTGCCAGTCTGTATCTCAACCAGGTATTATCGGGTCAGGGTTCAGCGTCCGATAATCCTCAACAAAATGCGGTGAATAAGTTCACTCCGGTGATTTTTTCCGGTATGTTTTTATTCTTTCCGCTGCCAGCAGGGGTCCTGATGTATATGGTAGTGGCCAATATATTTCAAACTTTGCAGGCCTTTATTCTTTCCCGTGAGCCCTTACCTGAGAATTTGCAAAAGATGGTGGACGCTCAGGGTGGCGATGATGATCGTAAGGCTTTACCCTTTGAACCTGGTCAACCCAAGAAGAAAAAGGCTTAGCATCTATGGGCGATGAGGCACTCACCCAGGGAGTTAACTGGTTAACATCTCTCCTGAATTTGCAGGGACTGACAGCGACGGTAAGGGCTGAGCGACTCAGTGATGGATCGGGGGATAGCTGTTGGCTTACCATTGACCATCAGGATCTTGCACCCGAGCAGATTCAGGCCCTGATTGGTGAGTCCGGTGCCGTACTGGATTCAATTCAATACCTGGCCAATACTACCCTTAACCTAGGTAAGGGGGACGGCGAACAGATGGCTTTTACCATTGAGTTGGTGGGCTATCGTGCTCAACGTTTGCAGGAGTTGCAGGTGCTAGCCCAGGAAGCTGTCCAGCAGGTGCTGACCACAGGGCAAGAGTATGAGCTGAAGGGACTTTCCTCCGCTGAGCGGCGTCAGGTTCATCAGTTTTTATCAGAGCAGCCAGGCCTATCTACCTTCAGTCGAGGAAAAGAGCCCGATCGACGCTTGGTAGTCTGTCTGGCCTCCTCTGATTAGTTGGCTGGGAGTAGTTCCGATTTTTATACTATGGCGATGGAAACGGTTTACATTCCCCATCTGCTACAACGCTCCAATAAGCAATGGTCTATCGATATTGATGATCATTTGCCCTGGCTAGAGACCCTGACTCCGGTGCGGGGCCACCTAACTTTGGCTCATTGTCAGACCTACCTGGAGGTTAGAGGAAAGGTAGAAACTATTCTTACCCTTACCTGCGATCGCTGTCTGCAGAATTATAACTACCGGGTAGCTATTACACCCCAGGAGTTAATCTGGCTCCAACCCGACCCCGACCCTGCTACCATCCCCTTAGAGCAGGAGGTAGATCTGGAAGATCTGGTAGAAAGCCTCCCTCCCAACGGTCATTTTGACTGTAGCACCTGGATCTACGAACAGATTTGTCTGGCCCTACCCCAGCGTCAGCTCTGTAGTCCCGAATGTAGCGGTATCCCCCTAGCCAGCCCAGGAAATGGGGAAGCGGTAGACCGCCGCTGGTCGGCTCTGAGCCAGCTACAGCAGCGGCTACAAAACCGGGATAGCTAAAGAGTGCCCACCATTAGATAGGGCTTTCATCACTGATTTTTCTCCTTGCTACCAGATTTAACCCATGGGTTTTATTGAAGAATTAGGACTTCTGTTCAGGGCTCGCTACCCGGTTATTTACATTGCCACCCCCGAGGAAGAACGGGCCGAAGCAGAGATCCGGGCCGGCGCCAAGGCCCAGGGAGAATGGCCTGTTTATACCTGGGACTTTGTGGATGGTTACCAGGGCAATCTCAATGATGCTGGCTTTGGTCGACGTAATCCCCTCCAGGCGCTAGAACTATTAGAAAAGTTGCCGAAAACCGCCGCTGGTGTATTTATTCTGCGGGACTTTGAACGTTTTCTAGAGGATATTTCTGTTTCCCGAAAACTGCGTAATTTGAGTCGTCTGCTGAAGTCCCAACCTAAAACCCTGGTAATTCTATCGGCCCAGTTGAAAATTCCCGAGGAGTTGGCGGAAACTATCACTGTGCTGGAATTTACCCTGCCCGATCCCAGGGCCATTCGCCAGGAAATTGGGCACCTACTCAGTTCCACCAATATTCTGCTGCCCCCCCTACTTCTGGATGACCTGGTGCGGTCTTGCCAAGGGCTGTCCCTTGAGCGGATTCGCCGAGTGTTGGGCCGGGTTGTGGCTAGCTATGGGGGTTTGGATGATCGAGCCTTAGATCTGGTGTTGGAAGAGAAACGTCAAACTATTCGTCAGACTCAAATCCTTGATTATTATCCAGCCAGAGAACAGATTTCCGATATTGGTGGACTGGATAATCTGAAGGATTGGTTATTAAAACGGGGGACCGCCTTTTCTGATCAGGCTCGCCAGTACGGCCTGCCCTATCCCCGGGGGCTGTTACTGATTGGTATTCAGGGCACCGGTAAATCTTTAACGGCAAAGGCGATCGCCCACCACTGGCACCTCCCCCTCCTGCGGCTGGATGTAGGCCGCCTCTTTGCCGGGCTGGTGGGAGAGTCCGAATCTCGCACCCGACAGATGATTCAACTGGCAGAGGCATTGGCTCCCTGTATTCTGTGGATTGACGAGATCGATAAGGCCTTTGGCGGTATCGATAGTCGGGGGGATGCTGGTACTACCAGTCGGGTATTTGGTACCTTTATCACCTGGATGGCGGAGAAAACCTCACCGGTATTTGTGGTGGCCACCGCCAACAATATCCAGGTGCTGCCGCCCGAACTACTACGTCGCGGTCGCTTTGACGAAATTTTCTTCGTTGGGTTACCGAGTCAGGCAGAGCGTCAGGCTATCTTTGAAGTCCACCTGGTGCGACTACGACCCCACAGCCTGAAAAACTACGATATAAAACGACTGGCCTATGAAACGCCAGATTTTTCCGGGGCTGAGATCGAACAGGCGATCGTCGAAGCGATGCATCTAGGATTCAGCCAGGGACGGGACTTTACCACCGATGACATCCTTACTGCCGCCAGTCAAATGGTGCCACTGGCCCGTACCGCCCGTGAGCAAATTGAGGCGCTCCAGGCTTGGGCGGCAGCGGGAAAAGCGCGGCTGGCTTCCCGGCGCGATTCCCTTGCACCTGGATTTTCCTCCACCCTTGAAGATACGGATTGAAGGTAGCTGCTATACCATTACAGGACAGGCTCTGGAGACCCAACTGGCAGACTATGAGTAGATTTTTCCTTGCCCTCTCAAAACTGATATTGGGCCTAGCTTTCGCTATAATTCTGCTGTCTATAGCCAGTATTGCTACTGCGCGCTACTTTATGGGGCGATTGGCGGTGTTACCGCCCAAACCCCACTACACTAATGAGCCATCAGAGGTAAAAGCGCAGACGCCGACGGCTGCTCCTCCCTCGGTTGCCGTCTCGCCAGCCCAACCGCCTGCGGCTGTGGTTCCTGCAGCTAAACCCCCACCTGCCCCCACCAGTTACCCGGCAGTTGTGATTCAGCCCATTGGCTTAGTACTGCGACAAGGTCCGGGTACCGATCTCCCCCAAGTGGGTGGATTGGACTACAAAGAAGCTGTAGTAGTTTTAGAAGAACCAGCCAATCAGGGCTGGGTTAAGGTTCGATCCGTCGCCAGTGGCAAAGAAGGCTGGATTAAATCGGGTAACCTGCGTCGCAATGACAATTAGGTATGGTTACAGAGGCTGCTGCTGACATCAAGTGGGAATACACAGCTGAACTACCTATAACCCTGATAAATGCACGTTAATCTCATGTGCTCAGAAATCGCATAGATAGAAACCGAAATCGTAGAAAATTTATAAAACTATTAAAATCCCATAAAGTTACAGCTTTTCTACGGATTTATACTGAGAAGCACCTATAGTAATTTTGACGATAAAACTGTAGAAGACTTCATTGTTCGCTAAGAACTAAGTCTCGTCATATTTTTATCCACAGCAGTAATGCTGATTTTAACCTCAAAAACCTACTAGGATTTTAGCTGAATCCATCAATTTATTAATTCTGAGTTTTCTGTCTAAGTCATA
The DNA here is from genome assembly GCA_049317845.1 of Nodosilinea sp. GTDB lineage: Bacteria > Cyanobacteriota > Cyanobacteriia > Phormidesmidales > Phormidesmidaceae > Nodosilinea. The sequence continues at coordinate 86,298 of JBMOHM010000001.1, read as the reverse complement.
TTGATGAATCTCAGGCTGTTATTAGATTTGCGCTCTTTTATATAGTAATTTTAATCGTAGTAGGTTTACCTTTAACTTTTTTGATTTCAATATTGGGGCGTAGGTTAAGGACTATTGGGACAAGGGAGAAAGACTGAATTTGTTCTATGCCTAGCTTAATTGCAGTTCTAATGGATCTGAAGAATTTTTATCTTTAGCCGTAGCTTCCTAAAATACAGGAAAGGCTAACCGAAGTGTTTGTCCCGTGTTTGCTTTTATTGACCGTATTTTAATTTTAAATCAATTTTATGCTTTCTGTTCAATCTCGCCCTGATTCTGATAAGCTAAATTTACCAAGATATTTAAATCCTATGGCTGAATCCATAGTTGTTGTTACCACGGTAGATGACAACTACGTTATGCCAATGACGGTAACTGTTCATTCGGCCTTCAAAAACTTGAAGTCACCTACTTCAAGAATATCTTTGTATGTTGTCGACGGTGGTATTAAACCATCCAGCAAGAGGAAAGCTGAAGCTACCTTAAAATCTGACCGTATCGACATTACCTGGCTTCGACCAGATCTGGAAAAGCTTAAAATCATACCTCAAAATATTGTTCTTGCTTACTATTATCGCCTGCTGATGGCCGAGATTTTGCCCCAGCAGATTTCCAAGGCTATCTACTTAGATGCCGATATGATTGTTTTGGGTGACCTGCAAGAACTTTGGGATATGGACGTTGAAGATAGCTTTGTGCTGGCGGCGGTCAACGGCAATCACCTTTCTACTGCGGAAGGTTTAAGTAACTATAGGGAATTGGGACTAGATCCAGATGCAGAGTATTTTAACGCAGGTCTCCTAGTTGCCAACCTTGACAAATGGAGGGAGGCTGACATAGCCACTCAGTTCTTTGACTTTTTTGCAAAGAATAAGCACACCATTAAGGAGCATGACCAGGATATTTTGAATGCTACTTTGGTGGGAAAATGGAAAAAAATTAGCTCCCAGTGGAATCAACTGCCGCAGTTTTATCTGTTTTCTAGTTTTGAACATACCCCCTTCAAGGATTCCGAGACCTTGGATCAGGTGGTCAATAATCCCTACGTTATTCACTACGGCGGGTCTAAGCCATGGCACCTAACCTGCGACCATCCTGCTATGCATATCTTTGAAAAGTATCTTGATAAAACCGCCTGGGCGGGTACTCGAGATAACCAATGGAAGAGATTCAGGCGGAAATGGCAGCGCTTTGTCCGTAGTCACCCTCGGTTGGCTGCTGTCCTTGGCAAGTAATCTGCAGAGGTTTAGGGTTGTGCATCCTGGAAGATCAAGAGCTTTCCTGAGTTTCTGGAGCTCAAATTGACGCTTCTGAATCTTGATATATAGCCGCTGCCTTTGCAGGTGGCGGACGCCAGCCAGGACGCTCACTCAGTCTTAGCTTTTACCAATTCGCTATAGCTTAAGCGTTCTGGCCAAAACTATAAACTACGGGCGAGTAGTAAACTGCCAAAGTTGGAAAATAGGTATCTCTCTACCCTGGCCGGGATAGGCAAGCTACAGTTTTCTGCGCCTCCTTCCCCTAGGATAGGAGCAGTGCTCTCTAGTCTAGTTGCGATCGCAGTCCATGCTTGACCTCTCCCTGCCCTCCTCCGGTACCCTACCAGGGACCGTTACCACCATCCAACCAATTGGGGTAAAGGCCCTCTATGGTTTGGCTTTGCAGGGCGACCAGATTTTGGCGGTAGATCCCTTTCGGGGCTACCTACTTCAGATTGACCCGGCCACCAGTAATGCTTTGATTCTTAATCCCCGGCACGCCCATGAATTTCAACTGGCGACGGGGTTAGCCTGCTGGCAGGATCGATTGTGGATCACCTGTGACCAGCGGGTGCTGGTCACTTCCCTGGAGGACATGGCACCGACCCTAGTGCTAACCCTACCTTACACCGCCGATGGGGTAGCGGTGTGGGAAAATACCCTTTACGTCAGCTGTAAAAAAGCTGGCTACATTTTTGTCTACGATCGCGACTCCGGACAGCGCATTACCCAATTTCCCGCTCCCGGAATTGGCATTGAAAACATCGCTGTTTGGGGCGATTATCTGTGGGTTTGTGACCAGATGGAGCAAACCATTTATTGTCTGGATCGGGCGACTGGAGCCCTAATTGTTAAAATGCTCACTCCCTTCCCAACCCCTACGGGGTTGGCGGTCCCCCCCCACACCACCCCCGACCAGGGGGTACTCTGGGTGGCCTATACTAACGAGGAGCCCTATGTGCGGGAGGATCCCAATGGTCCGACTCCCTTTGAACTAACCTTTCGCGATCGCAGCCTTATCCATCCCCTCCGCTTTCGCTGGCGCTCCGATCAAAGCTACTGCCTTACCACCGGCTTTCTGTTGGAGATGACCTATGTGGAGGAAACCGATACCCTGGAGGATACGGCAGCTCTGGAAAACGTGGAGTGGCGGATCGCCTTCCCCACCAGTAGCGATCGCCAGGTAGTCAAAAGCGTTGAGCCGGTGGGCTTACCCTTTGAAGAAATCAGTCAGAATGGTGAACGGCTAGCCAGCTTTTACTTTCCTACCCTCACTCCCCAAGAGCGCCACCTGTTTGGCTGGCGAGCCCTGGTGGAGGTCTACGGGATTAAGTACCAACTCACCCCGCGTCAGGTAGAGGCCGCCCCGCCCCTGCCGGTGGAGTTTGGTCCCCGCTATCTGATCGACGACGACGACCTGGCCATGGATAGCCCCGCGATTCAGGCAGCGGCCCGGGAAAGCATTGGCACAGAAACCAACCTGCTGCGCCAGGTGCTCAGTATCCGAGATTATGTCTACGACAAACTCAGCTACGCAGTCACCCCCACCATTGCCGCCCCCGATGTGGTGCTGGATCGGGGCCGAGGTTCCTGCGGTGAGTACGTGGGTCTACTGCTGGCCCTGATGCGTTTGAATGGCATTGCCTGCCGCACCGTAGGTCGCTACAAATGTCCAGCCCAGCCTGACCGCCCTGGTATCTATCTAGAACCCGATTTTAACCATGTCTGGATAGAGTTCTACGTACCTGGTTATGGCTGGTTGCCGATGGAGTCAAATCCAGACGATGTGCAGGAGGGTGGCCCCTATCCCACCCGGTTCTTTATGGGCCTACCTTGGTGGCATGTGGAAATGGGCAAGGGCGTACCTTTTGAAAAATTGATTCGGCCAGAAGGTAGTCCCGATGCCCGTTTGGGTAACTTAGCTGTAAACCACATGCGATTTAAGATTCTTGGGGAGCTACAGCCTTAGACTGCAGGCGATCAACTATAGACCCTGGGCTAGAACGAAAATAAGCTATAGCCGTTTAGCTCAAGACACCGAGTCAGACTCTGGGGCTGAGCCCATAGCCATTGCCGTCTGGCCCTAACCGGACTGGCTACGGCTATAGCTGAACAACACTTTGGGATCTATAGCCGTAGCCACCTGCAGGGAGACGAAGGCGAGCCAGAACGACCTCTGATAATAGCGTTGACCGCTCAACCCTGCCCTAGGCGTTCTGGCCAAGGTTAAATTAGCCATGACTAGCCGCCATAGCGAACACCCCGGTAGTTCAGTTCCCCATTGTCTAATGTTTAGAATCAGTGTTGTTCGGTCTGGATATAGCCTTAATCAGGGTGGGCCGAGTCACTTGCTCTTCAGACTTTCACCTGCGCTAGCCTACTTTTACAGTGCCGCTAAGGCCCTAGCTAAGAGCCTCCGATGCAGCCAGCCCACGTAGCCCCCATAGAGGCAATTCCCGTGGGGGGAGGCAACAAAAACGTGATCCAACCCCAAGGGATGACGCCAGCGGCGCAGACTCACCCCGTCCTGGTCGGTGCGGTAAACCACCGAGTGCTTAAATCCCCGGTAATGGGCATCGGTCATCCCTGGTACCTGGCGCAGGTACTCAATGAGGGGATGGGTAGGGGCAAATCCCAGATGGTCACCCGCCCAAAACCCCCGAATCATTTCTATCACCCGGGGATGGTAGCGCAGGACTGGATGGCTGAGCCCCTCTAGTACTGCGAACTGAGCTCGGGGAATTTTAGTACTCTCGATGGTAATCGTGCCATCGCTACCGCCGTCAATATCCCCCGCCAGGACCAGAGTCTTAATTGTCGCCACAATGGGAATGGCGGTGGGGCGGCGGTTCTGACCCAGGTCGGCGGCGATGCCAACCCCCAGGCCTAGAGGATCGATCAGACGGGCTAGGTGAGCGCCCCCCACCGGAACAGCCAGCAATACCAGGGAATGAACCCTGGGCCACCAGTCGGGATGACGACTCAGCACCTCGAGCCAGATTAATCCCCCCATGGAATGACCCATAATTCGCAGGGGTACCTCGGGATTGTCCTCTATAGCCCGAGTGGCTAAGCGATCTACGGTTTCCACCAGGGGAGCGAGCCGTAACCAGGTTAGGGCGTAGTTGAGGCGGGGGGCGATCACTATCGTCGTCTCCGTGGCCAGCTTTTGGGCCAGAGCCAGCATGTTCAGATGATTATCGGCCCAGCCATGCTGGGCGAAAAGAATGAAATCGGCTGACATTGGCTGCATTCGTAAGGCCTGGTTCGGTTCTGGTGTGATGGCAGGATTGCCCTCAGTTTCACTGGAAATAGCAGCGCAGACTGCCGATCCCACGTTAATACACTTCATTACTTTTCAGGTCGGGGCGGCCAGTTTAGCGCGACCATAAAGGTAGTCATTGCGGGCATGGAGATTGGGTTTATGCACCAACAACCCCTACGGGCTTACCTCAACCTGATTCAACAACTGCTGGCTTGCCCTAACGGAGAAGAGTGGATTTTGCTGCGCCAGAACGAAGGCCTGGTTACTCCCGACCTGGTGCAGGTAATGGAACAAGTGGCTACCCAGTTGGCCCACCAGGGCAGTAACAAGGAATCCAAATTTTTGCACAATCTGGCCGGACAGATTCACCATTTATTTCTAGCCCAAACCGTACCGCCGCTGCCCCAGGACGATCGCTCCGAAGCCTACCTCAAGATAATCAAAGAGTTGCTGGCCTGTCCAGAGGGAGAAGAGGGCCAGGTCCTGGCTGCCCATCCCGATCTGTTAGGACCAGGGCTGGTTAGGGCTATGCAGCAGGTCGGAGATCAGTTGGCGGCCAATGGCGATAGTGAGGCGGCCCAGTACCTACTGCAATGGGCTCGGGAGCTCAGTCGCCTATGGCTCCAACAAGAGAACTTTCAACCCCTGGCTCAGCCTGCGGCTGAGCCGGAGCCCGAAGCACCTCCGACACTAGTAGCCGTCTCTGAACCTGATCTTCCCATGCCGACGGCGGCGCAGGTGCCCCCCAGTCCAACGGCGGTAGCGGATGTCTCTGAAGATTTCTGGGCTGAGGCGCCAGAGATGACTGGGTCGGCGATATTTTCTCCAGCACCCCCGACTCCGACGCCTACTGCCCCCAAGCCAGGGCCAGTTGCTGGCCCATCCCCGGATCCCTTAGTTCACCAACTGGAAACCATTGCCGCCGCTCTTACCCAGTTGAACCAAACCCTACAGGCTAAAACCCAGGCTAATCCCAACCCTCTGTGGTATATGGAGGTACTGGAACAAGCCTGCACTGGCGGATGGATTTTGACGAGCGAAGAGGTACAACACCTGATTGGGGTAAAACCTTCCTGTTCCAGGGGAGAAGACCGTTTCTATCGGGGCTGCTGGGTCTTTGTAAAGGCGGGTAAGTTGGGAACCCAAACCGGCTGGCGGGTAGAAAAGCAAGTCGAAAAACAGAGTTGACAATCCGACCAAAACCTTGAAAGCTTATAGCAACTGGTCTTTAGGATCAGTGGTCAATCACCACCGGCAGGTAAAACCGTAGCAACCGGGCAAAAGCGAGCCAGGAAGCCTACCCAGCTCTAGCTCCTGGCTATCTCCTAAACCCGGAGTCTCTGTTCGGTTACCAGCTATCGAGTTGACTATCAACTCTGTTTTGAGCCTTCTGGCCAAAGCCATGCATCCTGTTTTCCCCATCTCTCCATGCAACTGACTCCCCAGGAAAAAGATAAGCTGTTGATTTTTACCGCCGCTCTGGTGGCAGAACGCCGTAAGCAGCGGGGCCTTAAGCTTAACCATCCGGAGGCGGTAGCCTATATTTCTGCCGCCATTTTGGAAGGGGCGCGAGATGGTCGCACCGTGGCCGATCTAATGAGCTACGGCACCACTCTTTTGGGGCGAGAGGAGGTCATGGAGGGCGTGGCGGAGATGATCCATGAAGTTCAGGTGGAGGCTACCTTCCCTGATGGTACTAAACTGGTAACGGTACACGACCCCATTCGCTAACGTTAAGCCCCGGTTGCCCATGGCCGTTTCTCCTTCCCCAACCGATTTTTCTCTCCAGACCGGTGACCTTGAGGCGGTGCTGGCGGCCTTGATGCATCAGCTTGAGAACTACATTTTCCCAGAGGTGGCGGAGACGATTCAATCCGACATTCAACGGCGGCTGGATCGGGGGGGCTATACCGACATTAGTGGCGGTCAGCAACTGGCGGATATCCTCACCGCCCAGTTACAGCAGATTAGTCGTGATCTCGCCCTACGGCTGCACTTTAGTCCCCTGCCCCTGCCCCACCTTGAGACCAATGCCCCTAGCCCTGCCGATTTAGCCCAGCAGGCTAGTGCCAGTCGCCGCCGTAACTTTGACGTTAACCGGGTAGAGCGACTGGCAGGAAATGTGGGGTACCTGCAATTGTTTAGTTTTGAGCCACCGGAACTGGCGGCAGAGTCCCTGGCGGCGGCGATGGCCCTGGTGACCCACACCGATGCGCTGATTTTTGACCTGCGCCATAACCAGGGGGGCTCCCCTGCCACCGTTGCCTTTCTCTGTAGCTATCTGTTTCCGACCCATCCCCCCGTCCACCTCAATGACCTGTACTGGAGTGCAACGGACCAAACCCAGCAGTGGTGGACTCTTCCCCATGTTCCCGGTAGTCGCTATCTGAATCGGCCGGTGTTCGTGCTGACCAGCCCTGAGACCTTCTCGGCGGCAGAGGAGTTTGCCTATAACTTACAAACCTTGAAACGGGCCCAGGTGGTGGGTGAAACTACCCGGGGCGGGGCCAATCCGGGACAGGGGTTTCGTCTGCACGACCATTTCTGGGTATTTATGCCCACGGGGCAGGCAATTAACCCGGTGACTGGTGGTAACTGGGAGGGGACGGGGGTGGTTCCTGACCTCAAGGTGCCAACGGAAATTGCCCTAGAGACCGCCCATCTGGTGGCCCTCAACCAATTGCTAGAGACGGTGCCATTGGGTCCGGCCCGTCGGGAAATTGAGGATACCCTGCCCCGGGTAGAGCGATCGCTGCAACAAAAACGTCAAGACCTGATGGCCCATTTAGGAGGTACGCGATGATTCCCGGTGAACTATTTCCTGCTGAGGGTGAGATTGAATTGAATAGGGGTAAACCCACCCTGACCCTGAGCGTTGCCAACAGCGGCGATCGCCCCATCCAGGTAGGCTCCCACTTCCACTTCTTTGAAGTAAATGCGGCTCTCCAGTTTGACCGCGACCAGGCCCGCGGTATGCGGCTGGATATTCCGGCTGGCACCGCCGTCCGCTTTGAACCAGGGGACGATCGCACCGTTACCCTAGTACCCCTGGCGGGAGAGCGGCGGGTTTACGGCTTTAACGCCCGCATCGAAGGCCCCCTTTAACCTCCGCTATGGCTGCCCCCCGCCTGTTGATCATTGGTTTGGACTGCATGGAGCCCTCCCTGGTATTTGACCAGTGGCGGTCCGATTTGCCCAACCTTAGTCGGCTCATGGCTCAGGGCAGCTACGGTCGCCTGGAAAGCAGCATCCCCGCCATTACCGTACCGGCCTGGAGTTGCATGATGACTGGCCGGGATCCGGGGGAACTGGGGATTTATGGCTTCCGCAACCGCCGCGATCGTGATTACCACACCATGGCCATCAGCGACGGCAGTGCCGTCAAGTTCCCTCGCCTCTGGGACTGGCTGGGAGAGGCCGGTTGGACTGTCGCGGTGTTGGGGGTACCCGGTACTTCGCCACCTTACCCAGTGCAGGGCAGCCTGGTCTCCTGCTTCCTCACCCCTAGCACCGCTGTGCCCTTCACCTACCCGCCTGAATTGGGGCACCAGATCCGGGCCTGGATGCCCGATTTTATGATGGATGTGCCTAATTTCCGATCAGAAGACAAGGAGGCCATTCTCATCCACCTCTATCGCCTCTGTGACCAGCGTTTCAGTCTGGCAGAAAAACTCCTGCACCGCGATCAGCCTGACTTTCTTATGCTGGTGGACATGGGGGTGGATCGCATCCACCACGCCTTTTGGAAACCCATGGACCCCCGCCATCCCCAGTACCAGCCCGATTCCCCCTGGGCCAGTGCTATCCACGACTACTACGTCCATGTAGATGGCCGCGTGGGGCAGTTGTTACAGGCCTGCGACCCCGATACGGCTGTGCTGGTGGTGTCGGACCACGGTGCCCAACCCCTGATGGGGGGAATTTGCATTAATGAGTGGCTGATCCGCCAGGGCTACCTGACTTTGGCCCAGGCTGTTCCCCAGCCCCAGCCCCTAGACCAGGTGGCGGTCGATTGGGGGCAGACCCAGGCCTGGGGGGCGGGGGGCTACTACGCTCGAATTTTCCTTAATGTGCAGGGGCGGGAGCCCCTGGGTACCGTGGCCATGGCGGACTATGAAGGGTTGCGGGATCAACTGGCGGAGCAGCTCCAGCAACTCCAGGATCCCCAGGGTTTGCCCCTGCCGGTAAAGGTTTTTAAACCCCAGGCTATTTACCAGCGAGTACGGGGCCGAGCTCCTGACTTAATTGTGTATTTTGATGATCTGGCCTGGCGATCGGTGGGTAGTGTGGGGCTAAACAGCCTCTACACCGTGGAGAACGATACCGGCCCTGATGATGCTAACCACGCTCCCCTTGGCCTGATGATTTTCTCCGATCCCCAGGCCCCTCGGGGGGGGCAGGAGCTAAGTGGGGCCCAGATCTACGATATTTTACCTACCCTACTGGGGCGCTATGGCATTCCGGGCCCCGCCGGATTGCGGGGTAAACAACTAGACCTGTAAGGGGGAAAGAGTCATGACCGAATTTACACCGGGTTGGCGCCAGGAGACCGATAGTATGGGGGCGATCGCCGTACCCAGCGATCGCTACTGGGGGGCCCAAACCCAGCGATCCATCCACTACTTTTCCATTGGTCAGGACAAGATGCCCCTGGCGGTGGTGCACGCCATCGCCACCATCAAAAAGGCCGCCGCCCTCACCAACGCCGCCCTGGGTCGGCTGTCCCAGGACAAGGCCGATTTGATTGTCCGGGCCGCCGAGGAGGTGATGGCCGGCCAACTGGATGACCACTTTCCCCTGCATGTGTGGATGACCGGTAGTGGCACCCAGTGCAACATGAACGTCAACGAGGTGATTGCCAACCGGGCGATCGAGATGGCTGGGGGGGTACTGGGTAGCAAAAATCCCATTCACCCCAACGACCATGTCAATATGGCCCAGTCCTCCAACGATGTCTTTCCCGCCGCCATGCACATGGCCGCTGCCCTGGCCCTGGTGCAGCAGTTGCTACCCGCTTTAGGGAACCTCCGGCAAGCTCTGCAAGAAAAGGTCCAGGACTGGGCCGACATTGTCAAAATTGGCCGTACCCATATGCAGGACGCCGTACCCCTCACCCTGGGCCAGGAATTTTCCGGCTACGTAGGCATGCTGGCCGATAACCAGGCTCGCCTCCAGGCGGTACTGCCGGACCTCTACCATCTGGCCCTGGGAGGTACCGCCGTCGGTACCGGCCTTAATGCCGGTCCTGAGTTTGCCGAGGGGGCGGCCCAACACTTGGCGACAATTACCGGCCTACCCTTTGTCACCGCCCCCAACAAGTTCACCGTCATGGGAGCCCACGATGCCCTGGTGATGGCCAGCGGCGCCCTCAAAACCCTGGCGGTGTCGCTCTATAAGATTGCCAATGATATTCGCCTGCTTAGCTGCGGTCCTCGGGCTGGTCTGGCGGAGCTGCAATTACCAGAAAACGAACCTGGCTCTTCGATTATGCCGGGTAAGGTCAATCCTACCCAGTGCGAAGCCCTAACCATGGTGGCGGTGCAGGTGATGGGCTATGATGCCGCTGTGGCCTTTGCCGGAGCTAGCGGCAGCTTAGAGATGAATGTCTACAAACCCCTGATGATTTTTAACCTGCTGCAATCCATTCGCCTACTGACGGATAGCAGCCATAACTTTACGGAATTTTTGGTACGGGGCATGACAGCCAACCGCCGCCGCATCGCCCAGTATGTGGACCAATCCTTGATGCTGGTTACCGCCCTTAGCCCGGTAATTGGCTACGACAACGCCTCTCGCATTGCCCATCACGCCTTTGAGAAGGACCTTACCCTACGCCAGGCCGCCCTGGAATTGGGGTTGATCAGTGCCGAAGCCTTTGATCGGGCGATTGATCCCCGGCGGATGACCCAGCCTGTCTAACCTCATTGCATACTCCTTTCAACCACCCTTTCCGCCCCATGGCTACAGCTATAGTTCGTCATCTGGATAATGCTTGTCTTCCCCCATGGGAGAGTTTTCCTAATCGAGTAAGTGGATTGCTAATCAGCATCAAACTCCTTTAAGGCTGCAGTGCCATGGAATCACGGACTCGCCATACCCTGTAATAGCCTTATCCCGATGGCGATGGACCTTCAGATGGGTAAAACCGAGGGAACCCGGGCGGGCAGCAATTAGAACGAATAGCCTAGAATAAATAGTAGTTATTACTATTGACCAGAAGAGGATATTGCCGTGACGGATGTTAGTGTGGGTTGCTTGAGGGTAGGTCAGTTAGCACCAGATTTTTTGGCCACAGCAGTTATCGATCAGACTTTTAAAACCATTAAGCTTTCCCAGTATCGGGGCAAGTACGTAGTTTTGTTTTTCTACCCCCTCGACTTTACCTTTGTGTGCCCAACGGAGATTACCGCCTTTAGCGATCGCCACAGCGAGTTTGCTGGTCTCAATGCTGAGATCCTTGCTGTTTCCGTTGATAGTGAGTTTTCCCACCTGGCCTGGATTCAGACCGAACGGAACCAGGGAGGACTGGGAGACCTCAACTATCCCCTAGTTTCTGATTTAAAGAAAGAAATTAGTGCTGCCTATAATGTTCTCGACCCCGATGCGGGCATTGCCTTGCGGGGGTTGTTCATTATCGATCGAGATGGCGTTGTACAGCACGCCACCATTAACAATCTTTCCTTTGGTCGTAATGTGGACGAAACTCTACGGGTACTCCAGGCCATTCAATATGTGCAGGCCAATCCCGAGGAAGTTTGTCCGGTAGACTGGCAACCGGGTGACAAGACCATGGTTCCTGACCCGGTCAAGGCCAAGGAATTTTTTGCAGCCGTTTAGGCCGCCGTCCGATCCTGATTCATGCATCCATCTTCGCCCATTTTCAAACCTACCTCCTACTGGCGCCATCTGCTGCCCCGACCAGCGGCCCTGGGACTACCCCTGGGGGCAATCGCTCCCGATTTTGCCCTCTGGGATGTTACCCACCATCGTACGCTACGCTTGGCCAACTGGCGGGGTAAGCAACCCGTTGTGCTGGCCTTCACCCGCATATTCGCCGCTGGGGTCTACTGTCCCTTTTGTTACCCCCACATCATCGCCATGAACCAGGCCTACGCTCAATTTCGTCAAATTGGAGCAGAGGTGTTAATGCTGACCGGCGTAAACCGACGGGAGGCTCAGGCGGTAGTGGAAGATTTACACCTGAGCCTGCCCCTACTTATTGATGAGACTGGCCACAGCTTTAGCCATTACTTTACCGGACAGGCTCTGGGAGCGCCCCTGCCAGCCCAATTTGTATTAGATGTACAAGGACGATTGCGTTACGCCCACTTATTTTCCTTCCTACACCACAATGCCGCGCCTGAAACTCTGTTGGCAACCTTGGAAACCCTCTAAAGCTTGAGAGAAGGGGTATTTTTGGGGTGGTTGCCCTTCAGCGACTGAATCCCAGTGTCCCCCTATCAGGTAGGTCTTCCTACCCTGACCGTGATCACAGTCACTTCAATCAGTCGCCCAGATCCTTTCCCTATTTATAAAAGAGCGCGATGATAGAGACGTCAAAGGTTCTAGCCACCTTTATATAGTTAAATCCCTATACTAAACGGCCCCTGGTGCTTTCAGCATCGGGGGTTATTTATCTATAGCTTTGGCCAGAACGCTGAGGACACTGTGGATCGGTCAATACCAATACTCCCGATCAAAGCCTCGTCGGGATTTTCCCCTCCTAATCCGTAATCCCTATTAGCGGAGATGGATTAGAAATGGCAAGAGGGGTGGTGCATCCCCTGATATTCTGGTTAAAATTGAAAAGCCACAGGTTAGAACTTGTCTATTTCACGTAGTACCGGGTTCTAGGGTTGTAGCAAGAGCTCCTGCGGAGTTCCATAGAGGTTGGTATATCAGCGCCTGTGCTGGATGTTAACTTGATTCCTGCCTTTTACAGGCCTGAGGGTTAGACCTCCAACCTGTTAATCTGTTCACGGTTTCTGTTCAAAGTTTTCTAAAGTTTAAGGAGCATGAGGACGCGGCATGACCCAGGCAAATCATCTGCTCGAAACCATCGAACCCGAAAACGATTTCGATTTTGGTCCGGATCCTGATGGGGACTCGGATTCCGATGGGGACGAGAATTTTATGGCTCAAGATGAGGACGCAGAGGCGAAATCATCTAAGGGTAAGGCAACTCGCCGCCGAGCTCAAACTAAAAAACGCCACTACACCGAAGATTCTATTCGGCTGTATTTACAGGAAATTGGTCGCATCCGTCTGCTACGGGCAGAGGAAGAAATTGAACTGGCTCGTAAAATTGCAGACCTCTTGAAGCTGGAGAGAATACGAGAAGAACTGGTTGAGACGCTACAACGCGATCCCCAAGATGGCGAATGGGCCGATGCCGTCAGCCAGGACGAAGGATCGGACTTTACCCTGGGGAGTTTTCGCCGTCGTCTCTATATTGGACGACGAGCTAAGGACAAAATGGTGCAATCCAACCTCAGGTTGGTGGTCTCTATTGCTAAGAAATACATGAACCGCGGTCTTTCTTTTCAGGACCTGATTCAGGAAGGCAGTCTGGGGCTAATTAGGGCCGCTGAGAAATTTGACCACGAAAAAGGCTATAAGTTTTCCACCTATGCTACCTGGTGGATTCGTCAGGCCATCACCCGGGCGATCGCCGATCAGTCTCGCACCATTCGGCTACCGGTTCACCTCTACGAAACCATTTCTCGCATCAAAAAAACTACTAAGTTGCTGTCGCAGGAGTTAGGCCGTAAGCCCACGGAGGAGGAAATCGCCACTCGCATGGAGATGACCATTGAGAAGTTACGGTTTATCGCTAAGTCAGCCCAGCTTCCCATCTCCCTAGAAACCCCCATCGGTAAGGAAGAAGACTCTCGTTTGGGCGACTTTATCGAATCCGATGGCGAAACACCGGAGGATCAGGTCTCTAAAAGTCTATTGCGGGAAGATTTAGAAAGTGTCCTGGGTAGTCTCAGTCCCCGTGAACGAGATGTTTTGCGTCTCCGCTATGGTTTAGATGATGGCCGGATGAAAACCCTGGAGGAGATCGGTCAGATCTTTAACGTTACCCGGGAGCGCATTCGTCAGATTGAGGCCAAGGCTTTGCGTAAGCTGCGCCATCCTAATCGCAATAGTATTCTCAAAGAGTACATTCGCTAAGCCCTATCTGTCATAGCCTCCGGTCTTCTGTGGATTGGGGGCCCGGTTAAATCCTGGTCATGCTCTTTTCCCAGTATGGCCAGGATTATCTTTTTAGGATGCAATCAATGCGGTCAGGGAAGTGCTGGTTAGACCTGATATGCCATCGATAACCACCTGGGCACCGGCCTGTTCCAAGCTAGCCCCATAGGACTGACGATAACTCTCCTCCCGGGCTGCCACGTGGGGTGGGAGCACGCCTACTCCAATCCAAGCGCGATCGGGAGATTGCAGACGGGCATGGCCCAGAGTCTGCATATCGGCAACCGTATCGCCGGCGTAGACTACCGGTAGGGAGGGAGGAAGACTATGGTGCTGGCTGAGAATTTGTACCACCTCCAATAGTCCCGTAGGATCAGGTTTGCCCGGAGCGTCTTCCATGGCAATTAACACCGGATCAACTAGACCGAGACGTCGTTCTAACACATACTGGGCTGACCCCCGGGTTGCTCCGCTGAAAAAGCCCCAGGCAATTTGATGCTCTCTCAGGTGTTCAAAGTAGGGCGGACTGACCAGCAAGGGTTCCTGAGTAATGTAACCGCTCCAGCGATCGGGATGGCTCTGGTCAAGCCCACGATAGCGACTTTGGAAGAAGTTGACCAACTCTTCGTAGTCCAGAGCCAGGTGATCACGACGGTGACCTATGCTTTCAAAATATCGATACACCAATTCCTGAGACCCTTCCCAGTCATTGTTCCATAGCCCTTCTGCCTTGAGGGCGTCAATATCTTCGGGGGAGGGCCGATACCGTTGCTGAGTAAACTGCTCAACCGTATCGGCCAGGGCGCGGCGGTAGGAGTTGCTAACATCCCGTAGTACGCCATCAATATCAAAAACTAAAATCGCTAAGGGAGCACGCATGTAGCTGAGATGGGAGCGTCAATGTTATGATTATAAGCTGTAATATTTCCGGGAACTCTTGGGGAGGCTTAGTTGTCCAGATTTGTCTTGAAGGTCCTCTGGCTTGAAAATGATGTGGCGCTAGCCGTTGACCAGGTGGTAGCCAAAGGCACCAGCCCGCTTACCTGCTACTTTTTCTGGCCTCGCAACGATGCCTGGGAAGAAATGAAAACTGAACTGGAGAGTAAGCCCTGGATTGAGGAAGAAGAACAGGTAGAAATTCTCAATAAAGCTACCGAAATCATTAATTACTGGCAAGAAGAAGGCAAAGGTAAATCCCTTAGCGAAGCTCAGGCCCGATTTCCCGAAATCACCTTTACCGGTAGTTCGTAATCCTAAGGATTAAAGAACCCTGGGTGATTTTGCCATACCCAGGGTTAATCGTAGGTCGCGGACAATGGGGAAGAGGTAAGCTGGACCCTTACCCGACATCTAATTTGACCGATTCACTCGGTCTTTATTTTTTTGACAACCTTAAGTAGGTAGGCTAAATCCAATACAAGATAGCTTCGCCTCAAACCCTTGCGAGGGTTAAAATTCCTGGCAGGCTCAACTGCACCTACCTATAGTTTGCTCTAGCTTCTTTACACTCTAGCCAGAAACAGTAATAACGGCGATATCTTGCTGTTTCTAGATATCGGTCAGATGGTTTTCCCTAATCAACGACTCGTAGCCGTCCTTGGCTAAGGGCTTCATAAACCCTATTAATTAAAGCTGCATCGTTGGCGTTTAGGTCTCGCTGGGAAAACATCGTCATCAACAATTTCTGATCGCGGCGAGTCAGTTGGCGGGAGGCAAACATTTGTTCGATGGTTTGTTCAAGAATGGACATGGTAGAAGCCCTCTGACGTTAGAAGCTCAGCTAGCAATTTAGGCCAACAGCTGGAGAAGTTTATTCATTGTCATCTTAAAGGGGTCAACTAGCCGTCCACATCGGCAGGATAACCGATTTCTTCATCATAGCTTTGAAAACAATCCGTAAAAATTAAGTGCTTATACCGAAAGATCCAGAGATCTTATTGCCACGTTCTTTATAGCTTTGGCTAGAGCCCTTAGGATCCGATTGATCGGCCCATTGGATGTCTCCTAGCTAGGTCGCTAGTCTTGGGTGACGAGACAGATAACAGCAAACTTTCGAATTAGCCCTATGCAGCGCCGACAGTGAGACCTGGAAAAAACTCCAGCTCACCTAGGGCCAAGACTTTGAGAGCTAGGACGGAGTTTCTATCGGCAGCAGCCCGGGTTACTGCACAACGCCAGCCAGGGGAGAACTGGGACTGGCGGTCTCGCGAATCGGGATCCGGCCTGCCCGATAGGCCAGTCGTCCGGCCTGGGTAGCTAGCCCCATGGCCATAGCCATAGCTACAGGATTGGTGGCTCTAGCTATGGCGGTATTAATTAAAAGAGCATCTGCTCCCATTTCCATGGCAGCGGCTGCTTCGCTGGGGGTGCCAATGCCGGCATCAACCACCACCGGTATTTTGGCATTTTCAATAATAATCTGAATATTAGCCTGGTTGCGAATCCCTTGACCCGAGCCAATGGGCGAGCCCAGGGGCATGACGGTGACGCAACCGGCCTCCTCCAGACGCTTGGCCAGCAGGGGATCGGCATTGATATAGGGAAGCACGGCAAAACCTTCCTTCACCAGTTGTTCGGCGGCCTGCAGGGTGCCAATGGGATCGGGCAGCAGGTATCTGGCATCGGGAATAACTTCCAGTTTGACAAAGGTGTTGTCCTCCTGTCCCAGGAGTTTAGCCATTTCCCGTCCCAGTCGGGCCACCCGGATAGCTTCCTCCGCGGTTTGACAACCGGCCGTGTTGGGCAGCATCCAGATCTGTGACCAATCTAGAGCTTCCGCTAAACCTTGGTGCCCTGGAGCACTGGTTTGCACCCGACGAACAGCGACGGTGACAATTTTGCAACCACTGGCGGCAATGCTCTGACGCATGACCTCAAAGTTACTGTACTTACCAGTACCGGTCATTAAGCGGGACTGGAAGGTGCGATCGCCAATAGTTAGGGGTCTATCTGCCGGAACTGTATTGATCTCAGAGGATGGCCAGCTAGGGGGAGTCGGGTTAAGTAGAGTCATGGTTGAAGTACCGGAATAACAGGGAACCGGACAAAAGTAAACTAGAGGCAAGGAATCAGAGGATACATCAACGGGTTAAAATTCCTCTTTCTCGCCCAAATGGGTGGTCTTGACCCAGCGCAACTGCTTAGGACGTACCGAAACCCGCAGGGTCATGGAGGCAATTACCAGTAACCAATGGAGCATATAAAGATTGCCCCAGAAGGTTTGCAGGCTATTTGCCCAAATCGATTGGGGCTGGGTACGGCGCAAACCACGAAACATCCCTACCATAGAGAGGGTCAGGGCCAGGCCCGATACCGGCAGAAACAAGGGTAGGCGGTGGCGCCAGAGGGCCATAACAAAATCGGGTAGGGCCACACTGGGAAGGCCATACTGAATTATCCAAAAGGCTGCCATATCCAGAGTTTTAGCCGGACTCAAGCGACTCTGCCCGATCCAGCGCCAATAATCCAGATAGCGCTGATATCCCCCTTCTGCCCAGCGATTTCGCTGGTGCCATAGGGCGATCGCCTGCTCCACTCCCTCCTCGGTTACCGCTGGATCGATTAAAAACTGAATCGACCAACCCGAAAAGTGCAGGCGTAGAGTTAAATCAAGATCATCGGTAATGGTCTCTTCATTCCAGCCGCCACACTGGGCCAAGGCGGTGCGGCGGACAAACTGCCCATTACCCCGCAACTCCCCAATCCCTCCCAGGCTGATGCGCTGTTGCTGTAGGTAGGTATCAAGGGCCATTTCAGCCTGCTGGCCACGGGTCAGCAGATTTTTAGCCCGATTGATGATAGCTTTTTGCATTTGTACCGCCCCCACGGCCTCAGACCCAAACATGGGTACTACTCGACGTAGCATATCTTGAGGTACCTGGGCATCGGCGTCAAAAACTCCAATGATTTCCCCTTTAATATCGGGCCACACCTGGTTTAGCGCCCCTGATTTGCCCCCTGTCGCTTCTGGGCTACGCCGTACCACTCGCAGTTGGGGATAGCGATCCTGAAGGTCCTGCAGGCGGGCGGCTGTACTATCGGTGCTGTTATCGTCAATTACCCAGACATCGTAGCGATAACTGGGGTAGTCGATATTACAGAGATTGGCCACCAGACGGTGAATAACCGCTTCCTCATTCTTGGCTGCCACCAGCATGGAAACATAGGGCCAGGTTTCTGTATCCAGAGTTTCTGCCGTCTCCAGGGAGATTTCCCGATCTGCCTTGGAAGGTAGGGGGGAGGGAGAGGGGAGGGGGCGAGCCAGTAAGATGCGCAAAGCATGGGTAGTCAGTACCACCATCAGACCCATCATCACCCAACTACCCCAGGACAGTAAATGGAGGGCTATGGTGCTGCCCCATAGCAGGGTAAGGGTGAGGGCAGCTTTACGCCGTCGCCCGGAATAGCCAGAAAAATCTTCGATATCCAGATCGATTTTCAGATCAGTATTGGGTCTGAACAAGGATCCGGAAGAAAAATTAGCCATGCACTAAGGGAAGGAACGCAACGGGAATCAAGGGATGAGAACTAATCGGGGCAGCCATGGAACCTGGTTATCCTTCAAACCTGTCGTCCATAGTCCATAGCTCAGGTTGATCTGGGTAGCTCCCATCGGCCCCTAAAGCTCTCCGTACTATCATCCCTAATTTTGCCGAAAAAAACGAGATGCTTAGTCTGGACCTGGTTTGTTAACCTATGCTTTGAGTAGAGACATTATGCGGTGACCAAAGGAGGAGGCTGAGGCCATGGGATTAACCTTTGAAGAAGTTGGACAAGCTGATCAACGGGATGTGGGGGTCTACCTGCCCTATTATCAGGGTAATAAGCGTGCCGCCCTACCCTATGCCATCTCCCTGTATAAACAGGGTAACCTGGAAGGAGAACGCTATATCGAAGGGAGCGCCAGTATTCCTTTTATTGCTACTTGGAATGTCTCTATGCTGCCAGCAGATTTAACCCGTTGTCGTTTACAGTTCGATGGTGATGCCGATCTGAGCTACGAGATCACCATGGCTACCTTTGAGTTTGTGGATTACCTGTTTGATGCGATCGTTGCCCTTCGCAACAGACGCACCCCTGATTTCTCTAAGTCTTTTTATCGTAAGTTACTACGCTTGGAGGATTAACTCCCTTGGTCCTTCAGGGTAGATAGATACTTCAATTATCCCAAAGCCAAGCCTCAGCAAAACTAATTATGCTAAGCCTCTATGCCCAACGCCGCCAGCGTGTCATGGCCCTAATTGGCGATGGCACCGCTGTCTTTGCCAGTGCCCCCCAGGTGGTGATGCACAACGATGTAGAGCATCCCTTCCGACAGGACAGCAACTTTTATTATCTAACGGGCTTTAACGAACCCCAATCGGTGGCAGTGTTAGCTCCCCACCATGAAGAGCATCGTTTTATCTTATTTGTACGTCCTAAGGATCCAGAAAAGGAAACCTGGTCTGGCTATCGGGTAGGGATTGATCAAGCCAGGGAACGTTATGGGGCTGATCAGGTTTACCCCATTGCCGAACTTGACGACCATCTTCCCAAGTACCTGGAGAAGGCGGATCGGCTTTACTACCATTTTGGGCACAATCAGGGTCTTAATCAACGTATTTTGCGCCATTGGCAAACCCTACTCTCCACTTACCACAAGCGGGGAACGGGACCGGTGGCGATTGAAGACGCTGGCCTACTCATGCAAACCCTGCGGCGGGTGAAAGCGCCAGCAGAACTGGATCACCTGCGCCGAGCCATGGCTATTTCTGCGCGGGCCCACAACCAGGCTCGAGAAATGGCTGCCCCTGGTCGCTATGAGTACGAAATTCAGGCGGAAATGGAGCGGATTTTTCGTTTAGAGGGCGCCCTGGGGCCCGCCTATCCCTCCATTGTGGCCTCTGGAGAAAATGCTTGCATCCTCCATTACATTGACAATCAGCGGCAAATGCAGGCAGGCGATCTACTTTTGATTGACGCTGGCTGTGCCTACAATTATTACAATGCCGATATTACCCGTACCTTTCCCGTTAGTGGTCGGTTTACGGCAGAACAGCGGGTGCTCTACGATCTGGTGCTGGAAGCACAGAATCGGGCGATCGCAGCGGTACAACCCGGTGCTCCCTTCAATCAATTCCATGATGCTGCCACCCGTACCCTGACGGAGGGTTTGGTGGAGCTGGGGCTACTTAAGGGTGAGGTGGATACTTTGATTGAAGAGAAACGGCACAAAGCCTTTTTCATGCACGGTACCGGCCACTTTCTAGGGCTAGACGTCCACGATGCTGGGGTGTTACGCAACCCCGATAAAAGCTGGAAACCCTTTGAGGTGGGTAACGTGGTTACCGTTGAGCCGGGCCTGTATATTGCCCCTAGCTACGAACCGGTGGAGGGTCAACCGGCCATTGACGATCACTGGCGGGGGATTGGCATTCGTATCGAAGATGATGTGCTGGTCACCGCCACAGGCCATGAGGTGTTGACGAGCGCCGTACCCAAAGCTCGAGGAGAGATTGAACGCTAGGGCCGGTAAACCCCCTCACCAGGGTTGTCGTTGCCATAGCCTATCCAGGGTTTATTTCTGTAAACTAAGAAATATAGTGGAATACCAGTAACTAAAGGAAGCAGCACATCATGGGGTTATTAGATCGAGTTAGCCGGGTGGTTCGCTCTAACCTGAATGCAGTGGTTAGTTCCGCCGAAGATCCAGAAAAGATTCTGGAACAGGCCATTATTGATATGCAGGAAGACCTGGTGCAGATGCGCCAGGCAGTGGCCGGGGCGATCGCCAGTCAGAAGCGAGTACAACAGCAATACGAGCGGGCTCAAGGGGAAGCCAATACCTGGCAGCAACGAGCTCAACTAGCCCTGCAGAAGGGTGATGAGGATCTGGCGCGACAGGCCTTAACGCGGAAGAAAACCCAGGCGGAAACAGCCCTAGCCCTGAAGACCCAACTGGATGGCCAGAGCACCACCGTCGATCAGCTCAAGCGCGATTTGATTGGACTGGAGAGTAAGCTGTCAGAAGCTAAAACTAAGAAAGATATGCTCAAGGCCCGAGCCAGTGCGGCTAAGGCTAATGAGCAGTTGCAGAACACCACCAGTCGTTTAAATACCAGTAGTGCCATGGCCGCCTTTGAGCGCATGGAGGAGAAGGTGCTGCAAATGGAAGCCCGTTCCCAAGCGGCGGCAGAATTGGCGGGGGCAAACCTGGAAAGCCAGTTTGTCGCCCTGGAGGCCGGAGGAGATGTAGACTTAGAACTGGCTGCTATGAAGGCCCAGATGTTAGGGGGCACAGAGACACCCAAGTCCCTGCCTACCGGTGCAACTCCAGTCACCAACCCTGAGTCTGCAGAAGTGGATGCGGAACTAGAAGCCCTCAAAGCCCAGATCGATAAACTTTAACTTGGACCAGCTATGCCCTTTGCTCAGCGCCTGGAACTTTTGCAGGCCAATGTTTTTGCTGAGATGGATCAGGCTAAGACCCGGGCCAGAGCGGCAGGTCAGGCAATCGTGGATCTTTCCCTGGGGTCCTCCGATCTGCCGGTAGCGCCCCACGTTCTGGCGGCGATCGCGGCGACCCTGCCCGATCCCAGTAGCCACGGCTATTGCCTGTTTTCGGGCACGGCTGCCTTTCGGGCGGTGGCGGCCCGCTGGTACAGAGATCGCTTTGGTGTGACCGTAGACCCAGAAACCGAAGTGCTGCTGCTAATTGGTTCCCAGGAAGGTACGGCCCACCTCCCTCTGGCCGTACTCAATCCTGGCGATATTGCCCTGCTTACCGATCCGGGTTATCCTTCCCACTCCGGTGGAGTCTACCTGGCTAGTGGGCAGATTTATCCCATGGCCTTACGCCCCGAGAACAACTTCCTACCCCAATTTCAGGAGATTCCGGCGGTGATATTGGAGCAATCCCGCCTGATGATACTGAGCTATCCCCATAACCCCACCGCCGCTACGGCTTCCCTGGAGTTTTGGCAGTCAGCGGTAGCCTTTTGTCAGCAGCACGGTCTGGTGCTGGCCCACGATTTTCCCTACGCTGACCTCACCTTTACAGATCAACCGGCGGTGTCAGTGCTCCAGGCCGATCGGCAGAAGACCGTTGCCGTTGAGTTTTTCTCCTTCTCTAAGTCCTACAATATGGGCGGCTTTCGGATTGGCTATGCGATCGGCAAGGCTGAAATTATCCAGGCTCTCCGCCAGGTGAAGGCCAGTATAGATTTTAACCAGTACCCTGGCATCCAACAGGGGGCGATCGCGGCCCTCACCGGTCCCCAGGACAGTGTTAACTACACCGTTGCTACCTATCGCCAGCGCCGGGATGCGGCAGTAGCCGCCTTTGATCGCAATGGTTGGCCGGTTCAGTTACCTGCGGCCACCCTCTATCTATGGGTAAAACTACCAGAGGCTTGGGCCCAGCGATCGATGGAATTCTGTACCCATCTAGTCGCTACTACCGGTATAGCCCTAGCTCCCGGGATTGGCTTTGGTAAGGCTGGAGAAGGCTACGTTCGCATCGCCCTGGTCCATTCTCCCGAGATCCTGGACCGATCCATAGAGCAGCTATGTCAATTCTGTCGATAAAATTTAAGCCGATCCTATGGCTGGGGCCAAAACATCTAGAATAGATTAAATGGCATCCTCTGGCTGAGGTACGGCAAAGTTTGAGGAATCACTCAGGTAGCGCAGGGCGTCTTCCTCTAGTCGATGGATCAGGTAGGGCTCTAGGGCATCAGCATGGCGTAGAGCAGCTAGATATCCCTCCAGATAAAGGCGTAGATCACTGGTGGAATAACCCCGGTTCCAATGGTCTACAAAAGCGTCGGTTATCCGTTGATAATACCGAATAGCTCTAGCATCCTGAAGCATAATTTTCTTGAGTAGCGGTTTCTGAAGTACTAATTGGGACTTGTTTTACTCAAAAAAGTTGCGATCGTCATCCAAGCATGCATCCCAACTAGCTGAAAGGGCGTCAGCAACCATAGCTTCTAGAGCAACCGTATTGACAGTATGACTTAAATGCTCTTTTACAGGGTCGGATAGGGGAACTAGCCTTAATCTACGATTTTCATGCACCAGATCAAACTGACTTTTCTCACTGTCTACCCTACCCATTTCCAGGTAGTCAAAACTATGGACGTTAATGTAAAGTGTGTGGTTAGCGACCAGAGTAGCTTGTTGGCTGTCGGAAAAAACCTCCATCACCAGTCCTTTACCGGTAGCTAGCACCACGCCGTCCTCAAGATGACTATAGCTGACCTGACCCAGATCTTGAAGCAGTCTCAGCATATCTACTTTATTAATCAACACTCCTTTGTCTACCAGACAAGGAGGTAGGGTATTCAAGCCTTGAATACGTTCGTGATTCATAAACCCTAGACCACGTTACGTCAATCCCAGGAGTAGGGCTGGTTAGCTTTACTCTTGAAGGTATACATTCACGATACCTGATCTTGCTGGGAATGATCCGCTCTGCCTTACCTTTCTTTGCCCTTGACCTTTTGCCTAAACAGGCCAATAGCTTTTCTGGCTAGGTTTCCGCAGAAGAAATAAAGATCTAAAAGGTGGTCAAATATTTATTTACATTTAGGATAGCTATGGCAGGTTCTGACTCTGATTCGGATCCAATCACTCCATTAGATATTCCCAGGAACACTGCTAGGCCAGGGGTTTTCGCCAGGTTGGCAGGGGCTATCCTGTTCTATACTCGGCTACCCTTGCCGTCAGGATGGTGCCCCAGTTTTGAGGGGATTGCAGCCCTGGCACCCCTGGTCGGACTGGGTCTGGCGACAATTCTTGCTCTGGTGGATGGAGTTCTGGATTACGGCGGTATGCCGATGGGAACCCGCAGTGCCTTGGTGGTTGGGCTTTGGGTCTGGTTAACCGGCGGTTTCCATCTGGATGGGGCGATGGATACGGCGGATGGGCTGGCGGTGAGTGATCCCGATCGCCGTCTGACGGTTATGGCGGATAGTCGTGTGGGCGCCTTTGGTGCCCTGGCGGCGATCGCCCTGTTGGGACTAAAAACTCTGGCCCTGACAGATCTGACCACCGGGCGAGGGATGGTGTTGGCTACCGCTGCAATTTGGGGTCGCTGGGGTCAACTGGTGGCGATCGCTGGCTACCCCTATTTACGCTCGGTAGGCAAGGGTGCCCTCCACAAAACCCACCTGCACCTGCCAACCGATCTGTTACCGGGGTTGGGGTTGGGCATTGGCCTGGCAGTAGTCTGGGGATGCCTTTATCCGGATCAGGTGGGACTGGCGATCGGTACTCTCACCACTGGCTTAGTCCTGGCCTGGCTAGTGCCCGCCTGGCTAAATTACCGTCTGGGAGGTCATACTGGTGATAGCTACGGTGCCACCGTGGAGTGGGTGGAGGCCCTAGTGCTCTGTCTGAGCACTGTCTTGTAATATAGCAGGAACTGCCATCTCTCCCCCCATGGTGATTGGCTGGTAATAATCCCTGGTCTTTCTTCCCTCAATCATTCCATGGCTTCGATTCTAGACCCTTCCATTCCCCTTAAAATCAACAAAATGAAGGAACGGGTCTGCTGGCAACATCCCGATCTAGTCAATCGCGGCATCGATCAAACCCGTTTAATCCTGGAAGATGGTGGTGCTGAGGATAGGGAATTTTCCTTTCTGGTGATTGGAGATAGTGGCTCAGGTCCCCATATTGATCACCATCCCCAGCGCCGGGTAGCGGAACAAATGCTACCCCATTTACAAGACTGTCGCCTTTTGCTCCACACTGGTGATGTGGTCTACCAGGTGGGCTCTAGGGAGCAGTATCCCCGCAATTTTATTTATCCCTACCGGGAATGGTTAGTGGGGGGGGAGGATCCGGAACGGATTGCCTTTGATAGCATGGTGTTTCGGTTCCCCTTCCTGCCGGTGCCCGGTAACCACGACTACTACAATCTTCCCTGGCTCTACAGTCTGCTAGTGCAACTTACCAGGCCCCTGGCCAAGCTCAGCGGTCGTCACCTCGATCCTAATGTGGGTTGGCATGGATCCAGGGTTGGTGATGCCTATGCCCGAGCCTTTCTGGACTATCTCAAGGCTATTCCTGCGGCCAGTCTGGCCCACCATCTGGAACGCCATTATGGTCCTTGGCGGGATGGAAGGGCAGGATTGCGTTACCAGCCAGGTAAGTTTACCCGTTTGCCCAACCACTACTATAACTTTCGCTATGGTGGCATTGATTTCTTTGCCCTTGATTCCAATACTCTGAACGACCCAGCTGCCCTGGTGGAAGATAGTCGCTCTCGAGGTAAGTCCCTGAGACTCCGGGAACAACGTCGTCAGATTTACCAGGAACGGCAGCTGGTGCTAGCGGAAATCAACCACCTATCCTTAGTCCATCCCCATAGTCGGGAACGATTGGATGACCTCCAGGCTACCCTAGAGCAAATTGATGAAGTACTGCTGGATCTGGATAAACAAATTCATAGCCGTCCCGGAAAAACTACCGATATCGAGCAGATGGTTTGGCTACGGGATAGTTTAATTGCCTCCTGGGGTGATCCATCGGTGCGCGGCCGAATTCTTTACTTTCACCACCCGGCCTATGTTACTGAAGCCACCAAATGGAACCAGGGCCAAACCCTAGCCATGCGCCGTAACTTACGCTGGGTTTTGGATCAGGTGGTGGCAGCGGTACCCCAGATTGGCCCGACTGAATCCCCCGTCAATCTAGTTCTCAATGGACACGCCCACTGCTTTGAGTATCTCAGGACTGTAGATACGGGCCATGGCGATCGCCACATCCACTGGCTGGTCTGCGGTGGCAGCGGCCTCAGTTTACGGCGCCAACGCTCAGAGGGAGGCGAACTGGAAGAACGGGTTTCTACCTCGGACCTTGATAATCCCCAGGATTGGAAACTAGTGGCCCATTCAGAATTATTTGTGGGCTTGAGCGGCTACCATCGGGAGCGGCGACGACCCTATTCCTTTTTGAAAATCGATGTAAAAGGGGGGGCATCCCCAAAGTTTATAGTGACCCCCTACATTTCCGAGCGATACCAAGGGAAATGGCAGGAATACTGCCTCGATGCCATCTCGATTGGTTAATTGCGTCGGTTAATGAGCATTATGTAGTAAAGCAAATTGACGAAGGCATAGAAGGCGGTAGCAACGTAGGTTAAGGCCGCAGCATTGAGTACCGCACGCGCTCCCTTATTTTCTTCTCCCTGGAGTATGCCTAATTCGTCAACCAGGTGCAAGGCCCGGCTGGAAGCATCAAACTCTACTGGCAATGTCACCACGTGAAACAGCAACACAGCGCTAAATAGCAGTACACCTAGCCAGGCCAAATTTAGCCAGTTCAAAAATAGACCTGCCATAATCAGGACTGGCCCAAGGCGCGACCCCAAATTAACGGTGGGTACCAGGGCAGCTCGTAGATTCATAAATCTGTAGCCCTGAAGGTCTTGTAAAACATGCCCACACTCATGGGCAGCTACCGCAGCGGCAGCCAGGGAACTGGAGTCATAGATAGCCTCGGAAAGGCGTATAGTCTTCGCTCCAGGATCGTAGTGATCGGTGAGTTCACCGGCTATGGGCTCGACCCTAACCTCACGGATCCCTTTCTTTGCCAGAATTGCCTGGGCCACTTGGGCACCGGTCATGCCAAGGCTTGAGCGGATTTGGGAGTAGCGATGATAGGTCCCTTTAATTCTGGCTTGGGCTAAAAACATGAGCACCATGCCAGGAGCCATAAGAACCAGATAAATCGGATCGAAAACCATAGGAATTGGCGTTCTAATAGTACAGCTTTAGCCAGAAGGCTGAGGATCGAGTTGATCGGTCAAGGCGAAGGCCGGTTAGGAGAAGACTGGTACGCCATTGGTTAGGCGCTAAGGCCCGGAGCTAAATGGCGCCGCTATAGTTTCAGGATATCCTTTGTCAGCCCTGGCTGGGGGTAGTATGTTGGATTTTCCTAAGAATCATCCCATTGATCTCCGCCTTCCTGATCGGTTAATGCAGGGTCGGGCCTATATCCTTTTAGTGAGGATAGGCGCTAACGCGATAGGGCTGACCCTTATAGATAATTAGTCCTGGACTCGCTTGCCCAGGGGCGGGCTGGGTAGAAACGGGCGAGCGGGTCTTGGGGTTGGGACTATCGCCGGGGTTAGGTTCTGTCGGGGTTAGGGTAATCCGGGCAATGGGAGCGGCATTGGGCAGGGTTAGGGTTTGGGCTACCTGGCTCTCGGCTTCTAACTGTTGACTAACCGACACTAGGGAACTTAAGCCATTAATTAAACGGCGCACCCGCTCCCGTAACTGGGGATCGCCTGTCAGTTCATCCACATCGGCAAGAACTTTATGGGCACTTTGAAAGACGTTGCGAGCAGAGTCCAGGGTTTGTTGCAGGGTAACCAGATTTTCTGGGGTATTAGCAGCAGAGGTAATGGCTCGAATATCGGCCATGGCGGCGCTGGCGTTGGCTGATAGGGTGTCCAGGTTATGGAGGAATTGGCTGTTTTGTACCGCTGGTGAGAGGGTAGCCATAATTGTACGCAGGTCGGCGCTACTCTGGTTGAGATGGTCGAGGGTACCAATCAGATTGCTGCGATTCAGCGCAATTAATTGATTGACGGCAGACCCGGTCAGTTCAAACTGGGCGGCTGCATTACCAATGTTATTAACGGCCCGATTGGCAGAGGTGAATAAGGGGTGGAGGTTGCCCTGAAGTCGCTGGGAGAGAACTGTTAGTTCCTTAGTTAAAAGTTTGCCATTAGCGGTTAACTGACTGGCATTGCCCAGGGTGGCTTTCAGGGAGTTAATAATCTCTGGATCCCTAAGGGTATTGACCAAACCTTGGGTAGATCGAATTAGAGACCTGAAATTAGCTCCCACCTCACCATTTAGTTGATCACCATCACAAATGATAACTTGACTCTGGCATTTGGGCTTAAACGGAGACAGGGCTAGTTCCTGGTTTGTGAGCGATCGCACCGGCGTAATTTCCAGCGTCGTATCGCCAATTAACCCTGCCTGATTTACCTGAATACTAGAGTCACTGGGAATTTTCAGGTCGGGTTGGGTAATTTCTACCACCACAGTCACCTGGTTCGCCCCTGGGTTAATAGCCAGCACCCGGCCTACCCGCACCCCTCGGAAGCGTACCATGGTGCCTTCCTGCATACCTAAGGTATTGTCAAAAATAAAGTTAACCCGGTAGCTTTGTCGGCCCAGGGTCAGCCCCTTTAACCACAGCACCAGACCTGCGAAAAGACCGATGCTAAGCACAATCAATAGTCCTACCGAACCCTCTCGAATTGCCCGTTCTCGCATTCCTCCTCCTCAGTTAACGGTGGCTGGCTGAATTGATAGCTTTGGTCAAAACCTTTAGGATAGGGTGAATCGGTTAAAAGCTGAGCCTGGTCGCCGTTCTGACTTGCCTGTGCCCCGTCCAGGAGTAGGGCTACACCAATTCTGGAGTTTAGCATCCTGCCATTAGCGATATCCTGATTACCGCCCTTTCCCAAAGTAAACCATTCCATCCGGAATGACCGATCTGGTTTCTATCAGCCACTTAATTCACCATCTGAATGGGACCCTCTACCTGACCACTGAAAAATTGCCGGACGTAGGGGTTGTCTGTAGTATCGATGGCACTGACTGGGCCACTCCACTGAATTGTGCCCCGGTGTAAAAAAATAATGCGATCGGCGGTTCGACGAATGGTGCTATTTTGATGGGTCACAATCAGATAGGAACTACAGCCCTGATTCTGTTTAATATTGCAAATTAAATCTTCGATCACTGTTGAGGCGATCGGGTCTAGGCCAGCCGTTGGTTCGTCGTAGAGTAGCAGCGCCGGTCGATCTTGAGGATTTTCAGGATTGGCAATAATAGCTCGGGCAAAACTGACTCGCTTACGCATACCCCCCGAGAGTTCTGCCGGGTAGCGGTTACCTGTACCCGGTAGACCAACCATATCTAGAACCTCTTCTACCAAGCTTTGAATCTGGTGTGATGACAGATTGGAATGCTGATATAACAAGAAGCCAACGTTCTCTTCTACGGTCAAGGAGTCAAACAGAGCTGCCTGCTGGAAGACCATGCCAATCCCCACCGGATCGGAGGCGTCCTCAATCAGCCCCTGCCGTCGTTTGCCAGCCACGTAAATTTCCCCGTGGTCGGCGGGTAAAAGCCCCGCAATAATACGTAGAATGGTAGACTTACCAGTCCCCGAAGGGCCAATAATTGCTACGGCTTCTCCTGGAAGAACCTTAAAATTAATATTATTCAGCACTACATTATTACCGAAACGCTTAGTAATATGCCGAAGTTCTAGTAGATTGGGCACTTTGTCGTCAGGATTAGGATGACCTAACTCTGGGGTTAGGGGATTGGAGATGGCCGGAATCGGGCTTTTATTAAAGGGCCAGGAATGAGCCATGGTGAGGATAGGAGTTGGAGAAAATGGAGCCTAGGTTGAAGTTTATAGTCTAACCAGACGCACCGGGGTAGACAGCCGTTAAAATCGAAAGCGTTAGCCGTTGTTTATAGCCTAGCCCCACTCCCCATCCTTCGACCTGGTTTTCAATCCATAGTCATCTCTGGTTTACCCAATTTTCTCCAATGCAGCTAAAACTCTGGCAACGGGCTATTGAGAGGTTTCTATTTAAACTGCAAAACCACGGTTCTCTGACCCCGGGTCGAGTTAACCGGTGGGTATGGTGGCTAGCTCCAGGACTACTCCTGAAACGGTGGCTATTTTTAAGCGTTGCTGGGGTCCTACTGGTCGGTACGGGTGTCATGATCTGGTTAAAGCTCACCCCCGTATTTTACACAGGGCAAATCCTGGGAACGCTCCTACGGCTGTTCACCACCTATGTACCCAATTACGTTAGTGGTCCCCTGGGGATTTTATTGGGGCTGGGTTTTATCCTATGGGGACAAACGCGTACGGTGGGCGTCATTACCGATGTCTTAATTCCCGGTCAGGAAGGGGAACTTCTGGATGCCTTGCTCAATCAGCGACGGCTCTCTCGAGGTCCTAAAATCGTTGTGATCGGAGGAGGAACAGGGCTTTCTAACCTATTACGGGGATTAAAGCACTACAGTGCAAATATCACGGCCATTGTGACTGTTGCTGACGATGGCGGATCCTCTGGGCGACTACGACGGGAAATTGGGGTTTTGCCGCCTGGAGATATTCGTAATTGTCTGTCTGCCCTGGCCAATGAGGAAAAACTTCTAACTGAGCTATTCAAGTACCGGTTTGAATCCGGAAGTGGTTTGGTTGGCCACAGCTTTGGTAATTTGTTCCTCACCGCCATGAGTGAAATTACCGGCGACCTAGAACAGGCGATCGCCGCCAGTTCTAAGGTTTTAGCGGTGCGGGGCCAGGTGTTGCCCTCCACCCTCAGTGACGTGCAACTGTGGGCTGAGTTGGACAACGGCCGCCGAATTGTGGGGGAGTCTAAAATTACGGAGGCTCGGGGTAGGATCGTTCAGATTGGCTGCCTGCCTCCCAATCCCCCCGCTCTGCCCAGGGCGATTCAAGCTATTGAGGAGGCAGACTACATAATTATTGGTCCTGGTAGTCTCTACACCAGTATTATTCCTAACCTGCTGGTGCCCGATTTAGCTAGGGCGATCGCAGCTCAGCGGGTACCCCGGGTTTATGTCTGCAATATTATGACCGAACCGGGAGAAACCGACGGTTTTGCCGTATCTGACCATATTCGGGCCTTAGATAGTGCTGCGGGTCATTACCTATTTGATGCAGTCTTAGTCCAAAAAAACCTGCCCTCAGAAGCAGTAATCCAGAAGTATGCGCAACAGCAGGCCGAGCCTGTTGTGCTAGATAGGGAAGCCGTCATAGCTTCTGGTCGTCGAATTATTGCCGCCAATATCATGCAAGAGAAAGAGAACCTATCTATTAGGCATCATCCCCATCATCTGGCCAGGGTATTGCTGCGCTGGTACTCCCGCACGGAACGGTCATGGTCTTAGACAGATTCTCTTTTGAAACGTCGGTTTAGCCACCCCATTACCCCACTGGCGATCGCACCGGCCATTAAAAGACTAATTGCTGGCAAAATCAGAGGGTTCCAGAGGTCATACCAGATTTTCAACCCCAAATTAAGGTTCATACTCTGTCCTAATACGGCTACCAAAAACCAGCCAAAGCAAACCAGGACAAGAACCAGATCCACCACCAGGATCCAGCTGATAGCCTGGGAAATTCGTTCTCTCATAATCGGCCTCCTGTGGATAAGGTTAACAGCTTTATAGGGTGCTTCTGGGGCGTATAAAAGCGTAAAAAATGGCTGCCCATCGTTGAGTCAGCCATTTTAGTTAAGTTTTAGCAAAATAGAACGTCTCTGGAGGGCTTGACCTAGCCCTGATTCTCAGGGATTAATAGATTGTCAGGATCGACATAGTGACAAACGGCATCATCAACACAAATCAAGGCCCACCCCGAGGCTTCAATGCTCACGAGGTTATAGTCACCATCTTGCACAAAAAATCCCTTATGATTTCGGGTTTCAGGCTTAACCCCAACTGACTTATCAGACATGGCTATACTCTCCAAAGACAACGACTAAAAAATTGAAGAAAAGCTTATGGCTTAGTTGAGAAAATCCTATCATTGCTTTCATGAGAATTTCATTAAGTAATTTTAGCAATTGTTACAATCTAAGGAATTAATAGCCCCAATGGAACTAATCTAAAGCACAGAAGTTCTTGCTTTTCCTGGATTTGTAGCCCTTGCAACAAGAATAATTTCATCAGACTATAATTAAACTAAGTTTTATGAAGTTCTGGACCTAAAAAATTTTCGCAAAAGCAAATAAGTATTATTGCTTATTTTTTCTATTCAGTTGATCCCTGAGCTGTTGATAATAGTTTTCCTACTCTTAAGACCTATTTTTTTATTACCTAGAGGTATGGGCATCCCTCGTTCTATACCTGTTGAATCCACAGTAAAAAGAGAGTAGGTATCAGGTTAGGCAGTTCAGGAGCTATAGTTTTGGCCAAAGCACTGAGGACGGATTTGAACGGCGAATTGATTCGACGCCTTCTCCCAGGAGACGACCTGGTTACTAGAGGTCAATAGCTCACGTCTGGGAGGGCGATCTGACTCGCCTTCGCTCCGTCAAGTCTGGCTACGGCTATAGCTAAACCCTAAGCCCTGTCGTCAGCCTGGCCAAGGTTATCACCATCTTCAAGGACAAAGCCCGCATTGTGGATCATATCGTAGTCGGCCTGAGCCGCCTGACCTGGGGTCGTCAGGTAGTCTCCAATAAAAATTGAGTTGGCAGCATAGAGCCCTAAGGGCTGTAACTCCCGTAGTTGTACCTCTCGCCCGCCGGCAATGCGTAGCTCTTGGCTGGGTAAGAGCAGTCGAAACAGACAAAGAATACGTAGGCACTGTCGAGGAGTCAAATACTGATGGTCCGCCATGGGGGTGCCATCAATTGGAATCAAAAAGTTGAGGGGCACACTGGTAACCTGAAGTTCTCGCAGGCTCAGGGCCATATCGATAATGTCATCGATCGATTCACCCATGCCCAGGATCCCGCCTGAACAAGTGGTTAACCCCGCGGCTTGAACAGCCTTGATAGTTTCGACCCGATCGCTAAAGTCGTGGGTAGTGCAGATATTACTGTGGTAAGCCTCAGAGGTATTGAGGTTGTGGTTGACCCGATCGACGCCGGCGGCGGCTAACTGGGCAGTTTGATCGGAATTTAATAACCCCAAGCAGGCGCAGAGCTTCATCGGATAACGAGCCTTTACCTGGTGCACAGCTTCTAAAACCTGGTTAAATACCGGACCTGAGGGAGAACGGCCAGAAATCACCATACAGAAAGTACCGGCCTTCAAATTATGGGCCCTTTCCGCTGCTGCCAGGATTTGCTCCTGGGCCATGAAGGGATACTTTTCAATTTCTGCGGTAGAAATTTTAGATTGGGAGCAGTAATGACAGTCTTCTGGACACAGCCCACTCTGGGCGTTGAGTAAAAAGTGCAGGCGGACTCGATTACCCCAGTAGTAGCGACGTACCCGATACGTAGCGGCTAGTTGATCTAGAAGTTCACTATCCGGGGCGGTTAGCAGGGCTCGGGCTGCTTCCCGACTAATTTCCTGGCCCGCCAGGGACTGATCTGCCAAACTCTGCCAGTTGATGGAGGGATCGGTAATAGGAACAGCAGCGCTAATCATAGTTAAAGGGGCAACCAACAGAATTATTTACTTTCTAAGACTCGCACATCAACGACACTGGTATTGAAGCGGTAGAGATCTCCTTCCAATTCAATGGGTGTCCCCACTTTGACCTTGTTGTTACCCAGTACGGGGCCATTGTTGGTAATCTGGGCATCGCCCATTAGGGTAATTAGCATGTCGATGGTGTAATTCAATTCTGGGCGGGGATCGGCTACGGCCTTAACAGTGCCATCGGGTTGGGGAGCAATAGTAGTGCGGGGTAGTTTGACCACATCTTTAACCTTAACCTGGCCGTAGGGTTGGTTGCGAATAATAATACTTGTGTTTCCAGAGGTTTGAATCGCCTTAGCCAGTCCTTCTGGATTGGAGGTGGTCAACCCCCTCACCATCACATCTACTTCCACGGGTTTGGTTACCGCCCCCATTTGGGCCACTGAGCCGGAGGTGCCAGGATACAAAAAGATGCCAAACAGAACGGCTAGAATCACCAGACCCGCTCCCAGATCGAGAATGCTGACCTTGCCAAATAGCCGACCTTTCGAGTCCAGTAGTGTCATGGTTAATGGGTGCCTCAGGCTGTTATAGGGGTTAAAACTTAGGCTTGTCTCAGGTACATAGGAAGCCGATACTATTGAATCACAATGGGGCACTTCTGAGATAACTTATTCGTCTTCATGAATAGCACATTGCCCGAGGTGGGAACCTTGTTGAGTCAGTTTTTATACCGTCGATTAGCCTATATCGCCCTGGCGGGGGTGGTAGCCCTGACCATTGGTCTGACTACGCCACCCCCATCCCAGGCCGGGTTACTGGATTTACTTTTCGAAGGAATTCGCTATGTGGAATTGAGTAATCTTTCCGATCGCGACGAGATTGCCCTGGGAAACCAGATTAACCAGCAACTGCAAGCGGAGGGGGTGCAGTTTTACCAGAGCGATCCCGCCCTTACCCAGTACGTTACCGCTATTGGTCAGCGGCTTGTGGCCAAGAGCGATCGCCCCACCCTGCCCTATAGCTTTCAGGTGGTGAAGGACGATGGGATTAACGCCTTTGCTACGGTGGGAGGGTTTGTCTATATCCAAACTGGGCTGATTAAAGCGGCTAGCAACGAAGCTGAACTGGCCGGAGTCATGGCCCACGAAATTGGCCATATCGGCGGTCGCCACGTAATTGAACGGATGCGCCAGGCAGCCCTGGCCAGTGGAATTGCCGGCGCCTTAGAGGTCAGCCAGGATACCCTGGTAAATCTGGGAGTGCAACTGGCGCTGACCTTACCCAATAGCCGGGAAGCTGAGTACGACGCCGATCGCCGGGGATTTGAAACCCTTGGCAAATCGGGCTACGATACCCGAGGATTTATTACCTTCATGCAAAAGTTAGAACGTCAGGGAGGGGACCCGCCAGAATTTCTCAGCACCCACCCTAACCCTGGGAACCGGGTCAGTACCCTCCAGGCCATGAATTCCAGGGGTACCTACGCCCGCAATGTTGGTGTCGGTACCGACACGGCTGCCTACAAAGCTCGCATTCGGGGACTCAATTAGGACAATCCAAGGTCAGCTGAGGACCATCTACCCACTGTTTCCTGGCGACACAGGCGCAAACCCCAGAACACCACATCGGGGTCGTAGTTGAGCCGACTAGCAAGTTCCCGATCGCAGTGGTTGAGCCCGGCCAGCAGGGTAGGGCCGTCCCCACCGGTAATCACCACCTGACCCCCCGGAAAATCTTGCCACCAGGTCGTGATAAAGTCTGCCACCCCGGCTACCAGGCTATGGAGAATGCCACTGGCCATGGCTGCGGGAGTGTCGCGGGCCCAGCGGGCAGGCCAGGTTAGGATCTGGGCCGTCACAGGGGGAAGCTGGTCAGTGGCGTCATGGAGCGATCGTAATTGCAAGGCAATGCCGGGTAAAATCGCTCCGCCCACCAGACCCTGGTTAACTCCAGCGGTAAGGGTCAGGGCTGTACCTCCATCGATTACCAGGACGGGCCAGCCATAGACTGCCCCAGCACCTACCAGGGCTAGGGCTCGATCAACCCCCAGGCTGGGGTAGGTGTGGGTCAGGGGTACCTGGCTTAAGGTCACCAGGTGCAGCCCAGGGTAGTGCTGACAGACATCCCTAACCAGATCCGCCTGGGGCTGTACCACGGAGGCCAGCCAGAACTCTGGAAATGGCGGCCCGGTGGTCTGTAGAGGGGTTGTCACGGCCAGATCGGACCAGACCGATGGCTTGAAGCCCCCTGCCCTGAGGTGGGCCAGTTGGTGTTTGGATAGATAAGGGGTGTGCCAGCCGCCCCACCAGTGATCCCCGCTGAAGGCGCCCCAGTGGAGACGACTGTTACCCACCACCAGGGCTAACCAGGGATCGTAAGGGGAGTTGGATCCATCCATGTATGCCATTAGACGATGACGCAGGCTCCGTTACGGCGGCGATCGCCCACCCCGGTGAAACGGCCATCGGCGCTAACGGCAACGGCATGGACCCCGCCAAAAAACATATTGGTGGCTTGCCACCAGGTGCAATTATTCGTTCCACCAATTCCCCTGGCCTCTAGGGTCGGTCGGTGATAGCCCGCCTCCAGGTGCAGAGCTCCCCGTTCCCAATGGATGCGGGGAGCATGAACAGCCCTTTCTAAATCAAAGCCAAAGTCCAATACATTGGAGACCACCTGTAAGATTGCTGTACGAATCCGGTTAGACCCCCCCGATCCCAACACCAGGGAGGGTCTCCCCTGCTGATTCAGGACAATGGTGGGAGCCATCATGGAGGAAATCCGCTGGTTGGGTTGCCATTGATGGAAGCCCTGGGGATTGAGGTCCTCCTCCCCTAGCATATTGTTGAGCATGATGCCCGTACCTGGAATTACGTAGGAAGATCCCTCTCCGTTGGAGGTGGTCATACTCACCGCATTTCCCTCTCCATCAATGGCGCTGATGTGGGTAGTGCTACCCCACTTATTCACCCCCTGGAGTACGGCCTGGAGTTGCTGCTGGTAGGTATGGGTGTGGACCGGGCTGAGGAATTGGTCGGCAATACCTGGCTGGTAAAGATGGGCATCGTAACCATCCTGGCGGGCTAGATTGGTGAGTCGCATTACCTCCACCAGGGTGGCAATGTGGTCAGGACTCCCATGATCCAGGGTAGGGGTAAGGGCGTTGGCCAGCAGACTCAGGGCAAAGGCAATCAGGGTACCTCCCGAGCTGGGGGGCGGGTTGGTTAGCAGTAGCCCCCCACGGTAGGGCACGGCCAGGGGCTCTCGGGCAATCATACGGTAAGACTGAAAATCGGCGAGGCGTAGGTAACCGCCCTGGCGTTCACAGTCTGTGACGATACGGTGGGCCAGATCTCCCTGGTACAGGAGATCACTGCCCTGGGCTACCAGAGCCTCCAGGAAATCGGTAAAGGCAGGCAGATAGAAGCGATCGCCCTGCACCAATACCTGACCACCGGGGGCATACAGGGCTTGGGAGGCAGTACTGGCGGTAAGAATGGGCGCCAGAATCTGAAAGCAGTAGGCCTGAAAAGCCCCTACCGTAGTGCCGTGGGTTGCCCAGTGCTGGGCCGGAGCTACAACGGTTTTTAGGGGTAAGCGCCCCAGTTGACGATGGATCTCGATTAATCCGGCCACGGTGCCCGGTACGGCCATGGCCCCCAGGCCGACATGGAATTCCTGGGTGGTATCGCCGAAATTAGCTTGAATGGGAAAGAAATCAGGCTGGTGCTGGTCGGGTTTGTGTTGGGGTGTTTGGCAAAAAAAATCAAACAGAATATTTTGCCCCGCCGCTGTGTGGGCCAGCAAAAAACCCCCACCCCCGAGGGAGGTCAGAACCGATTCGGTGACACAGGCGGTAAAGGCCGCGGCGATCGCGGCGTCAAAGGCATTACCACCCTGGCGTAGCATTTCTGCGCCCGCCTCGGCGGTAAGGGCGTGGCCAGCAGCTACAGCCCCCCGATGGGAAGGAAGGGAAGAGACCATGGAGTTCTATCCGGCTACTCATGTCTGACCCTAGCACAGGCTAACCTCACCAGGTGCAATTTTTCCTTGACCTAACCCACCAAATCTAGACCACTACAGGTTAACAGCGGGAGAGGGCGACTGGGGGGAAGGAGCAGGGGCGATCGGCGGCGGTGAGGTGAGGGGGGAAGGAGTAGGAGTAGGGGTAGCCGGATTGGTGGGCGCCACCGGAGGACTGGCCTCGGTGGCCCCAGCCATAGATCGGGGTACC
The DNA here is from genome assembly GCA_049317845.1 of Nodosilinea sp. GTDB lineage: Bacteria > Cyanobacteriota > Cyanobacteriia > Phormidesmidales > Phormidesmidaceae > Nodosilinea. The sequence goes on along the minus strand of JBMOHM010000001.1, from coordinate 49,137 downwards.
CGAGGCCAGCTCTTCGGCGGTGGCGCAGGAGACTGGGTCACGGTTGGGTCGGGACTGGCTAGAGATGGGTCTGGGGCAAACTCAGGGGAGGTCAGGGGAGGAACCACTGGTGGATTGGTGGTAATCGCCGCTGGTGAAGGGTTAGGACGGGTTAGATCGGGATGATTGGCAGGGGCCAGGGGAGCGCTACCGTAGTCCGGTCGTTGGGGCAATTGACGGGAAGAATTAGACCAATCGCTAGAAAAGTCCTTGCCATTCCAGTCGGGTAGGGGTGGAAAGGACTGGCTAGGATTGATGCCAGGCAAGGGAGAAGTGGGTAGTGGTAGGTTTCCACCATGGTGGAAACGAGCCTGGAGACCGAAGGTTAGCCCACCACCACCAGCTACCATTGCCGTCAATAATACACTCCAGGTCAGCTTGGTTCTGGGCTGCCAGGGAAGGGTGGCAACGGCATTGGTTACCACCGGTTGACGGGGGAGTATCACCTGCGTACGAGGAGATGCGGCGGCGGCAAGGGCAGGGGTCGTAACCGGTAGGGGCGGGGACGGATTGGCGGCCGGATTCAAGGTCGGAACCTTAGGCAGGGAAGAACCAGGGCTCTTACCGTTCGTTTGGGGTAGGGGAGCGGGGGGTAAGTCCTTCCACCTGGGCAAGCTGTCCACCCAGGCCGTCAGGGTCACAGGGGCGGATTCCTGAGTAGGAATTGGGGAGCGTTGCAGTACCCTATCCAGGTTTATTTGGAGATCGGGTCGTCGGTGACGGAGATCAACTTCAAGGGGTGCCCGGGTATTTTCAGCCCGGTGACCGGTCAGCAGAAAATAAAGCAGATGGCGCAGACCTTCAACTAAAGTCGCCGTCTGGATGTCAGGGTGGGGAAGGGGACTGGGCGGCAGGTCAAATCCAATAAAGCTGATCTGATTGGTTTCCGATCGCCACCAGATTTGATCGGGTTCCAGGCGCAGCCCTCCCCAGCCTAGAGGTTCTATGGCCTTCAGGGTATCTACTAGTTTGAGCACCAGAGTCAGACTTTGGGGCAAAGATAGGGGGCGATCGGTGGATACTACCTGAGTCAGGGGATGACCTACAGGTTGGGCCAGCACCTGGTAGCATACCCCTTCTTCTTCAAAACACTCGATTGATGAGGGCAGAAGGGCAAGGGCCAGATCGTCAAGGGCCTTCAAATAGTCATAGAAAGCTAACCGCTCTAGTTCTGGAGGAATGGCCTCAGGGTGGCGGCTACCCAAGATCCGTAGCAGTCGCGATCGCCCTCGCGGAATATAGGTAGCCAGATAAACCGGACCAATGCTATCCTCCAGACCCAGAGCATCGATGACGTAGTTACCATATTGCAGGGCAGTACCAATGGCTAAGGTCATGGGGGCTATCAAAAAGAAAATACCGCAATCTTTATATTACTTTAATGTTCTCAGTACGCGGGGATAACTTCAGAGGATAGTGGCTGGCCAGAAACGCCAGGGCTTCATCCTGGCTGTGAATTAGCCCATCTATCTGGGCTGTCACAATAGCTTCTAGCATAATTCGAAAGTTAGGGCCGGGTTTGTAACCTAAGGATTTGAGAACCTCCCCATTCACCAGGGGAGAAAGATCTAGCCACTGAGTCAGATAGCGCCAGATCGGCGGCCCCAGGGAGCGGGGATAGCGGTTACTCACCAGCAACAAGGTAGACAGATCGACGGGACGAAAAAGCCCGTAAAGCTGACTGGGAAGGAGGGGACCGGCGATCTGACCCAGCCAGCTAGCTTCCAGAAATTCTAGGTGGTCCAGGCGATCAATAGCGGCATCGGTGAGCTGTAGTCCCGCCGCAACAGTACGACGGTCCGTAGGAGGTATCGCTGCGATCAGGATTTCCAGCCGCATTTCCCATGCGGTGCAGATTTCCCCCCAAGAAAACCGCTTTAGCCACCGGGTCAGGCGTCGCAACTGATGCCATAGGGACGGAGTCATCCCTAAATCGGCGTGGAGGCATTGTAGCGCCTGGAGTTGATCGAGGAGGGTAAGGGCGGCTTCCCAGTAGGGAGCCTCGAGAATATAACGCAGTTCGTTTTTCAGGCGTACTTGTAGGGCAGGTAAGGGTTTTCCCTGTTGCTGCATTTGGGTATAAATACCACTGTCGATGGCATGGCGAATGCAGGCTGCGGTTTGACTATCCAGGTGAAAACCTAGCCGCACGGCAAACCTGACCGCCCGAAAAATCCGAGTAGGGTCTTCAATAAAACTATTGGGGTGGAGGACTCGAATCCTTTCCTGCCGCAGATCCGCCAGCCCTCCAAAGTAGTCGAGTAGTTCCCCCTCTCCAGGCGCGGTGAGGCGCAGGGCCATGGCGTTGATGGTGAAATCACGACGGTAAAGGTCCTGCTGAATCGAACTGGCCTCGACCTCGGGGTTAGCGGCTGGATAGGGATAAAACTCGGTACGGGCAGTGACAATATCAATCATTAGGGTGGCCAGAGGATGGTCCAGGTGGCGGCCCCACACCAGGGAGGCGGTCTGAAACTGACCATGGATCTGGATATCTATCTCTGGATAGATCGCCTGAATCTGCTCTGCCAGTTCTACCGCGGCTCCTACCTGAACCGGCCGATGGCAACTGTCTACCACCAGGTCAAGATCAATCCAGGGCACCTCCGTTACCCCAGGGGGTAGGAGCAGATCCCGCACCACCCCTCCCACCAGGTAAAGGTGCCAGCCTCGGGATTGGGCGGCGGCGGCCATCTGCCCCAGCACCTCCTGGAGCTCCGGCTGTAGACGGCTTTTGATAGTTTGCTGTAGCACTGGCACTGGATTTAGCTGGCTCGGCGGTAGGCTGCCCCGACTCCAACCATTGGCGATCAGATTTTGATGCAGATGACGCAATAAATCAGTACGGGTGACAATGCCCACTAAGGATCCCTGACGGATGACAGGTAAGCGGCCAATGTCGTAGTTGACCATTAAGGCTTCAATTTCACCGATGGTGGTCTGGGGTGTAATGGTTTTGAGGTTGGTAGCCATATATCCCTTTACCGGGGCATGGGTAAACCCGTGGTGCAGAGCCAGATCTAAATCACGGCGGGAGATCACCCCCACCAGTTTGCCTGTCCCGTCTACCACGGAGAGCCCCGAGTGACCATAGCGCAAAAGTACTCGTTGGGCTTCTGCCATGGTGGTTTCAGGTCGGATGGTGCGCACCGGTGAAGACATCAGGTCCTCAGCCCTGGGGGGATGGGGCAACTGCGATCGCGCCTGGGCCAGCACCTGATCCACCACCTCAGCCGGATTATCCGTGGTCAGGGTAACGGCAGCAGCAGCGGCATGACCTCCCCCCCCCAGGGGAGTGAAAATGGCCCCCCAATCGATGCCCTGTCTCAAAAAGCGGGCACTGATGCGACCCTGGGCCCGACCCACCAAGAGTAATTTATGGGAGGGGAGGGGACCTGTCTCCTTACCAGGGTAGTGGGCTCCAAACAGCAACAAGTCCACATCAGCCAGGGAGATCAGCCGTTCGGCGATGCCTGACAATCCAGCAATATAGTGATCAACCGACAGTACTACCCAGCCCAAACTATAGCCCTGCACCGTTTCCAGGTTTAGCCTGGCCATGGCGTTGGTTAAGAGGTCCTGCAGTAGGGGAGACAGGCTCGGTTCAACAAATTCTGCAATTACCTGCAGATTGGCTCCCTGTTCCATCAGCCAGGTTAGGGCTCGGGCGTCGCGCACCGTTGTTTGCTCAAAAATTAAGGATCCGGTATCAACATGGATACCCAGGGCCATTACGGTGGCCTCCGCTATGGTGGGCTGAATACCCTGCTGTTGCATGGCCTCAACCACCAGGGTGGTGGCCGCGCCTACCGGTTCAATCACCCCGGCGGTGACGGGCTGATCCCCTGGGGGGCGGGGATGGTGGTCGTAAACCCGGATTGGCGGAGGCTCGGCCTGGGTAATCCATTGGGCCGCTGGACCGAAGCGATCGGGTTGCTGGGCATCCACCAAGATCAGGGATCGAATTTGACCCGGATCAACGGCTCGCCGCTCAATTAGGGGATACTCGTCCCGATGGAGGGCAACGAATCGCTGTACCGTAGGATGACACCCTCCCGTTAGGACGATCCGGGATCCAGGCTGCAAGCGGGCTAACCCAACAGCCGCCCCCAGCGTATCGAAATCAGCGGTGGTATGGCAAAGAATCAGATCCATGGGTAGACGCTAACACGAGAAAGACGAGAAAGACCCCCTTCCGCCAAACCAGCCCGAATTAAGCCGAGAATCACTTTCCCAAGGGGCTCTCTTTCTGATAGGTTACTAAGGAGTCACTAAAATAGTTCACCCTCTTTAACCCAAGGCTTGAGGCGCTTTACTGGGATAGAATCTCCTGGATTAGTGACAGCGCTTTAACCATGCCCCGGCCAAAAGATAGGGTGGTCTGCTCTGCTCGTGTGCTGCTCCACTACTGTGTTTGAGAGAGAAGTCGATGGTCATTCTGTTTCAGCTTGCTCTGTTTGCCCTGGTTTTAATGTCCTTTGTACTGGTAGTGTACGTACCCGTTGCCTACGCTTCCCCACAAAATTGGGACCAGTCTAAGAAGTTGATTTTACTCGGCTCAATTATCTGGGGAGTTCTGGTGGTTGTCGTGGGCAGCCTCAACTATTTTGTGGCCTAATCAAAAAAACTAGTGCAATAAAATAAAATTATGACGGTATTTGAGGGCAGCTTTGCATCCATAGAGTCCTTCCATTTTGCTATTGTAATTGGTCGGTTCAATGACTTGATTACTGGTAAGTTGCTACAAGGCTGTCAAGACTGTCTCAAACGTCATGGAGTTGATGTCAGGTCCGAGGGAACTCAGGTGGACTATGTCTGGGTTCCCGGTAGTTTTGAAATTCCCATGGTGGCCCGACAGCTGGCTTTGACCGGTCGCTACAATGCCATCATCTGCCTAGGAGCTGTCATTCGGGGTCAAACGCCTCACTTTGACTACGTAGCTGCCGAGGTTGCCAAGGGCGTCGCAGCGGCTAGCTTTCAAACCGGCGTTCCCATTGTCTTTGGAGTACTCACCACCGATACCTTGCAGCAGGCCTTGGAACGGGCGGGCATTAAGGCTAACCATGGCTGGGACTACGCTATGAATGCTCTGGAAATGGCCAGTCTAATCGGTCAACTACAGCGGGTTCATGGTAATGCCTACGGTCACGAAGGAAATGTTCAAAATCCGATTTTATCCGGGCAGCCGGTTCGGGTAATTAGCGCCGAATCCCAACCATAACTACCCTGTTCAAGGGGGCTAGCTAGAGGGGCTTCAACCAGGGCGAAAAGAACCAACCGCCATCGCTCAACTCAGTCCAATTACCAGATACCTTGCCGGTGGTACGAACCACAGTGCCATTAGCCAGGGTTCTGAGGAGGTTAAACTCTGGTCCGGGGCCATCATAGACCAGACCATTTTCACCGTCTGTAGAGACCCGCATCTGCTGACCACCATTAGTTGGAGCAGGCGTTGGGCTGTTCGAGATTGACCCAGCTTCGCTAGCATTGTAAAGAATTCGCCAGGTGGTGGCGTCGACTACCCCGGTCACGGGCAGTCCATTGACTCGCTGAAACTCCTTGACAGCGGCCTGGGTGGCCTGATCGTACACTCCGCTAATGGTAAAGTTGGCGGGGAGAAAACCTATTTTCTGCAGCCGCTTTTGCAGATCAATGATGTCCCTATCATTGCTAGGGCTAGGGTTAGGCTGATTCAGCCCCACCTTCAGGAAGGCACTATCTACCCAATAGCCATTGGTAAGCTCTACCCAGATACCGCTAGCCTTACCGGTTAGCCCTACCCGAGTATTGTTGACATACTGACCGAACCGAGCAAAGTTGATGCCAGGCCCGGTCCTAATGTTGAGGGCATAGCCAGTCGGAGTGTTGACGGTGGCAATATTCTTAGGGGTTATCGTAGGACAGGTCGTCTGGGCGATCGCTGACTGACTCACGAGATTGGCTGCCACCCAGGTTCCGTTGGTCAGTTCTAACCAACCATTCCGTCGACCTCCCGATAACTCCAGAGGGCATCCCCGTCCGATTTTAGTGTAGATGCCATAGCTGGTACCAGGTCCCCATCGGGCATTGAGGACGTAACCCGGTGGTGTTTTAACGTAGACAAGGCGATTACCACCGTAAACATCAGCCCGGACTCCCGCAGGTAGGGCTGCGACAATAACCCAGGCCGCCACCATAAACCTGGATAACCCACTAGAAGGGCAACTTCTATGGAAAATAAATTGTGCCACAGCAGGGGCGAGGCCAATCATGACCTGGCTTCCAGTAGATGTGCTTAACTAAATATAGCTTTGGCGAGAACGCTGAGGACAAAGTTGATCGGTGAAAGCTAGGACAGGTAGGCATTCTAGCTTGCTTCCGCTTCGTCAAACGTGGCTACAGCTATAACTAATGATAATCCTTACTGCGCCTTTGGTGCTTTGCAGTTAGTTAATTTCCTCCTTCCCAGTCGTTTTCTTGCCTATGGCCCGCATTGCTCTGTTTGGTACCAGTGCCGATCCGCCCCATCGAGGCCATGCTGCAGTTTTAACCTGGCTGGCCGGGCAGTTTGATTACGTGGCTGTGTGGGCGGCTGAAAATCCCTTCAAGACGGGTCAAACTCCTCTGAATCAACGATTTCGCATGTTAGAACTGATGCTCCGGGAACTCCAATTACCGGGGGAAAAGGTAGGTATTCATCCCGAACTGAGCCATCGGCGATCGCTTGTGAGTATTCACAGGGCCCAACAGCAGTGGCCCGGATCCCAGCTAGTGCTGGTGATCGGGTCAGATCTGGTGACTCAGTTGTTAAGCTGGTATCGGGCCGAAGATATTTTTGCTGCAGTTGGGATTTTGATTTTTCCCCGGCCCGGTTACCCGATTACTCCTGAGGGGCTAGCGGCGTTAGAGCAGCACACCCAGGTAGAGGTCGCCGAGATTGCTGAACGGGTGGATGCGGCTTCTTCTAGCTATCGCCTTACCAGCGGTACTAATGATCTAACCCCAGCGGTACGGGCCTATATCGCTGAACATAATCTTTACCGTGGCTCTAAAACCTCAGTTTGAAGCGGTGGCTAGAACCCTGAGACCAGAGTTGATCGGTGAGATCTAGATTGGGTAGACATTATTTCAAGATTTGGTCAATTAACTCCTGGTGTTGGGATACCGAAACCAGGCTGTTGGCCGCCACCATACCCATAACTGACCAAAGAATCAGAGATCGTCGTTGCACTCAACCCAGATGCCGATATGCTGGATACTTAGAATGGAGAATGGCCATTTGTGGGCCTAAGCTCTAGTTTGCAGCTCCAGTCTTTCTTGCTAATGACCTATGGTGACTATGGGCAACATTTATTGTCGCACTTTAACAATCCTGGCTATGGGACTAACGGCAGTTTCCCTCCAGCCTTTGTCAGCGCCCGCTGCTGAGCGGTTAGTCCATCCCAGGTCAGATCAGGGTCAGCCCTCTCTCCACCATAGCGACGGGATGGGGCCGCCAAGGCTAACCCCAACAGTCTCCCCTACGCCTGGTCAAGAACCCAGGCAAAAGCCCCCTTCCTCCTCCCCAGTCTCCCCGCCCGATCTCACCCCGCCTCCAGCTCAGGGCCCCACGGATCAAGGCTTTGAAACCCCCCCTGATTACCTTAACCCCGATCCTAATCCCCTGGCGTTGCCCACTAAACCTGAAGAGGTGACCATCTCAGAAACTCAGCCAATTTCCCTGAAAACCGCAATTGATCTGGCCTTACGCAATAGTGAAGAGTTACAACTGGCCCTATTGCAGCTGGAAAAAGCCAGAGCCGGGCTGCGGGCTGAACAGGCGACCCTGTTCCCCACCGTTGATTTAAGCGGTAGTTTACAGAATACTAACCAGAGTTCCCAGGGCCTACTCAGTTCTGGGCAAAACTCCACCACGGCCAGTGGAACCCTACGCACCGACTATGACCTGGATCTATCGGGAGAGCGAGGGGCTCGCCTACAGGTGGCGGAGAAGCAGGTCCGCCTGGCTGAGCTCCAGGTGGAGCAAACACGGGAGGAACTGCGCTTAAATACGATCAACGATTACTATGCTGTGCAGCAGGCCCTCTCCGACATTCGGATTAACCAGGCTTTTCTGGATGAGGCTCAACGCAACCTGCGGGATACCCAACTGCGGGAACAGGTGGGTGTCGGCACACGTTTTGATGTTCTACGGGCTGATGTGCAGGTGGCCAATGCCCGACAAACCCTGACTCAGGCCACCAGTCAGCGAGAAATTAGTCAGCGTCAACTAGCCCGTCGCCTTAACCTACCTCCTTCCATTACCTTGACCACCCTAGCGGTTGAGATTGCCGGTAGCTGGCCCCTCTCTCTGGAGGAAAGTATTGTCATGGCCTATCAAAATCGGGCAGAACTACAGGAATTTCTGGTACAACGCACCCTTAACGAAGCTCAGCGCCAGCGCCAGCTGGCCGCTGGTCGCCCCAGTCTGGGCATCTATGGCCTTTACCAGGCGCAGAGTTTACTAAGTAGTTCGACCGGTAATCAGAGTACAACCCAGGACGGATTTTCCCTAGGCGCTCGTTTGAACTGGCGTTTGTTTGACGGTGGTGCTGCCAGTGCTAAGGCTGATCAGAGCGATCGCGACATTGCCATTAGCGAAGTCAATTTCGAAAAAAACCGTAATGATATTCGTGTTCAGGTGGAAGAAGCCTACTACACCTTGCAGGCCAACCAGGCGAACATCAGCACGGCTAATGTTTCTGTCCGTCAGGCCAGGGAAGCTCTAGACCTGGCCAACCTGCGTTTCAACGCAGGGGTAGGTACCCAGCTCGATGTGCTGAGCGCTACCCGGGAACTTACCCAGGCTCAGGGTAATCTAGCCAGGGCGGTGCTTGACTACAATCGGGCTTTAGCCCGGATGGAACGGGCCGTTAGTAATTTATAGCCCTGGCCAGCACCCTGAGAATCCAGCCTGCCCGGTCAAACCTGGCTACCATAACCCAGTCATGCCCTGAAGCAATCCTATGGTTCCCCTTTCCATCGCGGCGCTGATTAATCAGTTTGAGGCCTGGGCTAATCCAGCCTGGCAGGAAAGTTGGGATAACTGTGGCTGGCAGGTCAATCCGGGGGTCTCCCACCAGCCTGCCCACATACTGGTGTGCTTGACCCCTACCCTGGCTGTCCTGCGAGAAGCCCTGGCCTGGCGGCAACAGGGGGTAGCCATCAATCTGATTTTTGCCCACCATCCCCTCATCTTTAGCCCTTTGAAAGCTGTCACCCAGGCCGATCCTGTAGGGGTTGTTGTGCAATTGGCCATTACCCAGGGGATCGGTATCTATAGCGCCCATACTAATTTTGATCAGGTAGACCAGGGTACGGCAGATATGCTTGCCCAGGTCCTGAATTTGCAGGGGGTAGAACCGGTGGTACCGACCCAACCTGGGATTGGCTATGGGCGCGTTGGGAATTTACCTACGCCCCTGGCTAGCCAGGACTTACTGGCTGAAATTCATAGCCGTCTCTCTCCCCATTCCCTACTCCATTCTCCTCTGCCAGAATCCCCCGATCTGATTGAGCGGGTCGCTGTGCTGGGAGGTTCGGGGGCTAGTTTTTTAGCGGCAGTTGCCTGCACAGGGGCCCAGGCCTACCTAACCTCCGATTGTAAGTTCCATCAATTTCAAGAGGCCCGCGATCGCCAGATATTTTTAATTGACGCTGGCCACTACGCCACTGAACGCCCAGCTTGCCAGGAACTGGTCAGATTTTTTCAGCGCCAGGGATCGGCCTGGGTACGCCTGAGCCAGCAGGATGAGGACTTTCGCTGTAGCTACAGCCCTAAAATCGTGTGAAAGGCGAGTCAGCAAACAGATCCCGGCCCGGCCTTAACCATCCACCAGACTCTAAGGGTTAGGGCCAATCCTGGATACAAAAAACCTCTCTACTTTTGAAGAAAAGAGAGAGGTTTGACCGACTTTTATCGGGCTGCTACTGCCATTTAGCCGCCACCAGCTCGGCCAGATCGACAACCCGCTGGCTGTAGCCCCATTCGTTGTCGTACCAGGCCACTACCTTAACCATGTCGCCACCCATTACCATGGTGAGGCTGGAGTCAACAATGGAGGACTCATCGGTTTTACGGTAATCAATGGAGACCAGGGGAAGGTCGCTATAGGCCAGAACTCCTTTCATGGGACCCTCTGCTGCCGCTTTGAGAGCCGCATTGACCTGCTCAGCGATCGCTGGCTTTTCGACTTGAGCCACCAGGTCCACCACCGATACGTTGGGAGTGGGTACCCGTAGGGCAATCCCATTCAGCTTGCCAGCCATTTCAGGAATTACCAGCGCTACTGCCTGGGCCGCCCCGGTCGTAGTGGGTACGATATTCAGAGCAGCAGCCCGAGCCCGACGCAAATCTCGGTGACTGGCATCCAAGAGGCGTTGATCACCCGTGTAGCTATGGGTCGTAGTCATGGTGCCTTTGATGATACCAAAGGTTTCATGGAGTACCTTAACTACTGGCGCCAAACAGTTAGTGGTGCAACTGGCGTTACTAATTACATCGTACCCATCATGGCTGTAGTCACCATCGTTGACCCCAATTACGTAGGTGCCAATGTTACTACCCTTACCAGGAGCGGTAATCAATACCTTCTTAGCGCCCGCTTCAATGTGGCGAGAGGCCCCTTCAGCACTAACGAAAACCCCGGTAGATTCAATGATTAAATCAATGTCCCAGGCCGCCCACGGTAGATTATTGGGGTTCCGATCGGAGTAACACTTAATGGTTTTACCGTTAACAATCAGAGTGTCTTCAGTTGCACTAATATCGGCTTCTAATCGACCCAGCATAGAGTCGTATTTTAATAAATGGGAGTTAGTTTTAGGATCTGAAGTATCGTTGATGGCAACGACCTCAAGCTGGCTGTTCTGCCGCGTTAACCAACACCGTAAGAAATTCCGGCCGATGCGGCCAAACCCATTAATGGCTACTCTAATCACTGCGTTTAACCCTCTGCTGACAGTCTAGGTATCTATTCTTAGACAAAACCTATAATATCCCAAAGGATGATCAACTTTATAGTCGTATTTCGCTGAATAGTCCTATTCCCTCGAAGGAAATCTATGTTCATATTTTTTGGAGTGATGCAACTCTATGCCTGGTCCTGAATTCCTGGCCTTGACGGCTTGTGGCTTCCTCCAACGCCTCAGTCTCATTCTGAATTTTCCAGGCTCAGGGACGCTGGTAATCTTCGGAAAATCCCGGCTTTTGGCGGATGACTCAGTCTAGAGCAATGCAGGTATGGAGAAGGTTTTAAAAGGCCGGTCGCGGTTCTGATTGAGGCTGCCAGATGCTTGAAAGATCGATGTTCGATGGATTCTCCCTGCTGATGGCGATATAGAAAACCTCCTGACTATGTCCTTTAAGACTTATAAGACTTAGGTCCTACGAACAGAGTTGATTGAACGATTCTTGCTATGATTACCCGTGATCAGGGGCACGGTAGGGTGTGGTGTTTTCAAGGAGTGTAACAATGCCGAATGCAGTGGATTTTAACGGCAGACCTTTCCATTTCATCGGTATTGGTGGAATTGGTATGTCTGCCCTGGCCTATATTTTGACCAGACAAAATCTACCGGTATCCGGTTCCGATCTGCGATTGACCCACATTACCCGTCGTCTACAGGAAGCGGGTGCTCATATTTTTTGGCAGCAGGAAGGAGCTAATCTCAGCCATTTCCTTAACTTTACTCCCCAATCTCAGGATCAAGGGCGGCTGGATACCCCCCCTACGCCTCCCCAGGTGATTTGTTCTACGGCCATTGACGATCAAAACCTTGAATATCGAGCCGCTCTAGAGATGGGATGTCCGATCTTTCATCGTTCCGATGTGCTAGCCAGCTTAATTACCCGCTACAGCAGTATTGCCGTAGCGGGTACCCACGGTAAGACCACCACCAGCAGTATGATTGGTCATATGCTAATTGCAACTGGCCTGGATCCCACCATTGTGGTAGGAGGAGAGGTGGAGAGTTGGGGTGGCAACGCTCGCCTGGGCCAGGGGCCTTACCTGGTAGCCGAAGCGGATGAGTCTGACGGCACTCTGGCTAAACTATCTGCGGCGATCGGGGTGGTAACCAATATTGAACTCGATCATACCGATCACTACCATACCCTTGAGGATGTGGTTAAAATCTTCCAAACCTTTCAACGGCAATGTCAGGTTCTAGTAGCTAGTCTGGACTGTGAAGTGCTACGGGCCAATCTGACAGCTGATCTAACCTACAGTTTAAATAGTCAGCTAGGAGCTACCTATCACGCTAGCGACATTACCTTCGATCCCCAGGGTACGACGGCGGTGGTGTGGGAACGGGGGCAACGACTGGGCACCCTAAATTTGCAGGTGCTGGGTCACCATAACCTGAGTAATGCACTGGCCGCAGTAGCGGTGGGTCGTCATTTGGGCCTGACCTTTGCCGCCATCGCCGAGGGGTTAAGTAAATTCTGTGGAGCTCGGCGTCGCTTCGAACTACGGGGTCATTACGGTGGTATTCAATTTGTTGATGATTATGCCCACCATCCTAGCGAAATCAGAGCGACCCTGGCGGCAGCTCAATTACGTATTGGAGCATCCGGGGTATCGAACCTTTCTGAAGATTTATCTGATACCCAGCTGAGTCGAGTTGTAGCGGTTTTCCAACCCCATCGCTTTAGTCGCACGGCCGCTCTCTTGCAGGACTTTGGCCAGGCCTTTGAAGATGCGGATCAGGTGATTCTGGCTGATATTTATAGCGCTGGCGAGGTGAATACCTACGGGATCTCTGGTCAGCAAGTTGCCGAGGTGGTGGCCAGCCAACATTCTGGGGTGGTCTATAGTCCTACCCTGGAGGAAGTTCAAAGTACCCTATTCAGTAGCCTACGCCCTGGTGACCTGGTATTGTTCATGGGAGCAGGCAACCTTAACCAGATTATTCCCCAGGTGATGGATTACTATGGCAAAAATCAGCTTACGTCTTTGCAGGAAGTCTGTTAGGTCAGCCTGAGCTTAGCTAGGGGCTTTTTCATGACTATCACTACTGACCTATCAGCTTCAGTTTCCTCCATCAGTTCTCAGGTATCTCTGCAAAAACTAACTACCTTTCGGGTGGGCGGTCTGGCGGAATGGCTGGCTATGCCTCGCCACCGCCAGGACTTTGATCAGGCTCTGGCCTGGGCAAAGGCTCAGTCTGTATCGGTTACGGTATTGGGGGCGGGTTCCAATCTGCTGATCAGCGATCGCGGTGTTTCTGGCCTGGTTATCTGCACTCGTCACTGGCGCCAGAGCCAGTTTGACTCAACCACAGGCAGGGTACGGGCATCTGCTGGAGAACCCCTACCCACTCTGGCCTGGAAGGCGGCTAAGCGGGGTTGGCGAGGACTGGAATGGGCGGTAGGCATTCCTGGCACCATTGGCGGTGCTGTGGTGATGAACGCTGGAGCCCATGGCGGTTGTGTCGCCGACTCTCTGATTGCGACCACCATTCTTAATCAGCAGCAGCAGCAGGTAGAACTTTCCCTTGCCGATCTGGCTTTCCAGTACCGCAGTTCCTGCCTACAGGGATCCAACCAGGTGGTGTTGGATGCCACCTTTCAACTGCAGCCGGGGCACGATCCAGCCATAGTCATGGCCGATACCCTGGCTGGGCTCAACCAGCGCCGGGCTACCCAACCCTACGATCGCCCCAATTGCGGCAGTGTATTTCGTAATCCCCTACCCTATACCGCTGGTTGGCTGATCGAACAAACCGGTCTAAAGGGGTATCGGTTGGGCCAGGCCCAGGTAGCTGATCGCCATGCTAATTTCATTATCAATTTGGGAGGGGCCAAAGCCGCAGATATCTATCGGCTGATTCATCATGTTCAGGATCGGGTTGAGGCCCAATGGTCTCTGAGGTTGCAGCCCGAGGTCAAGTTTATAGGAGAGTTTTCCGACCGTAGCAGAGGGTTGGAGGAGAGCTAGCTCTCCGGTAAAATTGGAACATGACCTTACCTTCAAATCCCTGCTCCCCAATTCCCCCCCAGGCCTGGCAGCGTCCCCTGGGAGAACCCTGGCCCCAGCACTACGTGGTGCGCTATGCCAGCAACCTGGACGATGGCCCCTGCCACGGCGCTCCCCTAGGGGGATTAGGGGCGGGTTGTTTAGGGCGATCGCCCCGGGGAGACTTTAACCTCTGGCATTTAGATGGCGGTGAGCACACCTATCGGGAGATCCCCGCCTGCCAGTTCAGTCTGTTTGAACGCACCGCCACCGGCCAGACCCAGGCCTACGCCCTCAGCACCCAGGCCCCCAGCGATGGTAGCCTGGCTACCTGGCAATGGTATCCGGCGGTCACCGCCGATCGCCCCACCGGCACCTACCACGCCCTTTACCCCCGCAGCTGGTACCGCTACCAGCAGGTGTTCCAGGCCCAGGTTACCTGTAGCCAGTTCTCCCCCATCTGGCCCCACAACTACCGGGAGGCCAGCTACCCGGTGGCGGTGTTTGACTGGAGCTTCCACAACCCCACCGACCAGCCCCTCACCCTCACCCTGATGGTCAGCTGGCAAAACCTGGTGGGCTGGTTTACCAACACCCAGCCCTCCGCCACCGTGCACCAGCGGGACGATGGCAGCCCCTACTACGACTACCACCCGGCCCTGGGCCAGAGCCAGGGGAACTACAACCGGCTGGTGACTGGCGATGAGGTGATCGGCTGTGTCATGGATGGAGCCTGGGACCACCAGGCGGGCCCCGGGGAGGGCCAGGGCCAGTGGTGTTTGGCCACCCGCCCCGCCCCCGATCTAGAAATGTCCTACGACCTGCGCTGGAACCCCGCTGGAGACGGGGGGGACCTGTGGCATAGCTTCGCCCGTCTGGGTCGGTTGATGAACCTGCTGGACACCAGCCCGGCGGGCCCGGGGGAACAGGTGGGCTGTGCCCTTGCCCTGCGCTTTACCCTGGCCCCGGGGGCCAGTCGCCCGCTACCAGTGGTGCTGAGCTGGGACTTGCCGGTGACGGAGTTTGCCGCTGGCACCCAGGCCCACCGCCGCTACACCGATTTCTTCGATCGCGGTGGCACCAATGCCCAGGCCATCGCCGCCACCGCCCTGGCCGAATATCCCCAATGGCAGCGGGCGATCGCCGACTGGCAGCAGCCCATCCTAGACCGGCCTGACCTGCCGGACTGGCTGAAGATGGCCCTATTCAACGAACTCTACGACCTGGCCAGCGGCGGCACCCTCTGGAGCGCCGCCAGCCCGGCGGACCCGGTGGGCCAATTTGCCGTGCTGGAATGCCTGGACTACCGCTGGTACGAGAGCCTGGATGTGCGTCTCTACGGCGGCTTTGCCACCCTGCTGCTGTGGCCCGAGCTGGAAAAGGCGGTGGTGCGGGCCTTTGCCCGGGCCATCCCCAGCCAGGACCCCCGGGAACGGATTATCGGTTACCACCTGATCCAGGGCCAGGAAAACCCCGTCGCCCCCCGCAAACTGAAGGGGGCCACCCCCCACGACCTGGGGGCCCCCAACGAACACCCGTGGCAGCAGACCAACTACACCAGCTACCAGGACTGCAACCAGTGGAAGGACCTGGGCAGCGATTTTGTCATTCAGGTGTACCGGGCCTTTAAGTTGACCGGCGAGGAGGACCTGGGCTTTCTGCAGGACTGCTGGCCCGCCGTGGTGGAGACCCTGCAGTACCTGAAACACTTTGACCAGGATGGGGATGGTATTCCCGAAAATAGCGGCGCCCCGGATCAAACCTTTGATGACTGGCAGTTAAAGGGAATCAGTGCCTACTGTGGCGGCCTCTGGCTGACCGCCCTGGAGGCGGCGATCGCCATGGCCGCCATTCTCACCCAAGCCGACCTGGCCCCCGGCAACACGCCCATTCTGGTGACCCAGTACCAGCGCTGGTTGGACAATGGTCGACGGGCCTACCACCCCAAACTCTGGAATGGGCGCCACTACCGCCTGGATAGCGGCAGTAACTCCCAGATTGTCATGGCGGACCAGCTCTGTGGTCAGTTCCTGGCCCGCCTGCTGGACCTGCCGGACCTGGTGGAGACCGACCATATCCTCTCCAGTCTGGAGGCCATCTACGACGCCTGCTTTGTCCGCTTTAACCAGGTGGCCCAGGGGGAGGCGGCCCCCCAGAGCCAAAAGTTTGCCGGTGCTGCCCTAGGAAACTTTAGCGCCCCCGCCCTGGGTGAGGCGATCGGGGCGGCCAATGGGGTCCTGCCCGATGGTCGGGCCGAGGACCCCGACAGCACCCATCCCCTGGAGGTATGGACCGGCATTAACTTTGGCTTGGCGGCCTTTTTTGCCCAGATGGGCCAGGTCGATCAGGCTCTGGCCATTACCCAAGCGGTGGTACACCAAACCTACAGCTACGGCCTGCAATTTCGTACCCCCGAAGCGATCACCGCTCAGGGTACCTTTCGGGCTTGCCACTACCTGCGGCCCATGGCGATTTGGGGACTTTATCTGGTCCTCTCTAGCCTCCCTAGCGCTAGCCCCGACTAAGGAAATGGTGGGATTCTGACCGACACTGTAAAAAATGCTGGGCCTACTCTGCAGCAGGGTTCACCGAGGGTCGAGAGGAGGCCTTAGGATCGGCCAGCAGCACCACCTCGCGGGTTTCCTGTTGGGTATGGCGGAGA
Source organism: Nodosilinea sp. (assembly GCA_049317845.1). Classification (GTDB taxonomy): domain Bacteria; phylum Cyanobacteriota; class Cyanobacteriia; order Phormidesmidales; family Phormidesmidaceae; genus Nodosilinea. The sequence goes on along the minus strand of JBMOHM010000001.1, from coordinate 32,460 downwards.
GCTTCTAGAGCTTGTTTGATCACCACAGCTGCAGGAACCGCTACAATCACCCCTAACAGGCCGCCGATGCGAGCCCCTGAGAGAATTGCAATAAATACCCAAAAGGGGTTTAACCCAGTTACACTGCCCAAGACCCGGGGAGCTAGACCATTTTCCACGACTTGCTGTACGATCACCGAGCTAATCAGCATGGGAATGGCAATCTTGACATCGCGCAAGGCCACCAACAGAGTAGTCAGTACAACCCCCACGGTGCCGCCAAAGGGCACCAAGGCCAGTAGCCCTACGGTGAGGCCGAAGAGGGAGCCAAAGGGCACATTTAACAGGCTATACACCACGGTCAGGGCAGCCCCTAGACAACTGGCCAATATCAATTGGCCTAAAAAGTAATTGCGGAAACTTTGCTGCAATGTTCGGGAAAATGGTTTTTGAATCGGTCGAGGCAGCCAACCGACCACACTCACCCAGACCTCTTCGCCATGCTGCAATAAGTAAAAGGTAAGCACCAGGGTGAGCACCACATCAACTAACTTATTGGCGGTAAAGACGGCCACGTTGATGGTTAAGTTCAGGGCTTCGCCAGCAATGGATTGAATTTCTCGCTTGAGGCGATCGCTGGTTTGGGCAATTAAGCCATCCAAATTGACAGGCCACCCCCACTCCGTCAACTTGCTATCTAACATCATTAGTTGGGTTTTGCCAGAGTCGAACCACTCCGGTAGTCTCCCCACCAGTTGCTGGCCTTGATCGATCACAAAGGGTAGCACGGTAATGGCCAGGGCAGTTACCGCCACCAGGGCCAGCACCAAAACCACGATCGCCGCCTGCCCTCGTTTCAGCCCGGTTTTTTTCAAGCTGGCCATGGGATAGCTCAATAAAAAGGCCAGCAGAGCAGCAATTAACACCGTAACTAAAATCGAGTGAAAGTAGCCAAAAATAATCGAAACAGCCCATACATTCAGCACCAACAGCGGGGTAGCCAGCATCACGACCCCAGACTGGGCGATCGGGTTGAGGGTATCCCACCACCGGGTTAACCAGTTTTTAGGCAGAGGAACACTAACGGTTGTTGGGGTCGAATCACTAGACTGAACCATGGTTGCAACCCACAGGGCTAGAGGCAGTTACTATAGCTTTATCCTACCAGAGAGAATTTCAGTCCCCCGGTAATTCAATCTATATGTTCTGACCATTGTGCTTAGCCCTTAAGTCTTTATGGTGAAACTCCATAGAGGTCAACTCCAATGCTAAGGTTAAGGAATAACTAAGGAAAAAGTCGCACAGTCGGAATCACTCCGCCCATGCGGCCCTGATCCATTCAGAACAGTTTTCCTTCCTTATCACGCCGTTAACCAGAGGCAATATTCTGGCTGATGGTGTAGTTTATTTCTATCAAAAGAAATATCCTCAGGGCACAAGCCAGTATCGGTTGTGTCTGTTTTTCTAATTCTTTGCCTGGATACCTGAACGCCATGACTGCAACTACGGTACATTCTCCCCTACCCACCGATTGTAGCCTGCCTGATTGGCTAAAGACCTGTCTGCTGACCCACCAGGGTAAGCCTGAAGAAGAGGGTGAGGGTGAGCAGGCGGATCGATCTAACAACCATCTGGTCTGTCGTGCCTTTGATTTTGCCTACGATCTCCACAAGGGGCAGTATCGAGCCTCAGGAGAGCCCTATATCTGCCATCCCATCGCTGTAGCCGGGTTACTCAGAGACTTGGGGGGTGACAGCGCCATGATTGCCTCAGGTTTTCTCCACGATATTGTGGAAGACACGGAAACCAGCTTCGAAGATATCCAGCAGCACTTTGGCGAAGAGGTGCGCCAACTAGTAGAAGGCGTTACTAAGCTTTCTAAGTTTAACTTCGAAAGCAAGACCGAGCGGCAAGCCGAAAACTTCCGCCGGATGTTTCTGGCCATGGCTCAGGACATTCGGGTAATTGTGGTGAAATTGGCCGATCGCTTACACAACATGCGCACCCTGGAGCACCTCAGTCCAGAGAAACAGCAGCGGATTGCCCGGGAAACCATGGAAATCTTTGCTCCCCTGGCCAATCGGTTGGGGATTGGCCGATTTAAGTGGGAGCTGGAGGATCTTTCCTTTAAGTATCTGGACCCAGAAGCTTACCGACGCATGCAGGAGTATGTCACCGATAAACGAGCTGACCGGGAAGCACGCCTGGTTCTGGTAGCAGAAACCCTGCGACAGCGAATGCATGAGGCGGGTATTCAGGTGGTAGAAGTAAGTAGCCGACCCAAGCATCTCTACAGTATTTACAACAAGATGGAGAAGCAGCAGAAGGATTTCCACGAAATCTATGATGTGGCGGCGGTGCGATTAATTGTGGGTGCCAATGAAGAGTGCTACCGCGCCCTGGCCATTGTGCACGATGCCTTTCGTCCCATTCCAGGTCGATTTAAAGATTACATTGGTCTACCCAAGCCCAACCGCTACCAGTCTCTGCATACGGTAGTAATTGGCAATAAGGGTAAGCCCATTGAAGTCCAGATTCGCACCCTGGAAATGCATCATGTGGCCGAATACGGGATTGCCGCCCACTGGAAATATAAAGAAACCGGGGCTTCCCATAATACTCCCATGAGTGCAGACGATGAGAAATTTACCTGGCTACGCCAGTTGTTAGACTGGCAAAGTGACCTCAAGGATGCCCAAGAGTTTTTAGAAAACGTCAAGGGCAATTTGTTCGATGAAGATGTCTATGTGTTTACCCCCGATGGGGATGTGATTCCCCTCAGTCGTGGAGCCACCCCAGTAGATTTTGCCTATCGAATCCATTCTGAAGTTGGGAACCACTGTTCTGGGGCGATGGTGAACGGGCGCATCGTTACCCTCGACACCCTGCTGGAAAATGGTGACATTATTGAGATTCTCACCCAGAAAAATAGCCACCCCAGCCTTGATTGGTTAAACTTTGTCGTCACCGCTGGTGCCCGCAATCGTATTCGTCACTGGTATAAGCGATCTAACCGTGACGAAAATATCGCCCGGGGTCGGGATATGTTAGAAAAGGAGTTGGGTCGCAATGGTTTTGATGCTCTGCTGAAGTCTGCCCAGGCCCAACTGGCGGCCGAACGTTGTAACTATGGGACAGTAGAGGATTTGCTGGCGGGTTTGGGCTACGGTGAAGTTACCCTGAATCTGGTTGTAAATCGCCTCCGGGAGGCGGTGAAGGCCCAGCAACCGCTGGAGTCCTTGTCGCTAGAAAATGCTGATAAGTTCTTAGCTGGCGCCGTTACCAATCGCCATCGCCCCGTTCCATCTAAGGACCCAATCCTGGGCATTGAGGGCCTGGTTTATCACATCGCGGGGTGCTGCACTCCCCTACCGGGAGAACCCATTCTGGGTAGTGTATCTCTGGGTAGCCGGGGGATTGCCATCCATCGCCAGGGTTGTTTAAATCTGGAGTCCATGCCCGGCGATCGCCTGATTCCAGTTAGCTGGAATAGTACGGAACCTACCAACCTGCGCCAGACCTACCCGGTGGAGGTGAAAATTGAGGTAATTGACCGGGTGGGAGTACTCAAGGATATTCTTTCCCACCTGTCAGATTTGCAGATTAACGTCCATAAAGCCCAGGTTAAAACCTTCCCTGGCCAAACCGCTGAAATTGATCTGGGGTTGGACGTGCGCGATCATCATCACCTCGATCAAACCTTTAGTCAGCTACGTAAGATGACGGATGTCTTAAATTTGCGCCGCCTGGGTCAGAGTTGATGTTGTCGACTTCTCTCCAGACTGGGTAGGTCCTAGCTAGCCATCCATGATCCAGAGGCAGGATCGGCCTGGGGCACTAGACTAGAATTGATTTGTAATTCCCATTCTTCAGCCATGAGACTTCTCCACACCATGCTCCGGGTCGGCAACTTAGATCGCTCCCTTGAGTTTTACTGCAACGTCCTGGGTATGCGTCTCCTGCGCCGCAAGGATTATCCCAACGGCGAGTTTACCCTCGCCTTTGTCGGCTACGGGGACGAGGCGGACCATACAGTACTGGAACTCACCTATAACTGGGGGGTAGATCAATACGATTTAGGCAATGCCTACGGCCACATTGCCCTAGGGGTCGAAGACATCTACGCTACCTGCGAGCAAATTAAGGCCTTGGGAGCGCCAGTAGTGCGGGAGCCAGGTCCGATGAAACACGGTTCTACCGTCATTGCCTTTGTACAGGATCCCGATGGTTATAAGGTAGAGCTGATTCAAATGGGAACGTCCCCAGGTCATCGATAAATCCTGGCTTTACAAGCTAGATATTTCGGGACAATCATGAAATAATGAAAGACTGTGTTTTAAATTAGCTCGTTGTAATCCAGGTAATTTGTCATGGCTAAAGGCGTCCGCCTCGTCATTACCCTTGAGTGTACCGAGTGCCGCACCAATCCGGCCAAACGCTCTAATGGGGTATCGCGCTACACCACTCAAAAAAATCGGCGTAATACCACCAATCGCATTGAACTGAAAAAGTTCTGTCCCCACTGCAATAAGCACACTGTTCACAAAGAAATCAAGTAGTTAGTAGCCATGGCCTATTTTCGTCGTCGTGTATCGCCCATTAAGCCTGAAGAAAAAATCGATTATAAAGATGTCGATTTACTGAAGAAGTTTGTTACCGAGCGAGGCAAGATCCTGCCTCGCCGCATTACGGGTTTAACCGCTCAGCAGCAGCGGGACCTCACCACTGCTATTAAGCGGGCTCGTATTTTAGCCCTGTTGGCCTATGTCAACGACGAAGGCTAGGCGATTGGTTGATTGCTATTCTTTCTGAAACATAGCCCTAGCTCTGGATAACGGGACGTTAAGGCTGTTGGAAAAGACAATGTATAGCTTTGGCCAGAACCCTTAGGACACGGTTGATCGGTAAAAGTATGTACCGGGTAGGCGTTCTGGCCACCTCCGCTCCTCTGCAGGTGGCTAGGGCTGTAATTTATAACAAAAGGGCTTTTGCTCCATGGGTAACGGGGTAGAGGCCTGTCATAACAGCTGTCCAGGCATGGACTAACCTCCAGATAATCTACCCTAACCTTTTCTTTGCCGTACACGCCATGACTTCGGTATTACCTAAGGGGATGGCCTCCGCTCCCGCCCTGGCACCGGAGAAAACCAGCCAGGTCGTTCGCCAGCCTTACCCTAACTATAGAATTATCGTCCTCAACGATGACGTGAATACTTTTCAGCATGTAGCGGAATGCCTGATGAAGTATATCCCTGGGATGAGTAGTGATCAGGCCTGGAATTTAACTAATCAAATTCACCATGAGGGTCAGGCCGTGGTCTGGGTTGGCCCTCTGGAGCAGGCGGAGCTCTATCACAGCCAACTAACCCGAGCTGGCTTGACGATGGCCCCCCTTGAACGGGCATAATCCAAAGAGCACCTGCTTTTTTTAAGAATCTTTTTTATGACGCAAACTTCAGATAGCCGCCTAGTTTGGAACCACTCTACCCATCTACCTGGATTGATCCCAATTCTAGGAAAACTGTTAGAACAGCCAGGAATTGGCACCGTTACCCCGGGGGTAATTGCCAATGTACGGGCCCATTCACCAGAAATGCGGGTGAAGGTATCGGTGCCGATTCGGGGTGGTTTCAAGTTAATTGCCCGTAAGGGAAAGACGGTGCAGGAGGTTTTTGTCTTAACTGAATTAGCTAAGCCAACCCTGGAGGCGGCGATCGCTCGAGCCATGGCGGCCCTCTAGGGTGACAGCTAGGGATTCCCTACCACACCAGGAAGGTCGGGCTAGATTCCGGGTGGGACCGGCCTTTTATCGGTCCCAGAGCGCCATCGCCCGGGATCTAGCTGTTCTTTGCGCCAGACTCTATCGCCAGAGTCACCCGCAACTACGGGTGCTGGACGCCATGAGCGGCTGTGGGGTAAGGCCCCTGCGCTACCTGCTGGAGGCCGAGGCTGACTGGGTCTGGGCTAACGAGGGTAATCCGGAGGTGATCCCTACCCTGGCCGCCAATTTAGCCTGCCTGCCCAGCGATCGCTATCGCCTCACCCAGCACAACAGTCTCCGCCTGTGCCTGAGCTGTTATCAGCATCAGGACTTTTACGATTTGGTAGACATAGACAACTTTGGCAGTCCCGCCCCCCATGCTGAAGCTGGCCTGTGGGCGGTGCGACTGGGAGGATTACTTTATCTGACCAGCACCGATGGCCGATCCAGCGGTGGCCACGACCCCCAGCGTAGCCTACAAATTTACCCCGCCTACGCCCGCTGCCATCCGGCGGTACACGAGCAGGGACTGCGCCTGCTACTGGGCCACATCGCCCAAACAGCTGCCGCCCGGGGCTTGGGAATAGAGCCCCGCTTCAGCCTGTTTACCGGCCCGGTGCACCGGGTAATGGTGCGGGTAGTTAGCCACCTTACCCTCACCCCTGAGAACTATGGCTTTCTTGCCTATTGCCATGGCTGTGGGCAGTTTCAAACCGTAGCCTGGCGACACCTGGGGCAGGTTTCCTGTGCTTGTGCCACTCCTGGGGTAGTGGTCAGTGGGCCGCTCTGGCTAGGCCCCCTCCATGACCCCCCAACCCTTACCGCCATGGGCAAGCTAGCCTCTACCTGGGGCTGGGTAGCCCAGGCCAGATTACTGCAGTGCATGGCAGCAGAAGCCCATTTGCCGCCCTACTATTACACCCTGGCCGAGATTGGGCATCGGGGTGGAATGGATATTCCCCGGCGCGATCGCCTGATGGAAGCCCTACGGCAGGCGGGGTACCAGGCTACCGTTCCCCACCTGGAAGCCCAAGCGATCAAAACCAATGCTCGCCTGGCAGAGTGCCTGGAAATCGCTAGGAGCCTACCTCCTAATCGCCCGTCTTAGATTGGGACCAGAAAACCTCATAGCAAGTCTAGCTATCACTCTATTAAGTCCAGCACTGAGACTGCTTGGCTGTGTATGGCTGTAATGCTGAATCCTCAGCTGTAATAGCCAAGGCTTTCTCTATTGCCACCAACCCCTCTGCCAGCAGTTGTTAGACCAAGAGGTGGACTTCATCCTGGTCTGTCGAGAGGACTCCCACGTCACCCTGTATGACCATCTGGAGGGGATGGCTTTGCCCACGGTCACCACCCAACGCTGGACCGGCAAGGTGCAAGAAACCTGGACCTATCGCTATCTCAATGGGGTGCCCTTGAGAGATGGAGCCGATGCCCTGTTGGTCAACTGGCGCGAGTTAACGGTCAGCCACCCCGATGGTCAGGTCACCTACCACAACGCTTTTGCCGCCAGTCATCAGCATTTGGCCTCCTTCCTCGCCACCCTTCACATCCTGTCCTTGTTGTTCCACACCGCCCTGAAGCGGCTTGACCAGACGTATACCGTGCTGAGGGCCCACCTCCCCACTGGAAAAACTTTCTTTGAGGATCTGCGGGCTTTAACTCGGTACCTGTATTTCGACAGTTGGGATCATTTGCTTACCTTGATGCTCGAGGGGCTAGAACTGGAAAGCCCTCCCCATAGCAGCTGATTCTTTAAAATGATAATTGCTGTCATCATGCCCTCCTGAGAGAGAAGCGGTAGTGTAGCATCCTTTGCGTCTCATCTACTTCGATCGTACCTCGTTAGTCCAAGAAACGCTATAGATAAGATTTAATTTACTACAGATCGCCCAATCGGGGTCGGATCACGATCTGCTCCATGCAGGCCTGTGGTGATAAGTGCGCTGCCTGAAAGATCACCTTGGCGATATCGGACGGTTCCATGATGCGGCCAGTGCTGTTATCGAAGTTGCCCCAACTGTCAGTGAGAACGGCCCCCGGGTAAACACCGGTCACTTTAACACCCGTCGATTTAAGTTCTTCGCGCAGATTTTGGGTAAACCCGTGCAAGGCATACTTGCTGATGCTGTAGGATCCACCCTGCGCATAGGGTTGCAGCGAAGCAATGGAACACATGGTAAAAATATGACCGGTGCCACGCTGGATCATATCGGGTAACAACGTGCGGGTAAGATAGTAAGCGCTATAAAAGTTCACTGCCATCTGTTGTTCGAGTTGTCCGACGGGTTCTTCGGCAAGGGAGCCGGGCAAAAACTGACCGGCATTGTTGATGAGAATACTGGGCTTCCCATGGCTTAAACACAAACGGCCGAAGTTTATAGCCTCTTGCGGTACACTCAGGTCGGCGGCCTGACCATGGATAGTGGCACCGGGGTAGTCGGCACCCAATGTTTGTACGGTCTGTTGCAGTCGAGTTGCGTCTCTTGCCGTCAGCAACAGCCGGTAATTGGCCTGTGCGAACAGCGTTGCAATTTCTTTACCGATACCACGTGATGCTCCGGTGATGATCACCGTTAAGGCGTTGGCAGGATTTGCAGAAGCTGAAGAAGAAATACCCATTCAATAATAAATTAAAATTTGCGAAGTTATTGATTCATCCTTACAATTTATAGCTCATAATTTACATCTATTTGGTCTTCCCACTCGTTCAGCAACTCTCATTTTGGCAAAAAGCTATAGTGGTTCTTACTCGGATGAAGTATAGCAGCAGTCTTTTGTGAACCAGTCGCGAATATCATTCAAGACTTAGTGGTGCGGAAAAGTCCTGAAAGTACTGATATTCGCTAGTTCCCAAGCGAGACAGTCGAGGGAAAGAAGGCATTTTATGAGACGCTTAAGATCTCAAACTCAGCGGGATCCTCATAGAAATGCCTCTTCTCTATCTTCAACTGCATGACCAGCTCTGTCAATGGATCAAACCTCAGGACCAACGCCACTTGAAGGGGTTTTGTGAGATCTTAGCCGGTATGTTGCAAGTTCAAAGTGCTTGTATGAGTCAATGGGTTCCCTGTCTGGGCCTTTCAATATAATCCGGACCATGGCAATCTGCAGCATCGCCTCAGCATTTTCAGGCAGCTTTCCTAGTCCTGGGCGAGTCGTCGTGACCATTGCCACCAGCCAAAGGTACGCTCTACAATCCAGCGTTTCTTCAGTAAGATAAATTCCTTGCTCTGCTGCGGTCGTAAGACGACGTGGACGATCCAACCCAGGGTGTCCACCGCCCAACGCAGGAAGTTCGGGCCACTGTAGCCGCCATCGACCCAAACCAGATAGATCCGAGCCATGGTCTCTCCTAGTTGATGGAGCTTAAGGCAGACTGTTCGGGGCCGACCTCCTGACTTCGCTTTGGGTAGCATCGGCTCAATCAGTTCAAACTGGTCGCGGGTCAAATTGCTGGTGTAAGCTTTACTCATGGCTCACACGGTATAGGCTAGTTGATTTGCACTACTAACCTATACCGTGTGAGCTTTTTTACTAACTGTTCGACTTTTCAAACGCCCTCTAAAACTCAAATCCGCTTTATGAAAAAATCAACGATTTCCGTACTGCTATCCGTGTATAACACTGATTTCGCCTTAGTGGAAAGGGCATTGGACTCCGTACTCAATCAGGATTACCAGGATTTTGAAATTATCCTCATTGACGACGGCAGCGACACTGATACCCGGAACGACTTTTTAAACTATGCCAAAAAATTTGAAGAAAAAATAACATACCTCCGACATAGTAACCGAGGCCAGGCAAATTCCATCAATCGGGGCATCCTGAACTGCGTGGGTGATTATGTTACGATTATTGACGCCGACGATGAATACAAGCCCAATCATCTGCGCCGTTGCCTGGAAGAGATGGAGCATAACGATTTGATTGCTTCTACAACAGAAACTGTCGTAGATTCGGAGGATGATTATTATGTGCCTGATAAAGACGATCTGACGCGGTTGATACATGTGGATAATTGTATTTTATTTGCCACCTTATTCGGTAAACGCGAGGTTTTTATGGATATTAAATTTAAACACCAATATGCGGCAGACGCGCATTTTTTTGAACTTGCAGCCCAAAAATATACTGTACGAAAGGTTGATTTAAGAACATATATTTATTACCGAAATATTCCGAACAGCATTTGCTCGTTAATCAAACAGCAGCAGGTCAGCGTGATATATTGATATGACTGCTATTAAGGTAGAAAAACAACTCATTCTGGCCTGTCATATTACCGGCAATTATGATGTCAACCGAAATAGAACCTTGCCGGATGACGATTTTAGTTTGGTTCAAGATTGGGTTAACGCTTTGATAGCGTTACCGTTACACGGCATTATTTTCCACAATAATTTTTCTGAATCCACCTGTACATTACATCAAAATAAGTACGTGTCTTTTGTTCGAGTGGAATATGATCCGCAGTTTAACCCCAATGTGTTTCGGTATCTGATCTACCGTGATTTTCTGCGCGTGCACGCACACGCGATTGAAAGCTTGTTTGTGACCGATGTTTCAGATGTGGTGGCGCTCAACAATCCCTTTTCACAAGCCCTATTTTCGGCGCATCCGGAAGTACTGTTTTGCGGTGACGAGCCTAAGCGCCTGAATAACCCATGGATGCGGGAACACGCCGCACACTTGCGCAGCAAGATTGCCGATTATGCAGCGTATGAGTCGGAGTTTGCCGAATCACCTTTGTTGAACTGTGGCATCATCGGCGGCAACATTGCGGTAATGCGGGAATTAATTGATGCGCTGGCATTTATACATGAAACGTATAACCGCGACAATACAACTGCCTATACCGGTGACATGGGGGCATTCAATTATGTGGCGCGCATAAGGTTTAAGGAGCGTTTGTGGCACGGCGCACCGGTAAATACCGTGTTTAAATCCTACGAAACGGATCGGCGCGATTGCTGGTTCAGGCACAAGTAATTCTAATTGGCTTTGTTGCATGAATAATCCAGGGTCAGAGGTTTCCCTGTTAAGGCCAGTCAATGCCGCACACTGCAAGAAAAGCTCGACAGCCTGGTTGTCAAAACTCCGGGAGCGGACGCGCCCCCCAAAGGTGACCTTGAGACGAAACAGGGTGGTTTCGGCAAGAGATCGGCGGCTGATTGACTGACAAAACTTAGTCAGGGGCATACTGGTACGTGTGTATTTCGAACTCAATTCGATAGGTGCGTTGGTCATGTTGCTTCCGAGAGGCCATAGCCGGTTGAGGGTCTTTAACGTGAGTGAAACAAACTGAGTCAATCAGTTGCCAGCCTTGTATCAAGGCAGTTTTGATCCAGTCCCAGCCACTGCGTCGTTGAGCTTTGGCCAGAACGCTTAGAGTCCAAATGAAAGCAACGGGCCTCACCACGCTAGAGATAAATATCCTTAAGTTGTCGCCAGCCTTTACGCGATCGCCACACCCAGGTGTTGCGCTTAATCCGACAGAACTACCTTAACCCCTGCCGGTAATCGTTGGGCTGCCTGACAGAGTATGTCTCGATAGGCCTCAAAGGCCACTGAGGCACTATCATGGTTCAAGACCCGCCAGATGATTGGTAAGGCTCGGCCTCGATACACCACTGACAAGCGCACCAGGCAATACTCTTGCCAATACAGGGATGTGTCTAAGCTGAGATACAGACACCCCTCTCCCCAGGTGGCCAAGGCGGATTGAATTAGAGGTTTATAGGGGCGGTGAATATTGATACGGCTATTGTGGAGCCATCGACTCACCCGTCGCTGTTTGCTTTGGGCCTGTAGTCCACGGCAAGGTAGGTAAGGTAGCCAGCGAGTCAGGCTGACCTCGCCGCGCTGAATCAGGGCGGCCACCATGATTATGCAGGTCGTCAAATGAGTGCGGTGGGCCCAGGGCAGCGATTGACCCAACCAGGTATTTAGGGCATTGTAAAGGGGGGACACAGGGTTCTCGGTTTTGAGTGGTATCTAACCTTAGAACGCTGTGTCCCCCTTGTACTCAAAATGGCTGAAATTACTATGCCGAAAGCATTTCAGCCATTCGCATCAACTTTTGTCAGTCAACCAGGATAAGGTCTAATTTATTACCGATAAGGACCCCATTTACTCATCTTCTTAACTCCCCTTAACCTCATGAAGATCGCCTTTATTACGGCTACTCCTCAAAACGTCAGGTTGGGAAGTGGCACTTTTGTAGGAACGGCCTACCTGATCGACTATCTGCGATCGCAGGGGCATAGGGTTGACACCCATACCCCAACCCGACCCTTTGGTATAGCGGGCTATATGGCTAATCGCTTTGCCTGGAACCTGAGTCTCAATCCCCATGATTTTGACTCCTACGATGTGGTGGTGGGGCTGGATATGGATGGCTATACCCTTGCCCATCGCATCCAATCTCCGTTTATTGCCTATATCCACGGCATTATTGCCGACGAAGCTCAATTTGAACGGGGATGGGTGCGCCTATCCCTAGAGTTAATGGCAAAGGCGGAGCGGCTGAGCGTACACCGGGCTACCCAGGTGATCACAGTTAGTACCTATTCCTGTAAACGTCTAGGTGAGCTCTATGGATATTCCCAACCGATTCTCAGGGTGCCACCCCCTTTCGATCTCCAGGGGTGGGATAGGGCCATAGCCGCATCCCCACCAGAGGAAATAGTAGACCCACAGCCAACCGTCCTGTGTGTCGGAGTACAGTATCCCCGTAAAAATGTCGCTACCCTGATTCGGGCTGCTGCTATTTTGCGCCATTATATCCCCACCGTAAAGGTGAGAATTGCCAGTCAAGGACCGGAGTGGCCTAATCTGAGCCGCTTAGCAGAGCAACTACGGCTACAACAGACCGTCACTTTCCTGGGCTATCTCTCCTATGCAGACCTGGTACGGGAGTATATGAACTGCCAGGTTTTTTGTCTGCCAAGTCTGCAGGAGGGATTTGGTCTGGTTTTTACCGAGGCCATGGCAACCGCTAAGCCCATTGTAGCCAGTCGCTCATCCTCAACCCCCGAGTTGATTGAAGATGGCCTGCAGGGACTATTGGCGACACCCCTGAATGCAGAGGATTTGGCGGAAAAACTAGCCACTGTCCTGCTGTCTCCTGAGCAGGCAGCCGCTATGGGTAAGGCTGGACGAGCTAAGGTGGAAGATTTTGATGTTTCCACCATTGCTGAACAATTTATTCAGGTTCTACAGTCTCTTCGTTAAGATAAGATTGGTTTTCTATCCCATAACTAATTCTTGAAAAAAATGGAAAAGCGTCTAACCAAGATCGAACTTTTTAAAGAAAGAATGGGTTTTTCCGCTGGACATTTTACTATATTCTCTGATGTCGAACGGGAAAACTTACATGGTCATCGATTTTCAGTTTATGCTGCGATTGAAGCGGAGGTGCTAGAAAATGGCATGACCTTTGACTACGGTAACTATAAAAAAGCCATCATTGAGCTTTGCGATTCCCTAGACGAAGTGGTTTTAATCGCCGCTGATAATCCTGCTATAAAGATCGAAGAAGCTAAAGACTATATTTATATTCTATTCAACCATGGCAAAGAGAAAATTCCCTTCCTAAGACGAGATATCAAACTACTTTCACTACGTAATATCACCGTAGAAGAACTATCCTATTGGTTTTTACAAAACCTCCTCATCTATGTAGAAACTCGACCTCAGGATTGTATTCATTCTATAGAGGTTAAGGTGTTTTCAGGGCCGGGGCAGTCGGGTAGTAGTTTTTGGAAAAAGTCATGAGTACAGGTCAATTAGTCATAACTGGTGGCACTAGTGGCATCGGACTGGCTACGGTAAAATGTTTTCAACAGCAGGGCTGGGATATTGTGAATATCTCTAGAAGTTTGTGCCCTTTAGATGGGGTACTGACCATTCAGGTCGACCTTGGCCAGCCGGACCTTGAAGTCACGCTCAAAAACAAGCTCCTCCCCCATTTAAATGCTACTGCCGTCACCGTGTTAGTGCACAATGCTGCCAATCTAAGAAAAGATGACCTGATCAGGGTTGATGCGGCTACCTTTAGAGCAGTGCTAGAGGTGGCGGTGATCGCCCCTACCATCCTAAATCAGATTTTCATGCCCTTTATGGCGGATGGTTCTGCCATTATTTATCTGGGTTCTACCCTATCGGAGAAGGCGGTTGCCGGGGCCTTGAGTTATGTAGTCTCTAAGCATGCTGTGGCTGGGTTAATGCGCGCCACCTGCCAGGATCTGGGCGATCGCCAAATCCATACCGCCTGTGTATGTCCTGGTTTCACCGACACCCCCATGCTAATGACCCACCTGAATTACGATCAAGGGGTGATTGAGGCGGTTAAAGGCATGAACGCTCAAGGTCGTTTAATCGATCCCCAGGAAATTGCTGAAGTGATTTACTTTGCCGCCACCCATCCGGTCCTGAATGGAGCTCTGATCCACGCTAATTTAGGGCAGCTAGAACAATAATTACCCCCCAGGGGGGTAATTTAGGGGCTCTCTATGGTCGATATATAATGTCTGGCTTTGGTCGGTACCCTCAGGACAGGATTGATTGGTCAATTCCATGGCTTCTGACAGGCTTCCGGTTAAAAGGGAATACTCGGGAGGGGCGCTCTGGCTCGCCTCCGTCCCCTTGCCGGAGGCTACGGCGATCCTATTCCCTACGGTTGCTAGTGGACTACCGCTTGACCCCCAGGATTAAAAACCGATCCAACCGACCTGGTAACTACTAAATATCGGTTCCAGCCCGATCGTCTTGGCATAGTCTGCAACATATTTACCTTTTCCGGATATTTGAGGCGGCATGATCAGAGCCGGACCATTGTCTGACTGGATGAATAAACCCTCCGATGGTGCATCGTCGATAACGACTAATGTCTCTGCATTGATCAATGTAGCAGCCGCCATTAGCTCTTTCATATGATGTAATGCACTAATATGGGGATTATTAAAGTCCACATCATAGGAATCCAGATAGAGTAGGTCAAGATATTGAAAATCAAGGGGTCGGTTGGCAGCTATATCTTTGAGAAAGGAGACACTATCACCAGTGTGGACTTCTAAGGCTGAGCTAACCAGGGTTTTACATAGTTTTGTCGCATCTGGATTAATATCCACACTGTAGGCTACTGATCCTGGCCATTCTGAGCAAAATCGATCAAATAGTATGCTGCTCTGTCCTTCCCCTTCCCAGGTGTTTTCTCGACGTACACAACCTGTTTCTACAAGGAAAATAGGACGGTTCTTTTTGTCTAGATGCTCAAAAATATACTTAAATGTTTCCTGTCTCTGCGCCAGTCTAGGATAGGCTTTTTCATTAAAGAATTTCCAAAAGTTAGGGGTATTCATTGATGTCCTATGGTAAGTTTCATAACACTACTAGAGTAGTATCTACATTCCGCTCTTCTAACAGCCTTTCGTAAGTCTGCTAGCTAATGCCAGACAGGTGGATCAATTCAGTAGGGGCCGTCAGGAGTGTTGTAAACATTAGATTATTTAAGACGATGTGTAGGGAACCAAGGATCGACCGTGCCATTTTCCAGACCTTAATATGGCGGACAACCCAGCCACCGCAAGCACTCAAATCTGACTATAGCGGTTCCTGGACGTATGAGATACACCTGAATTGGGGAAAACCTTTCAGCTAATAGCTTCAGAGGCTGCAACTGTACTTCATCAGACTAAGAACTGCTATAGATCCCTCAAAGGATGGCACTTAGCCCTCCCTTCGCAATTATGTTACTCCCTGCCTACAGCCAGCAACTCTCCCTATTCACAGTCATACCCATTCTCCTATCATTCAATTACCAGGTAGTTATCCAGGGTTTTCACTCCAGCCACCTATCTTACAATTGGACTCCTGTATCCCTTTTCAAGTCTCTTAGCGCAATTTATAGGTCCAATTGCGAGACGCTTATTCCTACAACCTACCAGGTTCACCGGGAAATCTGATAGGGCTAATTTTAGTCCAAATTTAGTCCAAACTGAGCCTACTTAAATCAAAATCCTTTTCAAAAAAGACTTTTGAGGTTTTGAGTATTTGCTTTGTACGCAACTATTCAAGTACTTTCAGGATAATTTACTACTTCCCAGGCTCCACTAGACCGATCTTGACCCAGGTCTTTTTCGTCTCGCAGCTAGACCTAATCATAGACAGATAAGTCTCACAAAAAGATTTTAGTCCTGGTCCTAGGCCCCAGGGGATGCCATGGCGCTGCCTTTGGATGTCTGCTAACGGAACCATCTGACCAATTCAGAGTCATAGTCCTAGCCCCGTCCAATGGGGGGAACGAGAATACCCATCCAGCTCTAGCCTTAATCCTTCAATAGAGTCTTAAGGGGTCTGGCAAACACTACAACCCTTATCTTAACACAAGACTCATAAGCCTAGAAAATAGACACACTATAAGACTTATGAGTCCTATTAAGAGATGAATAGATTACCTCGGGAGTTGAAGCGGAGTCCCTCTGTGGCACAATCGATCCCATCTATCCCGGTGTTCCTATGATCCTTGAGGGTGGCCTCTCCCCTTCTGCCCTGTCATCCCCTGCCCGTCGATCGCGCCTGGTGATTATGGGGGCGGCGGGGCGCGACTTTCATAATTTTAATCTGGTTTATCGTCAGACCCCGGCAGTAGAGGTAGTAGCCTTTACTGCGGCCCAGATCGAGGGCATTGGCGATCGCCGCTATCCCCCCAGTTTGGCTGGTCCCCTCTATCCCCAGGGCATTGCCATCGTGCCAGAGGCGGATCTAGAGTTAATCTGCCATCGCTACCAGGTTGACCAGGTGGTGTTTGCCTACAGCGATCTATCCCACCCTCAGGTGATGCATCTAGCCTCGCGGGTACTGGCTACGGGTGCGGATTTTTTGCTGTTAGGGCCAGAACGCACCATGCTTCAGGCATCGGTACCGGTGATCGCCGTCTCGGCGGTACGCACAGGCTGCGGCAAATCCCAGGTAAGTCGGTGGTTATCTCAGCGGCTGAGAGGTCGGGGTCTGCGGCTGGCGGTGATTCGCCATCCCATGCCCTACGGTGACCTGGATCGGCAACGCCTGCAGCGATTTGCCAGCCCTGCCGATCTGACGGCGGCCCACTGTACCCTGGAGGAACGGGAGGAATACGAGCCCCATCTGGCGGTGGGTAACTTGGTCTATGCGGGGGTAGACTACGGTGAAATTGTGCCTCGGGCCGCCGCCGAAGCCGATCTGATTCTGTGGGACGGCGGCAATAACGACTTTCCCTTTGTGCGCCCCGATTTCCATATTGTTCTGGTGGATGCCCTGCGCCCAGGGGACGAAACTGGTTACCATCCCGGTGAAGCAGTGCTGCGTATGGCCGATGTGGTAGTGGTGGCTAAGGCGGATACAGCAGACCTCGCCGCTGTAGATCGGGTCAAGACTGGGGTGCGATCGCTCCTGCCCCAGGTCCCTATTGTAGAGGGCGGATCACCTATTCATCTGGATCATCCCGAACAGGTCAAGGATAAACGGGTGATCGTAGTAGAAGACGGTCCCACCACCAGCCACGGTGGCATGGCCTACGGAGCGGGTTATATTGCCGCCCGCCAAGCCCAGGCCGCCACCATTGTCGATCCTCGCCCCTGGGCCGATCCGGCCCTTGTGGCTATTTACCAGCAATACCCCCACATCGGGCCAGTCCTCCCAGCCATGGGCTATTCTGCGGATCAGATAGCTGCCCTCGCCGCTACCCTCAACCGGGCCGAGGCGGATGTCATTGTTACCGGTACCCCCATCGATCTAGCCAGCTTAGTCACCCTTAACAAACCCCTGTGTCGGGCTCGCTACGAATACGCCGATCGCCAATCTCCTGGGTTAGGGGAGCTGGTGGACCGTTTCCTGGTTACCCAGGGATGGGGGGATGGGGCCTTAAGCCGGGGTTGAAGCGGCAATCGGCTGCGGTTCAGCGTTCCCTTCAGCCCTCAGGGGTGAAGGATTGGCGGGCTGACCACCGCGGATCACCAGCACCGAACAAGGAGCGCGGTGCATCACATGGTTACTGACACTGCCCAACATCATTTCTTCTAGGCCCCTGCGGCCATGGCTACCGATTACAATCAGATCGGCCTGGGAGGATTGGGCGACGGTACAAATGGTCATGGCCGGGTCTCCCGCTACCTGGGAAAACTCCACCGTTACCCCCGCCGCCAAAGCCTGATCGGCTTCTCCCTGTAGTCGGGCGAGGCGATCGGCCTCAAATTTTCCCCAGCGTTCCTGGTAATCTTTCCAAATGGCATCATCCAAAATTGGGTAGTAGGCCTGATAGGAGTGAATGGGAATACCCGGACTACCTTCCTCATAGGCCGATAAAACATGCAACAGGCTGAGGCTAGCACCAGTCTGTTGGGCCAGTTGCAGAGCTTGATTGAACACCACTCCGCGGAGGGGAGAACTATCTAAAGCCACCAAAATTTTCTTAAACATGGTCAGTCTCCTGGTTCAGATTGCAGAGACGGACATTCCTCGAGAACCCGTTCACCAGTTCTCCGAGAAAAGCTATACCTTTATTATGAAGGGGACTCAGCTGCCGGGGCCAGGGCTGTAACAAAGGCACATATAGCCGGGGCTGTGGGGAAGTTATAGATTGCTATCGTAGCCCAGGAGCAGGGGCGGCAATTGCAGATCCTGGGGAGTACGGCAATGGGCCTCAAAAACCGCCACCATATCCTTTAGATCTGGTTTACCCCGGGTTTGTCCCGTCAAGCCAGTGGCCACAATTACCAAGCAGCTACCCTTAGAGGTCCTTTGCCATGCCTCCCAGCTTTCCAGGAGCTGTTTAACCTCGGGCTGGCTAACATCGTACTCGGCAAACAGGTGCATGTCGCCATCGCCGGTCTGAAACAGTCCCAGGTTAAAGCTGATCTTCTCAATCGGATCGCGACCAGGGTTAAAACATATCGCCTGTATTCCACCCGCCCGTTGCAACTGACCCACCAGGGTCTTAGCCTTAGGACGGGAGGTCTGCAGAATTATCGCCGGGACAGTGATGGCCTGGCCATAATCGGCCTTGGACTGACTTTGATAGGCGATCGCCCGGTTTTGCCGGAGTTGTTGCAGCCAGCTGTTCTCAAACTGAACCAGCATAACTAAGGTGCCCTGGGGAATATAATCATCCCGCAGGGCCGGTAGACCACTACCGGGGGAGAAATCATCGGCAAAGGCCCGATCGGTTTGGACCGTTAGGGCGTGGGTTAGCTCCGGCAAGGTTTTCACCGTTACCTTTAGGGATGACCCTAGGCTCTTTTCGGGATTGGCAATCTGATAGGTACCCTTGAGATTCCCGTAGGCGGGAGACTCTAGCTGAGACCGGTATTTACTAAAGAAGCGTTTAATAGCTTCCAGCACCACTAGCAAAATGGCCCCTTCTTGCTCCGCCAGTTGACTCCGCATGCCCTCGAGGGGGTGGATACTACCGAAGTCAGGTTCAACGATATCTGGGGCATCCACCATCTTAGACCAGTGCCTATCCTGCAAAGATGGTAGGGTTGCCTCCTGGTCTGAAAATAACTCAAAGTTCAGGAACAGACAGTCCTGCTCGAGAAAGGCCTCCTGCATTTGCTTAGAGGACTGTTCTCCTAGCAGGACTCGTTCTCGAAATTGGGTCAGGGAAGCCAGGGATCGGTACATGAGCAAACCGTATTCCACCCCACCCATACCCAAAACCGAGACATAAAGGGTATCTACATCCCAGTGATTTAGTTCGACAGCTAAAATTTGCTGTTCATTCAGGCTATGCCAGGGGGCCAGTTCCCAGATTTCCATAGCCTTAGCCAGCATCGCCTCGGCATGGCGGTGGGGAAGTTGGGCCTCCGTTAGGGGCCTGGATTGCTGTAGGGCGCTAAATAAGTCGTCAATTAGGGGTAGATCGGGCTCATAATCGACAACGATGTCTAAATCCTGTAGGGCGCCCCGCAGGTAAAACTGTAATTCCCGGTTACAAACTACGACCTTTTGCGGACGCGCCGGTGGTAAAGCTCCCTGGGGGGCTTCAATTGCCTGGATCAGAGTTCTCACCACCGGTTCGTAGCCACTGCTAGCGGGCACAATACCAATCCCACGTACCTTGCCGTGGCCACTATCCAGCCAGACAATACAGTCGCTATCTTCCCCATGCCGACCCCAGGGGACTTGATCCTCCTCTCCCAAGTGGTGCATTGGTCGGCGATCGCCCTCCCATACCGTTGCTGTGCGGGGTATTTGCTTGAGCCGGTCAATGGTAATGCGGTTCAATCGAGTCATGGTATGGGAAAAAACTAGGAAACGGTATGGCAGCTGTCCTGAAATCAGCCCTTAGCTTTGATCAGCATAGACGAGTTTAATGGTAGACAAGGTCTTCCTATAGTTTTCTAACCCTGATTCCCAGGTAGCTACGCTAAACTAGGAAAAGCTACAGAACCCAAGTCGGGGGTATGGGCGATCGCCGCCTTCCCCTTCCTTAGTTGTAGCGTCTAACCGCCCGATTGAGGCGGTTTACCCGCCGTCAATCCTCAAGGGAAAAGTTACTATGGCCCAGGTTACGGAACAATCTCGGGGTATTTTACTCTCCGCAAAAGCCCTTGAACATGTTAAAGCCTTGCAACACAGCCAGGGTAATTCAAATCTTTGTCTACGGGTAGGCGTACGCCAGGGAGGATGTTCTGGCATGTCCTACACTATGGACTTTGAAAACCCGGAGAATATTAACGAACATGACGAAATTTACGACTACGAAGGGTTTCAGGTAGTCTGCGACAAGAAAAGTCTGCTTTATCTCTATGGATTGATGCTGGACTACAGCGATGCTCTGATTGGGGGCGGTTTTCAATTTACTAACCCTAACGCCAATCAGACCTGCGGCTGCGGTAAGTCCTTTGGGGCATAGGCTCAGCTCGTAGAGATCCTTTTGCTATAGGGCCAACACCACGTTTACTTGATGTTGGCCTTCGTGCGCTGTTTCTACAAGCGGTCAGAACCACCCTCTCACCGTCCTACCAGCCAAAGGCTGATAGGACGGTGAGAGGAGACTGCACCGGGTTCTCCCCAGTGGTTTGGGAAGTCGGTGACAAAATTCTACTTTCAGCACAAAAAGAAGCGGTGTTAAAGCCTCCAAAGCGCTTCACCACACTGGTTCGTAACCGCAGGTTAGGGTGGGCGAACCAGAACCGTTCCACAGAACTCATAGTTTCGTATTCGGTGGTAAGCACCAGTCCTTGGTCGGCATCGATCTCGTAGCGACCAATCACCGGCACGATCTCGGCATAACCCCGCTCCCGCAGTAACTGACCGGTGGCGGGCTGATCCCGATCCGGCACCAAAGCAAACACCGTATTACCGGTGTGATTTTCATCTTCCCGGTCCCAGGCCATTGACCCCTGCCAGGTAACCAGGGCTCCACCTACCGCCAGGGCCGGATCGACGCTATGGAGCTGACAAATTTCCACCACGCTGGGGTGGCCCTCCTCCAGGGCTTCCACCGAAATAGTCGAATCCCCTAGCTCCGCTCGCCGAAAGGGCAAATGGTGGGTGGTGCGCTGAGAATGCCAGTTACCCGCACTCAAGCGGAAAAAGTCCATTACATCCATAGATCTGGGGTGAGGAAGTATTCATGAAAGTTATGCTTCGATCATAGACCATGGCATTGCTACCTGGAAACGGCAACCTTCCCCTAGGCTCGATTAATGGTGCGCAGCAGCCACAGGGTAGCCGCCAGAAAAATAAAATGGGCCAGAAGAATGATGGTATTGCCCTGCACCACGAAAATATCAAAGGGCCTAACATACTGCCCCATACTGCCCGGCACAAAAACAGCAGCGCCTTGGGGTTGAATTAGGGTCTTAGCTAGTAGGGAACCCACCAGGGCATTACTACCAAAGAGGGTGACCAACATACCCGCCATGCTAATCATGATGCCTAAGCGTAGAGCCTGCATCGCTTCCTTAGGGCTAGGTCGTCGAGCTCCATCCCGACTACATAGACGGCGAGCCAGGCGAGTGTAGCTAAAGGCCCAGTAAGTACTCAGATATACAGCTACTAAACCCAGGGCGGTCAAGCTCAAACCGGCCCCCGTACCAGGGTTACTGACGTCGCCAGCCCGACCGCCCAGATTGGCGAGGCCAAATAACAGCACCAGACTGGCAATAACCGCCAGTACCACCTGGCACCAAAAACTGATCCACCCAGTTAATCGAAAGGCGTTGGCAATTCGGCGTACAGCTGGCGGTAGGGTGTAGTTTAGTTCAGTATTCATACCTGTAGATTTTAGACTAAGGCGTCGATTTCTTCGAATTTCTCTGGCAGCTATAGTCTTAGTAAGGGCAACAGAGCAGAGCCTATGCAGCTAGAGGACACCGCAATGTCCCTACGGCGAATGGGTTAATCCTAGCCCTGTTGCCCGGAGTTAGGGTTAACCCATTCTTTCTGGACCTGCGATCCAGAAAGAATCCGCTAGAGTAAAGGAGACCTTGGTAACCCAGGAGCCATAGCCCATGCCCATCGTCGCCCATCAACCCATAACCCTTGAAGTCTCTCTCCCCGCTGGAGATAGGCCACAGGCCCCCTATCGATTAGTCAACGGGGCGCTGTAGCCAGCATGGAAACACAGCGTTGTGATGTGCTGGTGGTGGGTGGGGGAATTATGGGGGCTACCCTAGCCAGTTTACTGTGGCAACTGGATCGCACCTTGACCGTGGTGGTGGTGGAACAGCTATCCCAGTTAGCGGCTGAGAGTAGCGCAGCCATGAACAATGCTGGTACGGGCCATGCCGCCAACTGCGAACTCAACTATACCCCAGCGGCCCCGGATGGATCGATTCCCACCGCCAAGGCTCTGGCCATTAACACGGCCTTTGAACACAGTCTGGAGTTCTGGAGTTCCTTGGTGGAGCAGCAATTACTGGGGTATCCGGCGGACTTTATTCGACCGGTACCCCACCTCAGTTTTGTTTGGGGGGAAACCCCTGTGGCCTTTTTGCAGCGCCGTTACCAGGCCCTGAGCGCCCTGCCCCCCTTCGCCGATATGGTTTGGAGCACCGATTGGGGGCAATTACAGGATTGGATGCCGCTAGTAATGCAGGGTCGACGTCCCGATCAACCCCTCGCCGCCACCCGGGTAGGGCGAGCCACGGATATTGATTTTGGCCGTCTCAGTCAGCGCTTGCTGGAGGGACTGGAGCGCCAGGGCATGGCGGTATTGAGGCGGCATCAGGTAGTGAAATTGCGCCGTCAGCCCGCCCAGGAAGGCCATGCATGGCAGGTTCAGGTCCAAAAACCAGGGGGAGACCGGGGCCTGTTTGAGGCTGCCGTTGTCTTTCTAGGCGCGGGGGGAGGTACGCTGCCCTTGTTGCAGCGATCGCGAATTCCCGAGGCTCGCCTCTATGGCGCCTTTCCCGTCAGTGGCCAGTGGTTGGTTTGCCGTAACCCCAGAGTCATTGCCGCCCACCATGCCAAGGTCTATGGCATGGCCCAGGTGGGGGCGCCCCCCATGTCAGTGCCCCACCTGGATACACGCTGGATTCAGGGCCAGCGGGCCTTGTTGTTTGGCCCCTACGCTGGCTTTACCACCCGCTTCCTGAAGCAGGGATCCCTGTGGGATTTACCCCGATCCATTCGACCCGGCAACTTACTCCCCTGCCTCCAGGCTGGTCTCGAAAATCTTGATCTGGTGCGCTACCTACTGGGTCAGGTGGTGCAATCCATGGACCAACGTCTGGCCAGCCTGCGTGAATTTCTACCGGAGGCCGACGGGGCTGATTGGGAACTGGCGATCGCCGGACAGCGGGTACAGCTAATTAAGCAGATACAAGGTCATGGCCGGTTGCTGATGGGGACAGAGGTGGTTAGCAGTAGGGATGGTTCCCTAACCGCTCTGTTGGGAGCTTCCCCAGGAGCCTCCACCGCCGTTCCGATCATGGTGGAGGTAGTGCAACGCAGCCTACCCCAACGCTGGGCCAGTCCAGCCTGGCAGCAACGGCTCCGGCAGGTATTACCTTCCTGGGGCGTGGATCTGGCCCAGGATCCCCGGGTGTTGGCCCGGGTGCGGCAGCGCAACAACGAGATTTTGGGCCTATAGCCTTGGCGAGTCGGTCTACTCCAGGTATCAAAGTCGTTGCAGTCGGCTCTGCAAGATCGTAGCCTGGGTGTGGGCCTCCGCCAGTGCCTGACGAGCCCCCTGCACCACACTCTCAGGAGCCTTATCGACAAAGCCAGGGTTACTCAGCCGTCCCGTCAGAGTCTGAATTTCGGCCTCAATCTTAGTTAGATCCTTGGTTAATTTAGCTCGCAGGGCGTCAATATCCACCAGGCCCGTGAGGGGAATTAAGACCTGTACCGTACCGGTAACCCCGACAAACAGTTGTCGCTGGTCTGATCCTGGAGAGGCCCCATGGAAGCCATTGCCGTTAACCGCCCCATTAGCCGCCGCTACTGGCACAGATACCCTGGGGAGGGGACGAGAGGGCTGATCGGGACCAATCACATCAACCCACCAGTGGCCCAGGGTTTGCTGAAGTTCCTGGCGATCTCGTCTGGTCAGCAGATGGCGACGCACCAGGGTGAAAGTATAGTAAAGCCCCACCAACTGCATGAGGGAGCCAACCACCGGGGTATGGTCTACAGCCGTTGCTACTCCACTGGCCAGCTTCAGCAGGATCGCCCCCACCAGGATCCACAGTAGGGTAAAGGCGGGCCGTCCCATGTCTGCCCAAAATCCACTGATGTAGTCCAGGGGCTGTTCAAACAGCGGCCCGATTCCTTGCCAGACATCCTGCACGCCCGCCAGCCAAGAACTATCCCCCAGGTTAAAGGGGGATGGGACTTCGCCCTGGAGAGGGGTTGGTTTACCCCCCGTAATCACCAGGGTATCGATTTTGCCCAGGTCTTTAATATAATCGGCGGTGGCCCTGAGGATCTGGCGTTCCTGAGGATTGTCACTTTCCAAAATTGTTTCAATCCGCTGCCCTGGTTTAATACCGGCTTCAGCCCGCAGGTTGCGCAGGGTGCGAACGGTGTTAAATAGTAGGCTAAACTGCTCCTCCAGGGGATCGTCCATCAGCCCCGCAAAGGGCACGGGGTAGGGTTGGAGGGCCAGAAACTGGTCATCCTCCGCCTGGGTGAGGGTATGCCAAACCTCCTCGGTGATGTGGGGCATAAAGGGGTGCAGCAGCTTGAGGATGCCATCTAGCACAAAGGCCAGGGTCTGTTGGGCGGTGCGCTTAGAAACCCCTGGGGTTTGCAGGCGGGCTTTGACCAGTTCAATGTACCAGTCGCAGAAGTCACCCCAGATAAACTCGTAGAGGTCCTTGGCCGCTTCCCCCATGCCGTACTGGTCCAGGTGGCCCCGTACCGCCGCCGCCACCCGGTTAAACCGGGAGAGAATCCAGCGATCGGCCAGCTCCAGGTGATCTAAATCGGGCACCCCCAGCTCAGCGGGGGACTCACCGCCCAGGTTCATCATCACAAACCGAGAGGCATTCCAGAGTTTGTTGGTGAAGTTGCGGGAGGCTTCCACCGAGGCAGATTCGTCGGTTTTGCGATCGTACTCCAGGCGAATATCCTGCCCCGCCCCGGTAACCTCCCGAATCAGGGTGTAGCGCAGGGCATCGGTGCCGTACTTATTAATCAACACCAGGGGGTCAATGCCGTTGTTGGCGGACTTGGACATTTTCTTGTTGTTTTCGTCCCGCACCAGACCGTGGATGTAGACGGTCTCAAAGGGCATGGCATCGGTGAAGTGGCCCGCCATCATGGTCATGCGGGCTACCCAGAAGAAGATAATGTCAAAGCCGGTGACCAGGGTGGTGGTGGGGTAGTAGGTCCGCAGGTCCTGGGCGCCGGCCTCGGGCCAGCCCAGGGTGGAAAAGGGCCAAAGACCGGAGGAAAACCAGGTGTCCAGCACGTCCGGATCCCGCTCCAGCACCACATCGACGCCAAACTTTTGCTGGGCTTTAGCCTGGGCCTGCTCCGGGGTGGCCGCCACCACAAAGGGGGTGTGGTCGGTGATTTCCCCACCGGTCTCACTGACGGCGTACCAGGCGGGAATCTGGTGACCCCACCAGAGCTGGCGGGAAATACACCAATCCTTCAGGTTCACCAGCCAGTCCCGGTAGACCTTGGTCCAGCGCTCGGGCACAAAGCGGGGGGACTGGTGGTTGTCCAGGTAATCCAGGGCCTTGTCCGCCAGGGGCCGAATTTTCACAAACCACTGGGTGGACAACAGGGGCTCCACCGGCACCTTGCCCCGATCGCTGTAGGGCACGGTGTGGCGATAGTCCTCCACCCGCACCAGGTAGCCCTCCTCCTGTAGGCGTTGCACCACCGCCTGGCGGGCGGCGAAACGGTCTAGACCGGCGAAGGGACCGGCGGCCTCGTTCAGGGTGCCATCCTTATTCATCACCGTAATCAGGGGCAGGTGGTGACGTTCCCCCATGGCCAGGTCATTGGGGTCGTGGGCCGGGGTGACCTTGACGCAGCCGGTGCCAAAGGCGGCATCGACGTAGTCATCGGCAATCACCGGAATTTCCCGACCCAGGATCGGTAGGGTGAGGGTCTTGCCCACCAGATGACGGTAGCGATCGTCCGCCGGATTGACCGCCACGGCGGTGTCCCCCAGCATGGTTTCGGGGCGGGTGGTGGCCACCTCCAGGTGGCCAGAGCCATCGCTGAAGGGATAGCGAAAATGCCACAGGTGACCGTCGATTTCCTTTTGTTCCACCTCCAGATCAGACACCGCTGACTGGCTGGCGGGGCACCAGTTGACCATGTAGTTGCCCCGGTAGATCAACCCCTCCTCGTAGAGTTGGGTAAAGGCGGTGAGGACAGCGTGGGACAGGCCCTCGTCCATAGTGAAGCGCTCCCGGGACCAATCCACCGAGACCCCCAGCTTGCGTAGCTGGTTGACGATGGTGCCACCGGATTCCCCCTTCCACTGCCAGGCCCGGTCCAGGTAGCGATCGCGGCCCAACTCCTCCCGATTTACTCCCTCCGCCTGGAGTTGCCTATCTAGAATCGTACTGACGGCAATGCTGGCGTGGTCCGTACCGGGTAACCACAGGGTATTGCGACCGGCCATGCGTTGATAGCGGACCAGGGTATCGATCAGAGCGTTCTCAAAGGCGTGGCCCATGTGCAGGCTGCCGGTCACATTGGGGGGCGGAATGACCACACAGTAGGGCTTTCCGGGATGATTGGGGTCAGCCTTGAAAACCTGTTGGGTTTCCCACTGGGTCTGCCATTTGCTTTCCGTTAACGTCGGGTCGTACTGGGCAGAGAGAGTGGGAAGGGTGGGAAGAGTAGCCGTCATGGCAAAACCTGGAAGATGAAATCGCTATAGACAGTTTACCGTTGCTCTCCTAAATCTGGTCATCGGTAGTTAAGGAGGGCTGGCTGGAGCGATTTGAGCCTGAACCAGGGTTAGTTAATGGTTTGGTGTACCCCTGTCACCAGGGGCTGAAAGAGGGGTACCCAGGTGGCCTGGGCGGTAACCAGGGTGGGATAGGACTGGCGACTGTAGTCCTGACCTACCACCAGGGGAAAGGGATCGGTCCCATCCAGAGCTACCCAGGTAGCTCCAGCGGCTTGCAAAATGGCCCAGACAGCGGCAATATCCCAAATCTTCGGGGTTGCTTCCACCGCCCCCAAGGCCCAACCCGCTCCGACGATCAGCAGATTGTAGGCCGCCGAACCCAGCATGCGAATTTTGCAGGGAAAGGGCTGGGCCATCACCTGGGTACTACGGGCGCAGAGACTAAAGAACTCCTGGGGGCCAGGGACAGCCTGGCTACTCTGAATCGACCGGTGGTTTGAGAAGGCACCCCTGGGCATGGTCAGGCCCGTCTCTCCGGGCCAGTAGCCGTAGAAATTTTGATTTAGAGGAGGCATGGCCACGTAACCGAAGACCGGTACGCCCCGGTACAGTAAGCCCAGGGAAATGCCCCAGATGGGAATGCCCCGGGTAAAGTTAGTGGTGCCGTCGATGGGGTCAATTACCCAGCACCAGTCCCGATCCGGAAAAATGTGCTCCCCTTCTTCGCTCAACACCCCATGGTCGGGGAAGTGGCTTTGCAACCTTTCCCGCAGGACCTGGTCGGCCCAGCGATCGCAGGCGGTGACCAGACTACCATCGGCCTTCAGGTCCGCCTCAGCCTGGCCAAACTGCTCCAGCAAGGTCTGTCCTACGGTAGCAGTGGTAGTTTGGGCGATCGCCAGGATCTGGTTATAAAAATCTGTCACGATTAGTCCATTTCTCCTTGTAAAGCCGCCGTAATAGCCGCCTTAGCATTGGCCTGAAACTCTTGAATATCCACCCGCCCCAGCAGGGCAATGGCGACCATCATACCCAGAGCCTGCAGACCAAATACCAAACCATAGGCCAGAAATGCCTGGGGTTGGCCGATGTCCCCCATCCCATGGAAAACCCTTAGGATAGCCCGGCCCAGGTCTAGCACCGCCCCGCCCATAACGGTGGCGCTTCCCCGGGCTATGGCCTGGGCTAACCCCCAGGCCCCCACAAAAGTACCAGCGGTTTCTGCAACGGTTAAATCCAGCATCAGCACAATGGCCCCCAGGGTTAATACGCCAGAGGCACTACCAAATAAAAATACCCAGGTCAGTAAAACCTCGGGCCTGCCTGTCAGGCCCGAGAGGGTAATACCCACCAAGCAGAGGGCGGCCCATCGGCAGCCAAGACCTACGGTTCGCTTCTTACCCAGGCGGGGCACCACCAGCCAACCCGTGACCACAATCCCCAGCAGGGTGCCCAGGCCAAAGGCGGCATTTAGCCGGGTGGTTTGGGCAATGGTCATACCAAACACCTCTCCGCCGTAGGGTTCCAAAATGGCATCCTGCATAAATAGACTAAAACTCAGTACCAGCAGGAAGCCAAAAAATAGACTGGTTTGCCGACTAGCCGTCAGAATTTTAAGAGCCCGTTTCAGGGTAATACTGTCTTCCCGATCGCCCAGGCAAGAGCGCTGACGCAGGCGAGAGTAGCGGTCCTCGATACCGACGGTACTAACCAGGGTCAACAGACAGACCAGGGCGGGAGCAATGATAAACAAGCCATTAACGGACTGACGCACCTGATCAAGGGGGGTATCCAATTCCAGGGGTTTGAGAACCAGACTGGTAATGATCACCCCAGTGACGATGCCCACCATCAGCATGGCCCAGCCAATGCCCACCAGGCGAGAGCGGTTATCCTCATCGGAAACATCCACCAGCAGGGCGGTAAAGGGGGTAGAGGTGGCGCTCAAGGCCAGGCCGTAAATGGCAAAGAGAAGGGTAAGCAGAGCTACCCAGCCATAGGTTTGAGAACTCCACCCCTGATCGGCCAGACTACTTCCCAGTTGCCACACCACCTGCAGGGCCGCGAAGGAGACCACAGCCACCGTCAAAATTCCCAGCCAGATATAGCCGCTGCGATGGCGACCCAGCAAGGGACGAGTATCGGACATTTGGCCAAACCATATGCGAGCTGGGGCCATAAACTGGTGCACGGCAATGGCACCAGCGGCCACCAGGGCGGGCACCTCTAGTTCTTGAATCATGACCCGATTCAGAACCCCCAGGGTGAGTAAGGACATAATGCCCAGGCCCATGTTAAAAACGCCTAACCGCAGCATGGCCAGTAGGTTAAGTCTGGGGACTGGGGGCGCGGCAGAGAGGCCAGGAATAGAGGGAGAACTGGACATGGGGACTAGA
Organism: Nodosilinea sp.; assembly: GCA_049317845.1. GTDB lineage: Bacteria > Cyanobacteriota > Cyanobacteriia > Phormidesmidales > Phormidesmidaceae > Nodosilinea. The sequence continues at coordinate 3,008 of JBMOHM010000001.1, read as the reverse complement.
AAGGAAATAGGGGCGATCGCGGTTTTATCATTATTATCGATCTGCCTATAGTTTCGACCCAGGGACTGGCAATAACTTTTGCATCTTTCAAGCCCATGATCCCAGTAGACGGTCGAGCAGATCGCCCGGAAGACTGCTAGAAACCGCGTCAGCCATAATCAAGAGGAAATCCTAGGTTATGCCCAGGGTGGGCTTGAGAACACTGCTAGTACCGGCATCTGCCTCTATGCAGAAGTTTTCGCCAGTTACGATAAGGGCATGGGTCGTTGAAATGTCATGCATCCTATTCCAAAACCACCCCTTTGACTGAAACGCCATTAAATAACCCCTGGAGCAAATGAGCCCCAGGGGTTGGGTTAGTTATAGGAAGTTAGATATAGAAGCTTTAGCGGTGTTAACAATGCTATTCTGCCTTACCCGTCCTCTCTCCCCTAGCGATCGCTGCCGAAGTTCACTGGATATTGATAAAAGTCGTCGTTATTCGAAGAATTTATATTTTTTGACCAGAGACTACGGATCATCCCAGGCTTTCTAATCCGCAGTTTTGGCCAGCTCGCCCAGGTGAGAATTCCCAGGTGAGAATTAATTAGTTGAAGCGAAGACTGGATAGGGACTCTGGCCTGTCTCTGCCCCATGGCCGACGGTTAGGATCAACAACAATCCCTACCCCAGGCGAGTCCCGTCAAGCCCAGGATAGGGGTATGGTCAGCCGGATGGCAGATTAGTTATTGAGCATCCAGGTCATCAAAGCGCTGGTAACCCCGATCGGGATGGTAAAGATGACATTGACCCGTGATGGTTTTCATCAACTGCCAGGAAAACTGGGTGTGCTTAATCAAAGGTCCCCACTCTTGCTGCAAAGCCGCATAGGCGGGACGCAGATTGTAGGAGGGAATGCCAACGGAAATATGGTGGGGAATGTGGACGTTGATATCGTGGCAGAGAACCTCTACCCAATGGGGATAGTCGCAATGGAGGGTACCAGACAATTGCGCTTCTGCCTCGTTCCAGGTGGCGGTGGGATGGAAGGAAATTTCAGGAACGGTATGGTGGACCAGGGTAAAGGTACTCATCCAGAAGTGGTATCCCAGCCAGGGCATGAGCCAATACTTGACAATCCCCCAAGGTCCAGAGATCGCCCACAAGGTAGGGAAGAATACCAGGGAAAATACCCCAACCAGCAGGACAGACCTCAACACCTTAGAGCGATCGCGGGATTCAAACCGATTCAGATTAAAGTGCAATACAGCCCAGTGGGCGATGGAGGCTAGCCACCAACCCCATCCCCGCATACCCCGGTAGATGGCTTGTAGCGGGCCATTAGCCTGGCTGTACTCATCTACTGTCCAGGGAGCCCAGGCATTGTCAATCTCTAGATTATTGGTATGGCGATGATGAATATCGTGGAGTAGCCGCCAACTATGGAAGGGATAGATTAGGGGCAAAAACATCAGGTGACCGACCCAATTATTCACCCAGCGGCGATTGGAAAAAGAACGGTGGCCGCAGTCATGACCAATGACGAAAAAACCGGTCAGGGCTGTTCCGGTAAAAAACCAGGCCAGCGGTAGAAGAAACCAGGGGGAAAAGGCGATCGCAGCATAGCCCAAAATAACAGCCGCTACACTCAAAAATACCGATCTCCAGGCCTTAGTCGGATCCTTTTGAAAATAAACTTTAGGAATGGTTTGAATAACCTGTTTCAGGGTTAAATCGGCGACAGCGTTAGCCGTAAAGGAACGAAGGGAAGGATCAATAGTAGCAGTCAAGAAAGGATCTCCACGAAGTGATCAGCCCTAGACAATTTTGTCCCAAGCAACCATCCCTTAGCCCAAGATGGGCTGAGTCAGCAAAACCGTTACCTTACACAGGGCAGGCTAGCAAGATAGCTGAAAAGAAAAGCCTTAGAGGCGGATTGGAAAGGAACTCCGTGGGTAATCAAAAAACCACAACGCAAATAAAACATTCAAATACTCAGGATTTGAAACTGCGTAATGGTATAAATTAGGACTGCTCTCGGACTTTTCAAATAACCTCTTAAAGATCTCAACGGGGCAAAAAGCTAGATGGGAATTCTTATAATTCCTTAATATTTTATAACATACTAGGGGTACTTGTGTGATTCCCCTAGTGCTGAAAAATTATTTTCTCGGAGCCAAGGACTTCAGGGAAAGAGGTAGGAGGGTATTGATAGGCAGCTAAGCTACCATGGGGTAGGTAAAATTTCTCGGATAGAGCCGTCGCCCTAGATCATCGGTCAGTAAGGATGGTTGAAAGGGCGATTTCCGCTCAGGGCTTTTACCGAAGGTGTCCTCCATCCTTGGAGGTGAGTCAGAGCGCCTATTCAGATAACCAGGTCCTCAGCGTTCTAATCAGACCTATAGTTTAGGTCTTCAAGGGTCTCACGGTATAGACACAATTTGTTTTTGGCTTGTTAAATATCCGGTCAACTGGCTATGGTTCATTCCTCCCCGCTTTTTAATCCCACCCTATTGTGGTCCATGATTCAACAGCAAAGCCACCATGCTTTAGCCTGTGGTGCTCTACAGCCAATTCAAACCCACTACGAATTTATCGAGCAAGAGGGTATGGTTTTTCTGGTGCGGATTGTGGCCAACTTAATTCGCAAAGAAATCGCTGACCAGAAACAGCAATCTACCGAGAAAACCGGCAAGCCATTTAATCCCTTTCTGCCCTACGACCCAGATCTGTTTGTAACTAACCTTTCTGAAACCCATCTGTGTCTTTTAAATAAATATAATGTGGTAAATGATCATATTTTGATTGTTACTCGCAGCTTTGAAGATCAAGATACCTGGCTTAATGGTAGAGATTTTCAAGCCCTAAGCCTATGTCTCAGCCAGATTGATGGACTGGCCTTTTACAATGGGGGACGGTTGGCTGGAGCCAGTCAGCGCCATAAACATCTGCAATTGGTACCCCCCCCCCTATGCCCCAATCACCGTCCCCTTCCCCTGGCTGAGGTGATTGGGGGGTTAAACTTAAAG